>CAZUJM010000513.1:0-1503 GCA_964620405.1 uncultured Pirellulaceae bacterium | reverse complement strand
GGAATCGCTCACCGTATCCGCTCCCAGTTGCGTATCTGGATCGAAGACATAGGTATCGTTGCCGGCTCCACCCGAGAGCGTATCGTTACCACCGTTGCCGCACAGCCGGTTTGCCAGCGTGTTGCCCGTGAAGTTATCCACCAGGGCTCCGCCCACCAAGTTCTCAATGCCTACGACGGGCAGGACCATGGTCAGGTTCACATTCACAACCTGGGCGGTCGTCAGGCCGATATTTAGCAGATGGCCGAATCCCTGCGTCGATGAAAAATCGATCGTATCGACGCCGGACGCATCGTTGATCGTCAGCGTTCCCTGGGCGACATCGGAATCAACAAGATAGAGATCATCACCGCCAGCGCCGATCAGGTTGTCGCCGCCGCCGAGGCCCTGGATGATATTGCCGGCCGTGTTGCCCGTGATGGTATCGGCGAGCGACGTGCCCAGGACGTGCTCGATGGCGCTGGTCGACGTCAGCGTCAGGGTATGGTTCGCGTTGACCACTTGAGCGGTGATCACGCCGAGCGACAGGCTGATGCCCGATCCGGTCGTCGATGAGTAGTCGATGACCTCCACACCGGTCGTATCCTGGATGGTATCGCTGCCCAACGGCAGGTCGGCATCGAAGTAGTAGAGATCATCACCGCCTGCTCCACGCAGGGTCTCGTGATCCGGGTGGCCATAGACGACGTCGGTGACACCCCCGCCCGTCAGCGAATCGGCACCCGCGCCGCCCCGGAACAAGTTGGCGAAATTCCCCGCCACGACGATATCCGCTCCCGCACCGAGGCGGAACCGCATGGCGGTAGTGGTCGCCGAGTCGATCACATGGTTGACCGCTCCGATCGTCACTCGGTTCGTCGCCACCGTGATGCTGTCCGCTCCATTGGTCCCGTGCACGAACACAGTCCCCGAGGGGGCCGCGTAGACTCCCGAGAAGCGGACGGTGTTGTCCGAGTTCCAGGGATCGGCCTCGCCTTCGTTGACCAGATTGGCAGGATCCGCGACAACCAGCAGACAGTAGTCGTCGTCGTTCTCCGATGCTCCAACCCCCGGTAGCGTCATCTGCCCCGCCGAGGTGCCCACGGTGAAGACCTTCGTGTGACTGCCCAGCGACAAGTCCGCAGGGTCTGTCAGCGTCACGCTGAAAAGCGTCGCGTCGGCCGCATCGTAAAGATCATCCGTCGACCGCGCGATCGCCAGGACAAACGAGGGTGCCACCGCCGTATTGACCTGGTAGACGACCCGTACGGTCGTGGGACCCGTGGTGGTCGCCGAACTCATCACGATGTCGGGACGAGGTCCGACCGGATTAACCGTCATCGTGCCGTTGGTGTACGTGATGCTGTAGTTCGACAGGCCCGTCCCCACGGCATTGCTGGCCACGATCGGGTAGGTGCCCGGAGCGGCCGTGGCGGCCGAGCCTGCGCTGGTCAAGGTGACGCTGGTGATCGTGTCCGAGTTGACGAGGCCTGACGAAGCGAACTCGGTGCCCGCGAACGTGAA
>CAZUJM010000512.1:0-1522 GCA_964620405.1 uncultured Pirellulaceae bacterium | reverse complement strand
GGTGGTGCGGACCCATGCGCCCGCGGTGGTCTTGACCGGCTTGGTCGGCCCGAAAGACAACCTGGATTACGCGTTGATTCGCGCGGCTCGGCAGATGGAACAGCCAGTCGTCAGCGTGCTCGATTCCTGGATGAACTACGCGGACCGGCTGCGGCTGGTGCCGGGCGGGCCGCTGTCACCGGCCATCACACCCGATGTCATCGCGGTTATGGATGCCGTGGCCCTCGCCGAAATGGTCGAGGACGGTGTTCCCGCGGAGCTGTGCGAGGTGACGGGGCACCCCAAGTTCGATAGCCTGGCCGCCCGGGGCCGTCCCGCGTCCCGGCTCCGCGAGCGCTATGGAATCGGCCCGGAAGAGGTAATCCTGACCTTCTTCTCGCACAGCATCACCGAGGCCTACCCCGGAAATCAGTTGGGGTACACTGAGGCCGACGCGGTGGGAGTCCTCTTCGAGGGCATCAGGCAGCTCGACCGGGATACCGGTGTGTTCCTGTTGTTCAAGGAGCACCCGCGCGCGAAGACGGCGGGCCTCGACCGGCTGGTCCCGCCGAGACGCTTTCAACTGATCGAGGACGGCGACGCCGACGAGTTGATGCTGGGTTCCGATGTCGTGGCCAGCATGGCCAGCACGATGCTGGTGTTTGCGGCCGGCCTTGGGATTCCCGTAATCAGCATCCAGCCGAACCTGGTGCCGGGAGAGGACCGATGCATCCTGACCCGGCGGCGTCACGTCGAAGCGGTGGGGTCGGACCAGCAGTTCGTGGCGGCGTTTCGCGCAGCCCTGGGAGCGATCCGCGAAGGCGTCGCGAGCCCGCTCTCAGGTTGGGCCCGTCAAGACGGCAAGGCCGGCGTGCGGGTCGCCAACATCGTCGATCGGCGGGCAGGGATGGAATGCGCATGATGGACAAGACCGTGTTCCTGGAGGGAAAGCAGTGCTACCTGCGCGGGCTGTTGCGCTCGGACCTGCAGGGCCGCTATTTCCAGTGGCTGAACGATCAGGACGTGACCCGGTTCATGTGGAACGGGTCGTTTCCGAACTCCGAGAACCGGATGCAGCAGTTCTTCGAGCGCGTGACCACCAGCGACACTGACCTGGTGCTGGCCATCGTCCGGCGCGAGGGCGACATCCACATCGGCAACATCGGCCTGCACCAGATCGAGTGGATCAGCCGGAAGGCGGAATTGGGCATCATCATCGGCGAGCGCGAGCACCAAGGCCGCGGCCACGCCGTCGAGGCGCTGCATCTCGTGCTGCGTCACGCGTTCTGGCGGCTGAATCTCAACAAGGTCTACCTCCGCACGGAGGAAGGCAACGAGTCCGCCTTGCGGGCGTTCGAACGGGCCGGGTTCAAGCGCGAGGGACTGCTGCGCGAAGAGTGTTTCCGCGACGGTCAGCATCGAAACACTGTTTACATGGGTTGCCTGCGGTCGGATTTCGACGCGCGGTCGCCGGAGGAGTCGTAGCGATGGCCGCCAACGACCTGCAAGGCAGCTACGAATCGTTGCGGGGTATCGTCTCGCG
>CAZUJM010000511.1:1299-1524 GCA_964620405.1 uncultured Pirellulaceae bacterium | reverse complement strand
TGTGCGCCCCCTTGATCCAGTCGAAATCCTGCGACACCGATGGCGTGTCGACATAGAAGCGGCCGGTAAACCCGCTGCCGCTCCAGCCGGCGGTTCCGCCGGCGAGAAAATCCTGGCCGCCGCCGGTCGTGTATTGAAAGGTATTGACACCAAGCGTCGTCCACGTCGGCGCCCCGTCGCCCTGGATGCGCTGCGTCGCCGTGCGCTGCAAGGTGACCCGCGTCG
>CAZUJM010000511.1:0-1284 GCA_964620405.1 uncultured Pirellulaceae bacterium | reverse complement strand
TGCTCTTGTCGAAGCCAGGCTCGTGCCGGTACTTGGTGTAAAACACCCGGCCAAACAGGCGCTGGTCCATCGTCAGCTGGTAGTCGGCGCGCCCGATATACTGCTGCTCGCCGCTGTCGTTTGGAATCTGCAGCACATAGCGGCCGCAGCCATCGGGGTCCAGGGCGGGATCAGGCCGCGGCAGCATGGCCATCATCTTGAGCGCAATGGGATGGTAGAGCGCCGGATCGACACGGTTGTTGACGAATGGTGCGCCAAGGGTTCGGGCGGCGCCGCCGCGGCAGGCCGCACACCCTTCGCTCCACAGCCCTTGCCGGCATGCACGTCGCGGATCGCCTGGAAGATCTCGCGGGCATCCACCTGCTTCGTGAGAAAGCCGCGGGCTCCGGCGGCCAGGAGCATCTCTGCTTCCTCGGCCGATTCCGACGACGTGAGCACGATCACCTTGGAATCGGCCGCGTGGGCCTTGAGCCAGAGCAGCGTCTCCATGCCGGTCTTTCCCGGCAGCCGCAGGTCGAGGAGCACGACCTCCGGCCGCAGCCGCGGCAGCGATTCGATGGCCGCCTCGCCGCTGGCCACCTGGCCCACGAGCTTGAAGTCCTCCTGCGACGCCAAGAGGCTGCCGAGCCCCTCGCGAAACACCGGATGATCGTCGATGATGAGGATGCGGATCGACGGCGAAGACGCTGACATGGACTGGCTGCCTCGGATGCCCCGGATCACGCGACCGCTCCCGCGAGGATAGGCATGAACACCGCCGCGATGCAAACCGGCAGGATGGCCGCGATCATCGTTGCCCTGCTGGCGACGACCGGCGCGGGCGTGGCCAACGACGACGCCACGCCGATCGTCGACCTGCGCAGACGATCCGTTCAGGACATGCGGGCCCGGCCGCCGGTGAGAATCCGCGGAGTCACGACCTGGCAGGCCAAGAACGCGATGCTCATCGTGCAGGATGAGACGTCCGCGATCGTCTGCTACCTGCCCGCGGAAGACGCGGCCGACCAGCCGGCAGAGGGCGGACTCGATCCCGCGATTCGGCCCGGCACGGAGGTGGAGATCGAGGGTACGGGGGATTGGGGCGGCTTCGGCCCCCGCGTGCGGATCACCCGCGCGCGGCCGCTTGGCCCGGCGCCGCTGCCTGAGCCCCGCCTCGTCGATCCGGTGCGTGCCGCCCAGGGAGCCCACGACGTCGAGTTCGTCCGGCTCGAGGGCGTGGTGCTCGGCTGGCGGAAGATCGGGGCGGAGGGCGAACTGCTGCTCGAGGCCGGCGGCCGGCCGTGC
>CAZUJM010000510.1:0-1558 GCA_964620405.1 uncultured Pirellulaceae bacterium | reverse complement strand
CGTCCCCTACGACTTCGAGGCTAACTCGCTCCTGCGTACAGGTGCTTCTGAAACCCGTGGAACGCCCGCTGGATCTCCTCAGGGGAGCCCAGCTCTTTCACCGCGTCGGCGATGGAGTCGTGGTACTTCAGCCGGAGCAACGGGCTGAGCTTTTCGGGCGCCAGCTCCTCGACGCCGACCTCGGCGTAGTGGGAAAGCACAAAGTCCAAGAACGCCTGCTGCCGGGAGTTGAACTCGAGCGGGATCACCACCTTGGCCTTCTCGACCCGCTGCTCGCGCGTGAGCGGAGGCATCGCGTAGGCGATGTGCGCCAGCACGTCGAAGAGGTCGCTCCGTTCCGCGTCGATGACCCGCTGCATCTCGGCGAGTTGCTCCTGACCGAAACCTTTCTCAGCCAGTCCCGATAGCAGCGCCTTGCGGGTTACGGGATCGCTCCAGAGGCGCCGCAGCTCCGCTTCATCGCGAAAGAACGACGGCAACGAACCAAACAGCATCTCCATGAACTGCGCCGCCGACATCGGCGTACCGTCGGGATGCCAGAAAGTCGTACACATCATGTGCTGGATCGTCCGCGCCTTGCCGTCCGCCAGCTTGATCCGCGCTTTCCGCGGGCGCTCGACGCGATCCACTGGCGGCGGATCATCGTCGGGAGGATCGTCCTTCACCATCGGTTCGTCGCGGTCGAGCGTCGGTTCCGGCGCCAGCGGCTCGCCGTCCCACTCGGGGTCGCTGAAGTGGTGGTGCGCCTTCACGAAGTCGTAAATCGTGAAGTAGTCCTTGCCGTCGTGGAGCCGCGTGCCGCGGCCGATGATCTGCTTGAACTCGATCATCGAGTTCACCGGCCGCAGCAGGACGATGTTCCGCACGTTCCGGGCGTCGACGCCCGTGGACAGCTTCTGCGAGGTCGTGAGGATCGTCGGCAGGGTCTTCTCGTTGTCCTGGAAATTACGCAGGTGCTCCTCACCGAGCGCGCCATCCTCGGCCGTGACGCGCTGGCAGTAGTTAGGATCCGTGACGACCGTCTTGAATTGGTTGATGAGGTCGCGCACCACCAGCGCGTGGAGCTGGGTGGCGCAGAACACCAAGGTCTTCTCCCGCTGGTTGATTTGCCCGAGGAACAGCCGCACGCGGTGCGCCTCGCGCTCCTTGATCTCGATCTTCCGGTTGAAGTCGGACTCGGTGTAGCGCTTGCCGGTCTCCACCTCGCCCTCGATCAGCTGGTCGTCGGGCGTGTAGACGTACTCGTCCAACGTCGTGGAAATCTGCTTCACCTTGAACGGCGTGAGGTAGCCGTCGTTGATGCCGTCCTTGAGCGAGTACACGTAGACCGGCTCACCGAAGTAGGCGTAGGTGTCGGCGTTGTCTCGCCGCTTGGGCGTCGCGGTGAGGCCCAGCTGCACCGCGGGCGCGAAGTACTCGAGAATGCCCCGCCAGTTGCTCTCATCGTTGGCCCCGCCGCGGTGGCACTCGTCGATCACGATGAAGTCGAAGAAATCGGGCGGATACTCGCCGAAGTAGGGAGAGGGCTTTCCGTCCTTCACCGGCCCGCTCATGAAGG
>CAZUJM010000509.1:0-1634 GCA_964620405.1 uncultured Pirellulaceae bacterium | reverse complement strand
CCCGCGCGGATCTGCCCCAGCTCGATCATGCTGGCGATCTGGACGACGCCGGTCAGCAGACCCAGGCAGGCATTGGACAGGTCGTAGACCAGGCAGTCCTCGCCCAAGCCCAGGCGGTGGTGCACGCCGCAAGCCGTAGCCGGCTCCAGATGGTCGCGGCAGACCGATCCGTGGAGGAGCGCCCCGATGTCGCGGCGGTCGATCCCCGCCGCCTCAATGGCCCGCTCGGCACTGACGCAGCTCTGCTCGCTGGGCAGCATCCCGGCCGGCCAGACACGCCGCTGCCGAATGCCCGTCATCGCCTCCAGCCGACCCTCCGGCAACCTCAGCCGTTCGTAGAGCGGCTGCAGACGCGCCTCGATCTCGTCGCTCGTCACGACCTCCGCCGGGAGACTGTATCCGAACGACTCCACACATGCCCGCGAAAACCGCATCGATCCATTCTCCGAAGCCCCACGCGACCAACCGCCAGCATACTGCCCGGCGGGGGCTCAAGAAATGGGGGCAGCTCGGAAAGGCCCTAGGGCGACGCCGCAGAAAACTCTGGTCCGCCCCGGACGATCGACGGTTGGGCGAAGAACGCGTACGCCGCCGATGCTCCGTGAACCTCCGTGCCCTTCGTGGTGAAGACTCCACCCGCCGAAGCCGAAATGCCTCGTGAAAACGAGTGACCGCCGCGGTTTTCAACCGAACCGCTACTTACCCGACGAGCCTATCGACGACGGTACGCCGCCAAGCCTGCGAGGAACAGCAGCGAGAAAACGCTGGCGGAGGCGGGTTCCGGAACGGCGCCCGGCGCGGGAGCCGCGAAGTTGAATCGCAGGGAGTTGGAGCCAGTACCAGAGGTCGACTCTGCGTTGTAGTAGAAAACCAAGCGACTGATGGCCGTCGCAGACCGGATCGCGGTGCCAGCATCGTTGGTCGAGACGTTGGTCGTCTCTTGGAGGTAGCCGCTCACGGCGGACGTTCCCACCCAACCGGTATTGCTGGAGACGCTGGTCCAGCCCTGAGTTGGATTCGTGTTCGACCAAGTGGGAGTGGTCGCTGTGGATCCAGTTGGCTCCTCTCCGTCGACGCGAATCAGCGTCAGGTCGCTGAAAGGGATCAGATTGTTGGATCCGTCGAACGCCGCGATGGCCAAGCCTTCATAGGAGTCGAAATCCGTGAAGAGCATGTAGGACGAGGCGGAGAGCGGATTGGCGAACGTGAATTCAATTTCAGCCAGTTCGTGCGGACCGCCGGACGAGGATCCGGTATAGGAAATATTGAACATCGACCGCGAGCCGCCCATCCAAGCCGGATTGTTGAGGCCCGCATTCGCGAAGTTCATCGTACTGGTGCCCCAACTGATGTTGCTTCCTTTGACCGCCACATTCACGGTGAGGTCGCCGGTGCCCCGGAAGTTGTAGGTGCTGGGAGTTCCGGTCGCTTGGGAGGAGAAACCGGTCGGGTCGGCAAAGACGTAGGAAGCGTCGGCTTGGTGCGCAATGGCAAAGAGTCCAAGAAGGCAAGAGACGAGGAAGCGGATCATGTTGGAATAGCTCATGGATGTGGTTACATTGTCAACGATTGGATACGCCAAGACAGGCTATGAGCTGCCCAGCACGGGCAAGACGTAGTCCCTCAGGTCATCG
>CAZUJM010000508.1:0-1653 GCA_964620405.1 uncultured Pirellulaceae bacterium | reverse complement strand
CTACCCGCCCATCGGGAGCGGCAGGCTTCGCGGCGCGCCGGGCTGCAGCCAGCACGCGATTGCCCCAATCGCGCCGATCCACAGCGCTTCGGTTTCGAAGAGCTGGCTCCCACCGAACAGGACCTGCCCGCATAGCCAGAACAGCAAGACCAGTCCGGCGGCATCCAGAATCACCGCAAGCCCCTCCCGCAGGAGCGTCCACGCCGTGGGTGGCGGCGTCTACGCTGGCCCTGCGCGTCCATGTAAAGCTTTACCACCTCCGCCGTCGGACCGTCGGCCACGATTCGTCCTTCCTTCAAGAGAATGGTCCGATCGCAGAAGCTTGGCAGTACGTCCAGGCTGTGGCTCGCAAACACCACGATGCTGGCACGCAGCATCAACTCGTTCATCCGCCGCCGCGCGCTCTCGATGAACGCCGCATCGCCGGCCGCCATCACCTCGTCCAGCAGCAGGATCTGCGGGTCAACCGCGGTGGACGTGGCAAAGGCCAGGCGCACGAACATACCGGTCGAGTAGTGGCGCACCGGAATGTCCAGGAACTCGCCGAGATTGGAGAAGGCCGCGATGCCGTCGATCTTCTGCTCGATCTCCTTGGGCGACATCCCCAGCAGCAACGCTCGCGTCCGGATGTTTTCCCAGCCGGTCGCCTCCATCTCGAACCCGGTCACGAACTCGAACAGGGGGCAGACATGACCTTCGATCGTCACCCGGCCGCGCTGCGGCGGGTAGATGCCGGCCAGCACCTTCAGCAGCGTGCTCTTCCCAGCCCCGTTGTGTCCGATGATGCCGACCCGTTCACCCGACCTGATTGTCAGGCTCACATCCTTCAGTGCCCTGACCGTCCGGGCCTCCGCGCGCTTGCGGCGCATCCGGCTCCACAATGCCGTCTGCAAGGTGGTATGACGCTCGGCTCCAACGTGGAACTCGAGGTCGACGTGTTCCAGCTCGATGTGTGGCAATGCGATGTCCCCGCTACAGCGAATAAACGATACGCCGCTGGTTGGTGGCGATGACGATGCCCGCCACGACGATGAGGACGGCAATGATCAGGCCGGCGGCGGCGTAGCTCTGCCAGTCGGCGGCAACCCCGGCGAGCAACGGCCGGCGCACGACCTCCAGCAGGTGATACATGGGGTTCAGGTTCACGACCAGCGCGAGATCGGTCCGTTGCCGCAGCAACTCGGCCGGAAAGATCACCGGCGTGACGTAGAACAGGACCTGCATGCCCACCGAGGCCATGTGCGCAATATCGCGGAAGCGCGCGTTCAGGTGCGCGAAGATCGTGATCAGCAGCAGCGACGCCGCCATCACCATCAGGAGGCCCGGCAGCGCCAGCAAGGTGCCGGCGCCAAAAGGCACGGCATAGATCACTGCGACCACGACATACGCAAGCATGGCGACCAGCGTCGTCAGGCTGATGCTGACGAAGAACCGGAAGACATACACGTAGATCGGCAGGCTGATCTGCTTGATGTAGCCCTCGGAGTTCACGAAGGCATTGCCCCCGTCGACGATCGAGCTGGTCAGGTAACCCCAGAGGATCATGCCGATCGTGAGATAGGGGATGAATTCCCGGGTGTCCTGGCCCAGCAGGTTGGCGTAGATGAACCCGATCGACGACACCAGCACGGCCAGGTTCACGAAGATCCAGCC
>CAZUJM010000507.1:0-1654 GCA_964620405.1 uncultured Pirellulaceae bacterium | reverse complement strand
GTCCCGCCAGCACCTTGCTCGCGCGGACACGCTGGTCCTTCATCGCGGACAGGCAGCGTGCGTACACCGCCTCGGTGACCAGCGTGCTGGGCACTCCCAGGTCCAGAGCCAGCTGGCTCATCCACTTGCCGGTTCCCTTGGCCCCGGCGCGGTCCAGGATCAGGTCCACCAGGTCTTGGCCGGTTTCGGCGTCGCGGACGCTGAAGATGTCGCGCGTGATCTCGATCAGGTAGCTCTCCAGCTCCCCTTCATTCCACTCGGAGAACACATCATACAGTTCGCTGTTCGACAGGCCGCCCGCGTGCTTCAACAGGAAGTACGCTTCGCAGATCAGCTGCATGTCGCCGTACTCGATGCCGTTGTGCACCATCTTGACGTAGTGGCCGGCTCCGCGGGGCCCGACCCATTCGCAGCAGGGAATGTCGCCCTTCGGCCCCACCTTGGCAGCGATGGCCTGGAAGATCGGCTTCACGTACGGCCACGCCGCCGGACTGCCGCCCGGCATCATGCTCGGCCCCTTCAGCGCGCCTTCCTCACCACCCGAGACTCCCGTGCCCACGAACAGCAGGCCCTTCTCCTCGATGTACCGCGTGCGACGCTCGGTGTCCGCGAAGTGCGTGTTGCCTCCGTCAATGATGATGTCCCCCGGTTCCAGCAGCGGAATCAGCTGGTCGATCAGCTGGTCCACGGCGGGCCCCGCCTTCACCAGCATCATGACCTGCCGCGGACGCTTGAGGCTCTTCACCAACTGCTCCAGCGAGTGGCAGCCCACGAACTTCTTGCCCTTGGCCCGCCCAGCCATCAGTTCGTCGACCTTCTCCGTCGTCCGGTTGTAGACGGCGATACCGTAGCCGCGGCTTTCGACGTTGAGCGCCAGGTTTTCCCCCATCACGGCCAGACCAATGAGACCAAAGTCGCAGAGCGTATCACTCATGTTCAGTATCCCGGGAAGAAAAATGTTTCGTGACTAAAGTGAGGTTTTCAGTGGGTGGATCGGTGACGACACGCCACGGACTGCCTGGCTGGCGGCGAGGATTCGCCCCCGCTCGCACGGCCATGGGCATCACGGCGCGTCCAAAGGCCAGGGCGGTTCGGCTGGCAGGTAGCTGTTGAACTCGTCCAGCAACCGCTGCTGGTACTCGCCGGCAAAGGTGCCCGCGAAGAAGCGATCGAGGCCCTCGTCGCAGAAGTTCCGCCAACTGCGTTCCTCCTGGCCGGGGCAGATCGGAAAGAACAGGCACTGGTTGGCCTTCGCGGCCTGGTAGTCGCCCGGGGCGTCGCCAATCATCAACCCGTGGTCGGGCGGATAGCCGGCCGCCAGCTTGAGCACTTCCTTCTTCGTGCCCGACTCCTGCCCGCAGATCGCGCGGACCATGCCGACCAGCGAGTGCTCCGTCCATTCCTTCTGGAGGGCTGCCTGGGGCGTTGCGGAGACGACCAGCAGGTCGGCCCGCGGCTGGAGACGCTGCAGGCTTTCGCGCACAAAGGGAAACGGCGGCACGCCATGGACCATTTCGTCCACGGTCCGGTTCACGGCCTCCGACCACGCCAACGCTCGCTCCAGGTGTGGATCCCCCGTCTCCTCCACGCGGCGTTTCAGCGCGGGATTTCCCAGACGCGGCTCCTCCTCGCACCACCGCGCCCGACTCGCTGG
>CAZUJM010000506.1:0-1656 GCA_964620405.1 uncultured Pirellulaceae bacterium | reverse complement strand
GAGGACCCGGACCACGATCCGAGAGTGCTCATGTTGTCGGCGACACCGTTCAGAGCTTTCGCCCGCGGGGCAGAGGGTTCGCGCGCTCATGACGAACTGCGCCGAACCATCAGGTTCCTCTCGTCGCAGGAGCGCGTCTCGACGGTAGAGCAGCTCCTTGCGAACGCGCGGGACGCGCTGCTGACGGCAGGAACTCTCGATCGAGATGGAGATCCTGCGCTGGTGGAAACGAGCATCGGCGCTGCGGCCAAAGCATGTGCCGAGCTCGGCGAGGCGCTTCGGCCGATCATGGTGCGGAGTGAGCGAATCGGCGCAACCGAGGCGGGCGACGGAATGCTCGTGGACCGAAGCGGTTGGCGCGAGCTCCAAATCGCCGATCGCGACCTCGAGAGCTACATGTTCGCCTCTGCGTGTGCGCGGGCCGCAGGCGCCGCCGACGTCGTCGAATATTGGAAATCGAGTCCGGATCCTCTCAGCTTCATGAGCGGTTACTCCCTTTGGAAACGGGCCGACGCGGCGATAGCCGGCAAGAAGTCAGACATCGACATCGCAGGGTTGGCCGACGTGATCCGGCATTCCGATCAGCCGCTCTCGCGGCGAGCGGTCAAGGCACTCGATCCAGTGGATCTTGACCACGATGGTGTCCGGCGTTTCCTAGAGGATCTATTCGAGAGCGGAAGCCAAACATGGCTCTGGCTACCGCCAGCGTTGCGCTACTACGCGGTGGACGACGACCCCTTCGGCGAGGAGGACGCCGGAGTGTTCACAAAACGCCTCGTGTTCTCGTCCTGGCGCCTCGTGCCGAGGATGTGGGCAGCTTTGGTGTCGTACGAGCAGGAACGGTTCTGGTTCGGTGCGCAAGGCGGGTATCCCGAGGCGCGGCCGCGGATCGACTTCCCGCCCGTCGATGAGAAGACCAAGCGGCCATCGGCGCTCGCGAACCTTCTGATCGTGGTTCCGTGGTCGGGGCTCGCCGCATTCGGCGACACGCGGTGCTTCGCCGGGCGTGACACGCCGCTGCAGGTCAAAGAGATCATCGAAGACGCTGCATCGGCCCTACGGGTTGCGCTTGCCCCTTTCCTCCCTCGGCCGTCCCACGGAGAGGGCGACGAACGGTCCGTCGACCCGGCGTGGTACTGGCTCGGACCGGTGCTTTTGGATCTCGCGGCCGACGACGCGGGAACGGGCGCTGCGCGTTCGAACGCTCAATGGTGGAAGCGTGCGCGCAGCGCCGACTGGACGGCGAAGCGTGAGGGCGATCCGGATCCGGACGGGCCTGAGGCTGGCGCGGCGACCGACCGCACCACTGGCTTCAGTGGGCACCTCGCAGGCGTCCGCGAGGCGGTGCACCGGCTCGGAGCGCTGGCGCCGGCAGAACGGGCCGCCGCGGTGGACGCAACGTACGGCCTTCCGCCGGATGACCTATTCGACGTGTTGGCCATGACGGCGATAGGTGCCCCGGGAACATGCGCGCTGCGAGCGTTCCGGAGGGTTGGCGGATCTGGTCGTAGCGAACGTGAACATCGAGGCGACGCGGCGACTGTCGCATGGGCACTCCGGCGTCTCTTCGTACACCCGATCGCGGGGGCGATCATCGACCGGCGCCCATCAGGGACACGGATGCCGTACTGGGCTCGCGTGCTGCGCTACGGCGTC
>CAZUJM010000505.1:0-1700 GCA_964620405.1 uncultured Pirellulaceae bacterium | reverse complement strand
TGCGGACGGCGATGCCAAGCAGCGTCCAGAACAGCACAGCTCCCATCGGTCCCTCCAGAACCACGCCGAAGCAACTGCTGACCATCAGGGCCCAAGTGGCGCTCCACCAGCCGAGGGCCTCGACTCCCTCCCAGCCCGGGTTGCGGATGGCGCGAAACGTCGCGAACGCCATCGAGAGGGCGATCGCCAACCACGCGATCAAACCGACCAGTCCCATTCTTCCCAGCGCCGTGAACAGGATACTGTGCGGACTCCGCGCGCTGAAGTTCTCACCAAAGTCCTGGTCGTACGCGCGCACGAAGCCACGACTGAGGTCATATCCAAATCCCAAGCCGATGACCGGGCTGGTCTCGAAGACCTCCTTCGCGACCTGCCGCCACCAGATCATCCGGAACCGGTTGTTATCGCTGAGATAACCATGTTCCTCGTTTTCATAGGTGGTCCGTCCCGAGATGTCCGCGATGGAAACAATCCGCCGTGTGATTTCATCCAGCCTGTCACGTGTACCCTTCTCGGGACTCACCGCGGATAAAGTGAAGAGAACAAGAATCCCGCAGATAGCCAGGGCCCCTTGCGCCCTGATGTAGTTCCAGTTTCTCGCTAGGCACCACCAGACAGAGCTTACTCCGAGGGCGACGATTGCCGCGCGAGAGGACTGGATGCTCAGCAGGATGGCCTGCAGCGATGCCAAGGCGCCCAACTGCAGCCCCTTCCTCCCGTGGAGCACGGTGAACGAAAGGAAGAGCCCAGCGACCAGCAAAGCCGCCACAATATCGTCCTTGTAGAAGACCAGGGCCCACTCGGGGATGAGGGGTCCGGCTCGATGGTGGGAAAGCGTTAGAAAAACCACCGGTAGCAGGGCGAGCGCGCCTAGGATCGTCCGCTTCATTAGCCGGAGCGACGGCGGATGCGCGGCAAGCGACTGGGCCAGAAAGAAAAACAACGCGTAATAGACGGACGCGAAATCCCGCAGCGCCATGAAACCGTGCTGCTGGAAGTCCGTCCAGATTCGTGCGGAACCCAGCCCGATCCAGGCGATGACCGCGAGGTTGACGGGCTTCATCTCGATCCCCGTGGTCCCGCCTCGCGCCCCGCGATACGCCATCACCACGAGGCCGCATGCGAGTCCGGCTTCCGCCGGGAGCACGGGAAGGCCGCTCGTCAGCGAAAGTTGCGCGAAGCTGCGGTTGCCTAGGATGTAGCCGACCAGGACCAGCGCTAATGGCCAAGTCTCCACCCGTGCGGGGCTGATTTTCCCGACTGCCATCAGGGTCAGAGCACCGGCCACGATTACGACCGCGGTGTAATTGCCTTCCGCCAATCCGTACGCCAGCGCCATGCCGAGGAGGGTCGACGCGGCGGCCAGCCATCCTTGCACGACGTTCCCGCTCATTTTTCTGCCCGGTCCTCTCGCGTTTTTCCGGGAACGCGGGCCGCGGTGAGCAGCAACGCGCCAAACCAACCGGCGGTCTTCACGCCCGCCGCCACGGTTCCCTTCGGCCTACCGTGCGTAAGCTGCAGCAGGGCGAACGTCGTCGGCAGGCGAAAGGGCGACTTCCTCGCGAGAAAGATTTTCCGGGCGTTCTCCCAGGGACCCAGTCGTGTATCAAAGTGTTCGCGGATCAGGTGGTCCTCCCGGCCGGGATCGACCAGTTCCGATTGCACGTTTCCGATCATCCGTACCCGGAAGCCGCGCTGGC
>CAZUJM010000504.1:0-1705 GCA_964620405.1 uncultured Pirellulaceae bacterium | reverse complement strand
CCTTGTAATCTGGATGAGGCCTGGGCAACGATGCCTGAGAGCGAAGCCGGTTGGGAGTGCGCGGGATGGAGCAAGAGAGCGAGGTTCGGAAGGGCAGGGAGTCGCCCGACATGAAGGAGGAGCACTGCATGCTCGGACACCGGTTGACGCGAGGGCTGGCCGCTTTTTTAAGTCTCGTGGTGTTCGTCGGGATCGCCGTCTGGACGAGATCAGCCGCGGCCGACGACTGGCCGCAATGGCGCGCCGACGCCGCTCGAAGTGGTGTCGCCTCGCGTGCCCTGCCGGACAAGCTGCAACTCGAATGGACGGCTGCCTTGCCGCCGACGAGGCCCGCCTGGCCGCGATCGCAGGAAGACCTGCAGTTCGATATCGCTCCGCATGCGGTCGTTTCAGGCCGCACGCTGGTGCTCAACTCCAGCGCGTGTGACACCGTCGTGGCACTGGATACGCGGAGTGGCGAGGAGCGGTGGCGGTTCTACGCGGACGGGCCCGTGAGGATGTCTCCCGCCGTGGGCAACGGTCGCGTGTACTTCGTCTCGGATGACGGTGGGCTCTACTGCCTGGACTTGGAGACCGGGGAACTGCGATGGCGAGTGGCCGGAGTGCCCGGCGGTGAGCGACGCGTGCTCGGCAACGAACGGCTGGTCAGTGCCTGGCCGGCGCGGGGGGGACCGGTGCTCGACGAGGGGCGAGTCTACTTCGCTGCCAGCATCTGGCCGTTCCTGGGCATCTTCATCCATTGCGTGGATGCGGATACGGGCGCGATCCTCTGGACCAACAGCGGTGATGGCACGAATCGCACGATCCAGCCCCATGGTGCGCCTTCGTTCGCGACGGTTGCGCCGCAAGGGCATCTGGTGGTCGCAGGCGACCGACTTCTGGTTCCCGGAGGACGTTCCGTTCCGGCCGTCTACGACAAGCGTACTGGCAAGTTGCTGCACTTTCAGTACGACGGCAAGCGTGGCGGACACGAGGTGTTCGCGGTGGGAGGATTCTATTTTTGCGGGGGAGTCACGTGCGGACTGGTGGATGGCCGGGTTTGCGCGGACGAGTCGCCCGTGCTGGGTGACGCGCGGGAAGTGCTCTTCTGGCGCGAGGGCCGGGTTGTGGCGGCGAAGTCGCAGACGGAGCCGACGGTCGAACGAAAGGTAGACCGCAAAGGCAGAGAGCAGGTTCGTGCGACCGTGCATTCCGACGTGCGTTGGGAGCGGCCGATGGAGACGGGGGGCAGGAGGCCGCTGCTGCGAACCGGCCACCAACTGTGGGTGGCCGCCCCGACACATGTCGAGCGGTGGGACCTGCCCACGGGGGAAGGTTTGGGCCCAGGGGCGGAGGTGTCTGGGGTAGCAGGGGGGGCCGCGGCGTCGTATGCCGTGTCCGGACAGGTGGTGGAGGCGTTGGCAGCCGACGATCGGCTGTTCGCCATCCTGGACTCGGGAACTCTCGCCTGCTGGTCCGCTGCGGAAGCCGCTGGCGGCAAGGCGACGTCGGCCGCGCGTGAAGTCAGGGACGTGGTCGGCGAAGTTGATCGCGAGTCGACGAAGGAGGTGACCAAGGCGGAGTGGTTGTCGGAGTTGGAACTGCCTCCGACGTTGGCGGAGCTTCCGGAAGGCGTCGCAGACAAACCCTCGCGCGGCTTTGCGCTTGTCGTGGGCATTGAGTCAGGGCGACTGATCCAGGAGTTGCTGCGTCGCGGTGAGTGGAA
>CAZUJM010000503.1:0-1739 GCA_964620405.1 uncultured Pirellulaceae bacterium | reverse complement strand
AACTTTTTAGCATCCAAGGGAAGAGCTAAGATTGCAGAAAAGAAGAATGAAGAAGCCATTGTGCTCAGCCCGTTCGTGATCTCGACCGACGCGGACGACGGTTATGCTGCGACCGAGAGCGCGTCGGCGTCACGCTTCAAACAAAAGCTGAAGGACATCCCGCAGACGATCTCGATCATGAGCGGGCAGTTCCTGAAGGACATCGGCGCCGTCGAGCTCGCCGACGTGATGCCGCTGGTGGGCGGCACGGTGTCGGGTGCCACGCGCAACCAGGACACCTTTTCGATCCGGGGCTTTGCGGTGCAGGAATCCTACCTGGACGGTTTTCGCGACGTCGTTGAATGGGGCGGTGGTGACTTCGTGCACGTGCAGCAGCTCGAGATCATCAAGGGCCCGTCCTCGAATCTCTACGGCAACCCCAAGGGGCTCGGCGGCATCATCAACCGCATCTCCAAGACACCGCGCACGAACCAGTGGCAGCAGGTTTCGCTCACGATCGGCGACTACGCCAACTACCATTTCACCGCCGACGTGACCGGGCCGATCACCAGCGACAAAAAGCTCCTGTATCGGGTCAACGCGGCCTACCGGAATCTCGAATACAACCGCGACTTCAAGGATCTCGAGCGGACGTTTGTCGCCCCGGTCTTTGAGTGGCGGCTGACGCCGGCGACCAAGATCAGCCTGCTCACCGAGGTGCTCCGGCAGGATTATCAGGAGGATAATTGGATTCCATCGGTGCTCATCGCCCCCGGCAAGCGGGCGCTCACCGTGCCGGAGACGCGGCGCATCGACGAACCGTGGGCGAAGTCCCGCGTCGAACGTGAGCGGGCCCGACTCACGGTGGAGCATAAGATCGACGACCACCTCACGGCCCGCGTCGCCGGGCAGCAGACGCATATCAACAACCCGATCACGCAGGTGGAGTTCCTCGCGCTGCAAGCCGACAACCGCACCGTCGATCGCCGCGCCTTCTGGCTCAACCGCTGGGAGGACTACACCTACACCGAGGCGAATCTTTTCGGCCGCTACCAAGTCGGGAAGGTCGAGCATTCGTTCATCGTCGCGGCCGACTACTATTACACGAAGTTCCGCAGCAACGTCCGGCGGACCGCGCTCGGGCCGATCGACCTCTTGAATCCCGTCTACAGCAACACCGCGCCGGTTTTCCCGGCGAGCGGCGTAGCCACCAACACGCTCGGCGAGAGCAAGACGAGCGGCTACACCGGCACGTACCAACTCAATGCCTACGACGGTCGCGTGATCCTCATTGGCGGATGGCGCGACACCAAGGTGGAGAGCTCGCGGCGCGCCGAGATCGGCACCGGTCCGTTTCCGCTCATCACGGACCCGGTGACCAAAGCGGAGCTGCCGCGCTATGGCGCGATGGTGCGCCCGCTCCGAAACGTCGCACTCTACTACCAATACAGCGAGGTCTTCCAACCGCAGACCGGCGGGGCGCTGCGCCTCGACGGTTCCCCGCTGTCGCCAGCCATCGCGTCCTCCGAGGAGTTCGGACTGCGGCTCTCGTTTCTCGGCGAGAAGCTGAACTTCGAGGTGGTGAAATACGAGATGATCGCCGACGGCCTCGCCCTGCGCCTTCCGCCGCCGAACAATTCCTTCTTTGCCAACGGCGGCCAGACCACCTCCGACGGCTACGAATACACGCTCACCTACAATGACCGTCGCCTCACGCTGCAGGCCGGCGCCACGGCCCGGATCCGCGTCCGCCTCGCCCC
>CAZUJM010000502.1:498-1763 GCA_964620405.1 uncultured Pirellulaceae bacterium | reverse complement strand
AGGCACGCGCGATGGAAGAACAACGCGCCGAACGCAGCGCCCAGCGACGACGCGAACGCCGCGGCACGCACGACGGACACACCGAACGGCCGCAGCGCGTCGACGACGAGGCCGGCAAGCGGCAGGTAGAGCGGGTGCCGCGGGTTCTGGTGCACGCCGCGCTCGAGGTGCGACAGGAAGCTGTAGGCGTCGAGGCCGTGCCATACGCCGCGCACGAGCAAGGAGCACGCGAGCAGCGTGCCGACGAACAGCAGCACGGAGTCGCGCCAGTGCGCAGGAGGCACAGCGGCTGCGTTCGTCGTGATGCGGCTTGGTTCCATGCGGGGCTGCGACGCAGGGTAGCAGTACCAACGCGCAGGTTCCCAAAGAGGCATCGCCCACGACGGCGGATGCCCCCAAGCCCAACCCTCGATCCACTCCTGGGCACAAGGCACCAGGTCAACTGGGGATGGAGTTCAAGCCCGCATGCCCTCAGCAGCGCGCGGGCTCAACTTCTAAGACCGACTGCTGCGCCAGCGACGGCGCGGGATCAGGGATTCAGAACCGGGCCGAGGACAACTCGGAAGCCGGTGGTCAGGTTGGTGTAAGTCGGAGTCTGGAAGCGGCTAGACCGGTATCCAGACCTGGCGGCGATGGTCGAATCGAACATGCCTCCGCCACGGAAGACCTTGCCACTGCCGACTGTGACAAAAGGATCCACTCGGGATCCCCCCGGATACAGAGCCCATTCATCCATGCACCATTCGGCGACGTTGCCGTGAGTTTCATGGAGACCCCATGCATTTGCGGGGAAGCTACCCACCACCACTGTCGGACCCGGACCTTGGATGCCAATGTGCGCCTGACTGGCGGAGAGAGAGGACCCGGTGTTGTAAGGCGTCGTAGTGCCGGCTCTGCAGGCATACTCCCACTCCGCCTCGGTAGGCAGGCGATACTGATAACCAGCCGGAACGCGGCCAGCCGCAGTTTCGCTGGCATTCAGGGCTGCGCAGTAGGCCATCGCTTGGTTCCAGGAAACTCGCTCGACCGGTAGTTGGGCGCCTTGCGGGTATCCCGTTGCAACTTGGAAGTTCGAAGGGTTGGTGCCCATCAATGCCGTGTACCTGGCCTGCGTCATCTCATATTTACCGATCCAGAAAGCCCTTGTCAGGGTGACGGCATGCGGCGGCCGCGCTGCCGTGTCGAGGGCATCCCCCATCGTGAACGTGCCCGGACTGATCAAGGCCATATCAAGATTGGCTGGCGGGGCAAAGCCTACCAGGACT
>CAZUJM010000502.1:0-488 GCA_964620405.1 uncultured Pirellulaceae bacterium | reverse complement strand
GCCGAGTAGACAAAGCTCACCGACTGCCCGGTTGCATCGATGGTGCCATCATCCTGGAAGTCCCACTGCCACAAGGACACAGGGAAGGACGCGATTCCGCTGAATTGAACATTCAAGGGCGCAGCGCCCAACGCGGGACTCACCGTAAAGCTCGGCAACTCGATCACGGTGATCAGCGACTGCTGGATTTCCGTGTCCGCGCCGCCAGGGCCGCCGACAACCAGTCGCACCGTGTATGAACCCGGCGCCGTATAGAGATGCTGAGGGTTCTGCGCCGTCGAGTCGATCAAACCGTCGTTGTCGAAATCCCACTGCCGCACAGTGATCGCCCCGACAGAAGTGTCGGTGAACTGGACCGCAAGCGGAGCGGCTCCCGCGACGACGCTGGCCGTGAATGACGCATCAGGCGCCGTGCTCGGCGTGAAGGAGGGCGCCAGCAGTGCTCCCAGCCAGCCCAGCAGGCTGCCACCCGCCAGCAACAGTCCCCC
>CAZUJM010000501.1:0-1808 GCA_964620405.1 uncultured Pirellulaceae bacterium | reverse complement strand
GAAACCCAGTTCGGCCGCCTCGCGGCAGGAGCCCTCCAGGTCATCCCAGAAGACGAAGGGTCCGCCTCGCGCTTCCGGCACGAGACTGATGGTCACGCAAGGCTTCATGTCAAAGTCCCCCGAGGCATGCTCGATTCCATGACGTTTCCATGACGGCCTAGCCGTCAGTCGCCGATCTCGACCATCGCCTTGATAACGCCCGTCTCCGGCCGCGTGAACGATTCGAACTGGCCGATCATCTCGTCGAAGTGCGTGCGGTGGGTGATCCAGGGACGTGTGTCGATCCGACCGTCCTCGATCAAGCTGATGATCCGCGTGAAATCACGGGGCAGGGCGTTGCGCGACGCGAGCAGCGTCAGCTCCGGGGCGTGTAGGATCGGATGGGGGAAGCAGATCTCGTCGGTCACGATGCCGACATACACGAGCTTGCCGGTGTGCTCGACAAGCCGGAACGACGCGGCCATCGAGTGGCGGTTGCCGGTGGCGTCGATCACGATGGTGGGCAGGTGCCCTCCCGTGATGGCACGCAACTGGTCGGCATCGGAGGCATCGCCACGCGCGAGCACCGTGTGCTGAACGCCCATCGTCTGGCGGCAGAACTCCAGACGCTGCGCGTTGGTGTCCATGACGATCACCTGCACCTGTGCCAGCTTCGCGAACTCCAGCACCGACAGCCCGATCGGTCCCGCGCCGATGATCAGCAGGAACTCGCCCGCCTCCGGCGCCGCGCGGTCGATGGCGTGGCAGCCGATGGCCAGCGTTTCGACGAGCGCGAGCTGCTCCATGGGCAGCTTCCGCGATATGTGCAGCTTGCGCGCGGGGACAACGAAGTAGGGGCGCAGGCCGCCATCGGTGTGGACGCCAAGCACCTTGAGCTGGTTGCAGCAGTTCGGACGTCCACGGCGACTTGCGAAACTGTCCGGATTGTTGATGTACGGCTCGACGGCGCACCGGTCGCCAGCACGCACCTGGTCGACTTCGCTACCCACCTCCACGACTTCGACGCCCAGTTCGTGCCCGGGAATCCGCGGGTAGCTGTAGAACGGGAACTTGCCCAGGTAACCGGACAGGTCGGTACCGCAGATGCCGACGCGATGCACGCGGACCAGAGCCTCTCCGGGCCCTAGAGGCCCCGGTTCGGGGATCTCTTGCTGCGCGAACTGACGGGGCTGCTGCAGGACAATCGCTTTCATGGAACGCTCGGCGAGGGCAACGATGTTTCCGGTCTGAAACAGGGAACGCGGATTATGGTCTGCTCGACCTGCCCTCGCAAGACGCGTTGTCAGCGGGCCGCTTCAGGAGACGAAACAAGGCGGACGGAATCGTCCCCGCGTTAAGTCCCGGACATGAAGGCGGCTGGCCACGAGAGTCGCCGATGTTCATGACGAAGTCTGGCAGGACGGGCCGCAAACAAGAAGGAGCGGCCGGGAGTCCGTATAGAAAAGCACGAGGCGGCCTAAGTCGATGGGCCGCCTCGTGCCTGTGGGTTTGCCGGAGAGATCAGGTCAGGTTCAGGCGTGATCGTCGGAGCCGAATGGATCCTGGCCGGCCGCGTCGAGGCTGAGTGCCGCCAACGCCAGATCCCAGGCCGCGGGTCCGCTGTTGACCTTTTGTCCGGCCACGGCAGCAGCCACCTGGGCCAAGTCGGTCGGTTCACCTTCCGCACGCGAAGCGTTCAGGTCGTTGATGACCAGCAGCGCGTCGAAGGGCGAGATGCGACCATCGCCATTGACGTCCAGGTAGAACGGCGAGTCCTCTCCCTCGGCCTGCATCAGGTCGTTCAGGTCGTTGATGACCAGCAGTGCATC
>CAZUJM010000500.1:532-1810 GCA_964620405.1 uncultured Pirellulaceae bacterium | reverse complement strand
CCGGCTTCGAGGTGCGTGACGTGCACATCTCGCACTACGGCCGCATCTGCCCGATTGAAACGCCAGAAGGTACGAACATCGGTTTGATCTCCAGCCTGGCCATCTACGCCGGCGTGGACGACTACGGCTTCCTCGTGACGCCCTATCGCGTCGTGAAGAAGGGCAAGCTGACGGACGAAGTGGTGTGGCTGCGAGCGGACGAGGAGTCGGACGCGCTGGTCGCTCCGGCCGACGCGGTGGTGAAGGAAGGACGTCTGCAGGGCGAGAACATCGTCGCCCGCTACAAGTCCGACTTCCATCTCGTCAATTCCGACGACATCAACTACATCGACATCTCCCCCAGCCAGATGGTCGGCGTTTCGGCAGGCCTCATCCCCTTCCTCGAGCACGACGACGCCAACCGCGCGCTCATGGGTTCCAACATGCAGCGCCAGGCGGTGCCGCTGTTGATCACCGATCCGCCGATCGTGGCCACCGGCATGGAACGGGACGTGGCCCACAACTCGAGCATGGTGATCCGCGCCAAGCGGGCCGGCAAGGTCACGTACGTGGACGCCACCCGCATCGAGATCGGCAACGACAAGTACGAGATGGCGAAGTTCCAGGGGCTCAACGAGCGTACTTCGCTGAACCAAAAGCCGCTCGTGCTGCCTGGCGAGAAGATCGAGAAGGGCCAGGTGATCGCGGACGGCGCTGCCACTTTCAAGGGCGAACTGGCCCTCGGCCGCAACGTGCTCGTCGGCTTCATGTCCTTTGACGGATTCAACTTCGAAGACGCCATCATCATCAGCCAGGAGCTGGTGCAGAACGACGTCTACACCTCGATCCACATCGAGGAGTTCGACATTGAGATCCGCGAGACGAAGCTGGGCCGGGAGGAGTTCACGCGGGACATCCCGAACGTCAGCGAAAAGGCGCTCCGCAACCTCGACGACTCCGGCATCGTCCGCGTCGGCACCTACGTCCGCCCGGGTGACATCCTGGTCGGCAAGGTGTCCCCGAAGAGCAAGACGGAGCTGACGCCGGAAGAGAAGCTGCTGCATGCGATCTTCGGTCGCGCGGGCGAGGACGTGAAGAACGATTCGCTCGAAGTGCCTTCGGGCATCGAAGGCATCGTGATCAACGCGCAGAAGTTCTCGCGTCGGATGAGCCTTTCGGACGACGAGCGCAAGAAGTTCGAGAAGGAGCTGAAGGACGCGGAGACGACGGGCAACAACCAGATCGCGGCCAAGTTCGGTGAAATGATCCGCCAGATGGAGGCGGTGGTCGGGCAGACGC
>CAZUJM010000500.1:0-522 GCA_964620405.1 uncultured Pirellulaceae bacterium | reverse complement strand
GGTTCCGGCGCTCCACGCTGCTCGCGAGCATCCCCAAGGCCGACAAGGCCAAGCAGGTGGAATCGCTGTACCACTCGCTGTGGCCCGAGGTCGAGACGGCGATGGACGAGCGGGACCGCTGCTTGAACAGCATGAAGCGCGGCGATGAGCTGCGAAGCGGCGTGCTGCAGATGGTGAAGGTCTACATCGCGACGAAGCGCGTGATCTCGGTGGGCGACAAGATGGCCGGCCGCCACGGGAACAAGGGTGTGATCGCGAAGATCCTGCCGATCGAGGACATGCCGTTCCTGGAAGACGGCACGCCGCTGCAGATCATGCTCAATCCGCTGGGCGTTCCCAGCCGCATGAACGTGGGCCAGATCCTCGAGACGCACCTCGGCTGGGCCGGTGCGAAGCTCGGCTTCCAGGCGATCACGCCGGTGTTTGACGGGGCGACCGAGGAGGACATCAACGACGCGTTGGAAGCGGCGGGGCTGCCGCGCCACGGCAAGGCCCGGTTGTACGACGGTCGCACCGGCGAAC
>CAZUJM010000499.1:0-1840 GCA_964620405.1 uncultured Pirellulaceae bacterium | reverse complement strand
CGTCTGCGGCCACCGATTTCGCTCGGGCGCTGCCGGTCCATGTCGCCTTTCGACACGTTGGACCCGAAAGGCCCTGCAGGGGAATCGCCTGCGACCGGAAGGGGAGGTGGGTTTCCGGCGGAACTCCTACCGGCCCGATCACTCCGAGAGGCGGTTTTCGTTCGAGGGCGAAGCGGGACGCCCCAGCCCCCTCGGCATCCGCATGGCAAGGCCGCCACCAGGCAGGGAGCCCGCCTCACAGGTGACCGCCGACGCGAAACGATTGTTACCGAATTTGACTCGCCGCGTGAATGGTGCGTCGGTCAGAGGCGTAGAAGACTCGGACCAGAAACAACCCAAACGAATCTCCACCAGTCACACAAGGAAGGCTCGGGTGGTTGCTTCTGTTCCAGTCCGCCCGTCGTACACGTACGAAGAATCGGTACCCCGTCTCCGTTCCTGCCATCATGGAGAGCTTTCGCGATGAAACGATTCCCTTCTGAACCCCCTGCTACGGAGCAGGTGCCGCCCAGGGTCAAGGTGGCATTTCAAGCGTTGCACTACTGCCGCAGCGTCAGCGATCCCACGAGCGTTGGGCTGCCCGCCTACGAGAGCCAGCCGCGGCCGCTGACGCCCATGGAACGAGGGGTCGAGACGGCGGCCTTGAATCTGGTCCGGAATTTCCTGAACGGCGAGATCGACTTCGCAACAGAAGCACCGGCCCAGTTGGAGCATAGCGAGACGCCTGAAACGCAGTCCAGCAAGGTGCGACTCCGCAAGATGCCTGGCGACGGTCCTCTTACCGACGACGGTGGTCCTACCGGGGAGGCGGAAGCATGAAGAAGGCCAAGAAAAAGCCGCGAACCAGCTTCAGCCAGATCTGCGCCGCCGCGGAGTCACAGATCCTGGCCCACCTTGAGGCGAAGGCAGAGTTCAGCAATCGGTTGGCCAAGTCCCATGTCTCGGCGCGGGTCCGCAAAGTCGCTTACGCGAAGAAGTCATTCGCGTTGAGCCGCGGGCTTGAACTAGAGGGATTCGAGTTGAGAAGCGACGAGCAGGGGCGGCACGATGTCGCCCGCGTTCGCATGCAAAGCGGAAGAACGCTGCACGTGGCGATCGGTGAGATGTCGCAGGAGGCGCGGCGAAACCTGCGAGTGCTGGTCACACTCGGGCTCGCAATCTAGCCCCGCGAGCCGGCGTTTTTTCGAAGTCCTTTGTGAGGGAGCGGACCTGCTCCGGAGAGAGCCGAGCCGACGTTACGTAGGATCGAAATCTCGTCATCCGGCAATCAGCAGTCGACAACCCGCGAGCATCCCCGGCCTCGCGGGGCGTCAAACAGCTACTCGGATAACATCTGGAGCCGAGCATGCCCGGAAATACTGCAAGTGGCACAGTGAGGACACGTGGCCCAATGCTGCAGGCGCGAGTCGAGCGAACGCACTTGGCAACGCGTTGCGACGACACCGAAACAGATCGGTTGCCTCTCTGACAGAGACCTGATTCGCTCCCATGCCGTCGCGGGTTGGGGAGTAAGTCGGAACAATCGCGTCGGTTTTCCGACGCATTCACCGAGCAACATCAAGGGCAACACCCGCGACGGGCAGGCCAGACGGGACGAGTCCGACGGGCGGCGAGTCCACAATTCACGACGTCCGTAGTCTCCCTGGAGACCAACGTAGCAGGGGTTGCATGAGCAAAGCCCCTACAAGAAACGCCTACGGGACGCAAAAGGCATCCCATTTTCAACCGCTCGGAACAGCCCTCGCCGCCATCCCGCTTAAGCGGACGCATGCACCTGCCAGAACGGGACATGGATAAATGGGCGATACAGGACTCGAACCTGTGACATCCACTTTGTAAG
>CAZUJM010000498.1:0-1842 GCA_964620405.1 uncultured Pirellulaceae bacterium | reverse complement strand
GGTCCGCCAACAAGAACAGAAAGCGGCAGAAGAGAATGACATCCGCCGGAAAACCACTCGCCTCCAAAACACGAATGTACTCCAACGCATCCCTGCGTCCTTGATGCACTAAGTCCTCGACGCTTTCGCGCGAATCGCCAGCCGGGATGAACACACGGCCACCGGCAGCATCAACCTCCGTATCCTTCAGGATGTTTATTAACTGGAGGAATTCACCGAATCCACGTGACAGCGACCTGAGTTGAGGATAAGCAGCCAGTCCGGCCGCATGATGAAAGACAAAGATGTCCGTCAACAACTCGCCCACAATCCCTGCCACTGCGTAGCAGTAGAGCTTTAGGTCCCCAAGCGTGCGGATCTGGATCTGGTTGGGCGAGTCTGCGGATGCATCGATGAACGAGATCATGCCCGCGGCGGTTGAGACCAGCGATTTTCCTAGGGCTTGCGCAACTGGCGGCGGGAACTGACAAAAAATGGACATCAGCCTTGGGAACTCAGCCAGCAGACGTCCTGTGGGACTCTCCGCGGGCCACAAACAGCTTAACTCTGAAACCTCGTCTGCCTGGTACAACAACCGCGATTGCCCACCAGCAACAACCTCACTGAGATAGGACTGCAGGGATCGAAGCAGGGCTCTCTTCGTCACCGTATCTGTCTCGGGTGCGTCCTCGACACTGTCGGCCACGCGAAACAGCAGATAGCTCAGACCAACTTGCCGTCGACGCACCGATTCCAACAGCGGAATGGCGAGCGCAAAAGTGCGACTGGTTCCCTGCAGGAATTCGTCGATGAAGGCGTCGTCAGTGGGATGATCGGAGGCTGCCGTCATATTTCGCGCCAAGGCTTCATGCCGCAACCATCTGTCGCAAGCGTTCGATCGAGATCTTAAGGACTCCAAGATAGCCACACAAGTTCAAGTCCTGACACGAACTGATTGGGAAAGCATGCCAGCTTTGGGGGGGCACGCCAGAAGCCCCGAAACATCCAAGCGTGGACCGGAGGACGCCATGGAGGACTGCGCTAGGTAGGTGGGGCTGGTAGCGACGTCGGCTGCCACGGGGACTTGGGTGAGTACTTTCCGTAGTTCGGTGGCGCAGAGCAGCCTCCTCTCTTTCATGTCGAAGCTGCTTACTAATGCTTTTGGTTTGACAGCCTGTCCCCGGAAGCCCGGGTTTGGGGTGGATTACATGAGGCAATCACTGAAACCTGGGCTGCCAGTGAAGACCTGAAAGGACCCGGAGATGCCCCCGCCGGTTTGCATGGCGTCCTGCCAAGCTACTGCTGGCCGGACGCCCGCTCCAGTCGCTCCAGCCGGGCGTTCAGTTCGCGGATCTGCTGAGCGTCACGTTTCCGCACACCTTCCATGATCCAGAAGACGGCAGGCAGGAAGGAGTAGAACGAGGTAGCGACCGGATTCTTGTATTTGCCTGCGTAGAGATCGCCGACCAACATCGTCCAGCAGAGGATCGTCGCAAAAGCGGCAGGCCTGGGCTTCCAATTACTGAGTGCGAACATT
This sequence comes from uncultured Pirellulaceae bacterium, assembly GCA_964620405.1. Lineage (GTDB taxonomy): Bacteria > Planctomycetota > Planctomycetia > Pirellulales > Pirellulaceae > CAZUJM01. The sequence goes on along the minus strand of CAZUJM010000498.1, from coordinate 326 downwards.
CTCCGTGTCTCCTCCCGCATGGGGTTCCGAGCTTCTGGCTAATGAAACGGATGAAGCGCCGCTTGCCCGGGTTTCAGTCCGAGATGAGGTGCTTCGCTTCGAACATTTCGTGACGGTTCGTGCCTTCCCGGATCATCCACCAGAACGCCAAGGCGGACAGCATGATGTTGGGGATGACGAACCCGGCGACGATTAGCGACATACGCAGGAGTTCAGGAAAGTCGGAACGCCCTGCGGTGACAAAATAGACGGCCGTCTCGAGCAGAAGGAAAACGCCCACGACCAGCAGGAAAGCGACCCCATGGATCGTGCCTCCGTGCAGCCAG
>CAZUJM010000497.1:0-1857 GCA_964620405.1 uncultured Pirellulaceae bacterium | reverse complement strand
TCTGCAGTGAAACAGTCACCTTCTTCGAAGTAGTCATCCCAGTGCGGGTTCAGATGAGGTGCTTCGTGCGGATAGAGCCCGAAGCCATGGCCAAGATGGTGGAAGAACGCGTCCGGCCGATACTCGTCCAGCATCCGCTGCGCTTCTTGGAACAGTCCGCGGCACGAGACCCCGGGCTTCACCGTCTGCTCCACCATTTCCAGCACGGCGACCACCGCCCGCCAGGCCTGCAGTCGCGTCTCGCTCGGCTGGCCTCCAACGGCCAGTGTGCGGCAATTGTCGGCGTGGTAACCGCGATAGGACGGGCCGAGGTCAAGGATGAGCAGCTCACCCGCCTCGACAGGACGCGGTCGCGGCGGGCCGCCGGGTGAGTTGGATTGAAAGTCGTTGCCCAGGGTCAACGGCGGTTCTCCCAGCGACGCCACTGCCGCCGAATGCAGTTCACTGTACATCTCCAGTTCCGACATGCCAGGCCGCAGCACTTCGCGAGCCCGCGCGTACATGGCTCCCGTGGATCGGATCGCGTGTTGCATCATGAGCAACTCGTCGGCGTGCTTGAAACGTCGAATCTGCCACAAGAGAGGCTCCACGTCGACCAATCGCGAATCGTGATCACCCAGCACGAGGGCAACTGCAGCCTGCGTTCGTTCGATGCCCAGCTTCCCCCTGCCCTCCAGACCGACTTCACGCTTCAGGCATTCCAGCGCGTCCGCTATCTGGTCCTGCCGAAGCGTCGACCGCCATTGGGGTTCATACGGGATCCACCGATCCACGGCCCCCTCGTTTGGTTGCCCCTGTGGAGCGACCAGAGTACATTGGCCCTTTGCATCGAGACAGGCGGCGGCGTGCAGCAGTCGGTGCGGGCGGTAGCCGGTCAGATACTGCACGTGGTCGTGACTGGTCACCACCAGACGGTCGATGCCGTGGGCGGACAGGGCCAGCAGGACGCGTTGCTGCCGGCGCCGCGTCTCGTGCAAATCCAGTTCCGGTGGCGAGTTCGCTTTCATTCCCATGGGATTTCCGTCGGTCATGTTCCTTGTCCTCCAGCCCCTGGCATCTTCCATCTTTCCGTGCGGCGATTCTTCCCACGTCCACCGTACGGAATCCCACCGCTCGAGCACTGTCCCTCATGCACAGTAAAGACGATCTCATTCGCTGGGTCTACCTGTCGGGCCAGCTGGTGCCGGAAGCGGAGGCCCGAATCTCCATCTTTGACAGCGCCATCCTGCTGGGTGACGCGGTCACCGAATCGACGCGCACCTTCGGCCATCGGCCGTTCCGGCTGGAGGAACATCTTGAGCGACTGTACCGTTCCCTGAAAGTGTGTCGCGTCGATCCCGGGCAGACCGCCGCTGAACTCACGAGGAATACGCTCACAGTGCTGGAAGCCAACCGCAGTTGGATGGGTCCCGAAGACGACTGCTGGATCGTGCACAACATCAGTCGCGGCCTGATGCGTCCCGGCCCCAATCCGGCGCAGCAAAACCCGGCCACGATCATGATCTTCACCAGCCCGATGGACCTTCGGGGGTGGGCGAGGTACTACACCGAGGGGTGCCATGCGGTGACGTCCTTTTCGCGGGCCGTGCCCGCGCAGTCGCTCGACGCGCGCATCAAGAATCGCAGCCGGCTCTTCTACACTCTTGCCGATCAGGAGGCACGCCTGGTGGACCCCGACGCCCAGTGCGTCCTGCTCGACACCGAGGGTTACATCGCGGAAAACAAGGGAGGCAATGTTTTCGCGGTGGTCGACGGCAAACTGCTGACTCCGACCACCGACAACTGCCTCGCCGGCGTCAGTCGCTCGGTCGTCTTGGAACTCGCCGCGCAACTCGGAATCCCTACCGGCGAATCGCG
>CAZUJM010000496.1:1227-1866 GCA_964620405.1 uncultured Pirellulaceae bacterium | reverse complement strand
CTGCTCGTCTTGGTCGACCCATCGCGGAATCTTATCCGCTTGGAACTCTCCAGAGAAAGAGTCCTGACACCTTTGTTTTTTCCGAACTATTTGCTCCGGCTCGATCTGATCGTCAAGTCCTGTACAACCTTGCCGGTGTTGTCCTCGGAAAGAATGTGGGCCTGAATCGCATCCTTGCCGATAAAGCGGGTCGTGGAAGTCCTCGTAGTTCCCGGTCGCTCGTTCACCACTTTCCATACAAAAGAACGAGTGTCGTCGTTCCACTGACCGACAGACTCATCAATCTGCCCGGCGTTGGTGAAGCGAACGTACCGATAGGCTTTCTTCGGCGTGTCGTACCCAATGACCCAGACAGAACGGTGAGTGCCAACCTCCGTCGTGCCAAACAGGAATCGCCCGTCCAAAATCCACTTCGCAGTCATCATTCCCTTGGACGTACTGCCTTTGGGCGACTGGACGGAGCGGCCATTGATGAAATCAGAATCCCATTCTCCGATAAAGGGCTCTAGCTGCTTCATCTCGGCTGGCAATGGTTGAATGGGCGTGCCGATCTTTTCCCACTGTTCACGAGTCGCCTTGGCAGCACCTTCCGGCTGTCGGTTTCGGGTCCACACCATATCCATCAGAGTTTTGCCGCCG
>CAZUJM010000496.1:0-1150 GCA_964620405.1 uncultured Pirellulaceae bacterium | reverse complement strand
TTGATCGTGTTGGCGTCGAGGAATTGTTCCGTCATCTTGCCGGTCGTGTTCGGCGGTGGTTCGACAGTGCGGATCGTTAAAGTATTGGCGGTGGGATTCCACTCGCCAGTCGATGGCTCCATGTTGCCCATCGACTGGAATGGCCAAGCGATTATTTTCTTCGTGTTTGAATCGAATGTCCAAATGAAAAGTGATTTGCCTATCTTTTCGGGTTCGCCAACAATGTGATTCACTTCGATGTGAAAAAGGAACCAACCGTCGAGAATCATCTCGGCATGGTTGACGGTCTTGAACCTCGTCCCGTTCTGGTCCCAGATGGCAGGCTTGTTCATCACGTCGGAAGCCCAATTGCCGACGTACTGATGCAGGGCTTCGAGTTCCTTCGGCTTATTTGAAGCTTGTTGTGCCGACAGGTGGCCGTGCTGGATGCAAATGCAGAGAGTGATGATTGCGAGCAGGCGTTTCATGGGAGGCTCCGATGGGATTGGGTTATTGTGGGCGACTTCTGAATCATTGGCGACAAAAAGGTGTCAGGACTCTTTTCGGGGTCTGCCGCGGGGGCTGAGAGTGGAGTCGAGGTTCAGTTGACTTGAGGTTCGCTAAACCCACGGCTCATCGCCAAACGGAGCGCCCCGACGGACGCTGTTGCGAACGGCCTTCCGTTCCGCGGCAGTCCGTGGCTTGTTGACGCGTTCGACCCAGCGAGGCGAGCGTGCTACGGGCCAAGCCGAAAGCAGTTGCGGATCCCGCTCGGGCTTGTCCAGCCACCGCGCCAGCGAACCCCATCTCCAGTCCTCGGTTCGTTGCACCAGACCAGCGCGCAAGGCGTTTCGCTCGACGTACCGGCAGACCAGCAGAAAGCGCTCGTCATCCTGGACCGGAAAACTCTTCAAGCGGCCCTGATAGGTAGGACCTTGGCCGCCCGTTTGGTAGTGGGCATGCAATCGCATCGTGTGGGCGAGCGAAACCCACCGCAAAAAGCCACTCATTCCGCCGTCTTCCGTGGACTGCAGAACAAAGTGCCAATGATTGGGCATTAACTGGTAAGCCAGGATCCGGCAGGCGTAACGCTCCAACCCTTCCGCGAGGATCCGGTCGAAGGCATCGAAGTCCTCCGGCTTGTGGAAAATGTCTGCCCGGGCGTTGCCCC
>CAZUJM010000495.1:0-1890 GCA_964620405.1 uncultured Pirellulaceae bacterium | reverse complement strand
TCAAGAATATGCGCCATCATCGAATCCAGAAGTGGAAGACTACCGGAGGCACGAAGGAGCATAGAGCGAACAAAGGCACCGCAGCGAGCCTAGGGAGAGAACGCCCTGCTGCCGTATTTTTGCTCGTTTTTCAGACGAGCGTTGTTGATCCAATGATTTGGCGAGACTACTGTGACGTGACGATGCTCTTTGGAAGCCGTGGCGATGGATGGAAGACGATGATTTCGAGAACCCTCATTGGGATGCTGGTCTTGGCATGGCTAGGTACTCATGCGCAACTGCGCGGCCAGGTTGGCCCGCCGAATATCCTGTTCATCCTGGCGGACAATCTCGGCTATGGTGAAGTCGGTGCGTATGGCGGTGGAGTAACGCGAGGCGCACCTACCCCACGGATCGATTCCTTGGCCAGGGATGGCATGCGGTTCCTGAATTTCAACATGGAAACGCAATGTACTCCTAGTCGCTCCAGCTTGATGACTGGTCGCTGGGCCGTTCGCTCGGGGACTCACTCAGTCCCGTTTGGTGGCGTCGCGGATGGGTTGACGCAGTGGGAAGTGACGATTGGGGAAACGATGTCGGAGGCCGGTTACGCGACGGCGTATTTCGGCAAATGGCATCTAGGAAGTCACGACGGTCGCTTGCCGAACGACCAGGGATTCGAGCAGTGGTTTGGAATTCCTCGCACGACGGACGAAGCACTCTGGCCATCTTCTCCTGGTTGGTCGGAGGAAATCATGCCGGCGGAAAGGATGATGGAAGGGCGAAGAGGAGAAAAAAGCAGGCAGCTGGGGGTTTATGATGTTACACAAAGGCGGCTGATCGATGCCGAGATCACTCGTCGCGGGGTTTCGTTCATCTCCTCGCAGGCCAAGTCGGGAAGCCCCTTTTTTGCTTATGTCTCCCTGACTCAACCGCATCTGCCAACCGAACCGAATCCAGCTTTCAGGGGCAGGACGAAAAATGGCGACTGGGCCGACATGCTTGCCGAGATGGATTTCAACGTCGGGCAGCTTCTTGACGCTGTCGATAAAGCGGGGATTCGCGACAACACGATCGTGATCTTCACCAGCGACAATGGTCCTGAGTTCTTCCGTCCATGGGATGGATGGGCTGGACCTTGGAGGGGGCAATACTTCACCGCGTTGGAAGGGGGCATTCGCGTTCCTTTCATGATTCGCTGGCCGCGAAAAATCGAAGCTGGACGTACCACCAACGAAATCGTCCATGGAGTCGACATGTACGCCACATTGGCGAGATTTGCGGGTGCAAAAGTCCCAACGGACCGACCTTTCGACAGTGTTGATCAGTCCGATTTTTTCCTGGGGAAGACGGAAAAGTCATCGCGTGAAGGCTTCCCTATCTGGTGCGCGGATCGCCTGATGGCCGTCAAGTGGCGGAATTGGAAGCTCCATTTCTATCGCCAAGACACAATGTTTGATCCACCAGTGAAAAACCCCGTCCCCACCATCTTCAACCTCTACACTGATCCTCGCGAGGAGAAACCAACTGCCGACTCCTGGGTTGTCGGCCCCGTGCTGAAAATCGTTGCCGAGTTTGAGCGAAGCGTGGAGCGATACCCGCTCATTCCCATGGGAACGCCCGACCCCTATCGCCCCGAGGTTTCTCCCTAGAGACCGATGGCGTTTCCGGAGAACAGCCCGGGGACCACCGCCAGCCACGCCAAACAGATCGTGCCGATGTCCGACCAGTTGGTCGTCGTGGAGGTGACGTCCCACCGGCCGTCAGCCGACTCGGCTGGCCCTTCCTCGACTGGCTCGGCCGACCGTATCTTTCCGGATATCTCTGCCAGCACCAATCTGCGGTGCCGGCTGGAGAAGATCATCCGCAAGGCAGAGTTAAACAGTCGCCCAAGCGGTGTCAAAATCTCCG
>CAZUJM010000494.1:0-1906 GCA_964620405.1 uncultured Pirellulaceae bacterium | reverse complement strand
AGCGAGGCGACCGAAATCCGCCTCGTCCCAGGTCATGATATGAGTTTCCGCATTTTTGACAATGGGATATTCGAAAAACACCCCCGTGTCGCTCACCGCGACTGTAACCGATTGACCGGCAACAGTTTATTCGATACAAGACCGCAACCGAGATCGACCCATCAACCGGTTTTGCCCCCCGAACTCCGTTGCCCGCAAGACCTCCGGCGGCCCGTTGCCGCGGAGCGTCCCGCGACGAAAGGACTATCCCATGCGGCTTCCCCTGTTGCCCTCTGCCGGTGCTCGGCGCGTTCCGGGACTGTGCCTTGCCGCAGTCCTGATTGGCAGTTTCGTGTTGCTCACGACGGATCTGGCAACGGTGTGGGCCCAGGCTCCGGCCGATGCGGCAGCGGCGACGGCAGCGGCGGACGCCTCCAGCGGCAGTGCGGGATTCGCCGCCAAGCTCGACGCAGTCGCCGGCCGCCTTGCCGCGATCCTGGCATCGGTGATCTTCTTCGACATCTCGTTCGGAGCGGTCGATTCCGCCGCCACGCCCCAGAAGGAGGTCCTTCCGCTCTCCGTCTGCTGGCTGAGCCTGTCCGCGTTGTACTTCACGATCAAGTTGAAGTTCATCAACCTGCGAGGTTTCAAGCATGCGTTGCTGATCACGGCGGGCAAGTACGACAACGCGAATGACACGGGAGAAGTCAGCCACTTCCAGGCGTTGACTGCCGCGCTCTCGGCCACCGTCGGCCTGGGCAACATCGCGGGCGTGGCCATCGCGATCGCCGTGGGAGGTCCCGGCGCGACCTTCTGGCTTGTCATTGCGGGCCTGCTGGGCATGACCTCGAAGTGCGTGGAGTGCACGCTGGGGCAGAAGTACCGTCAAGTGCGTCCGGACGGCCGCGTGATGGGCGGCGCCATGTACTATCTTTCCAACGGCTTGGCCGAACTGGGCCTCGGCAAGTTGGGCACCTTCCTCGCACTGCTGTTCACCGTGCTTTGCATCGGTGGGTCGTTTGGAGGCGGCTGCGCCTTCCAGGTCAACCAGTCGCTGAAGGCCATTGCCACGACGATCCCGATCTTGAACGATTACCCGGCCATCTACGGCCTGGTCATGACCATCCTCACGGGAATCGTCATCATCGGCGGCATCCAGCGGATCGCTGCGATCGCCGAAAAGATCGTGCCGGTCATGTGCGGGCTCTATGTCCTCGCGTGCCTCTACATTCTCTTCGCCAATTCGTCGCAAATCCCCGCCGCCTTCGCCAGTATCCTCAGCGGAGCCTTCACGCCCGACGCGGCCTATGGCGGTTTCCTGGGCGTCATGGTGCAGGGCATCCGCCGGGCATCGTTCTCAAACGAAGCGGGCGTCGGCTCTGCGGCCATCGCCCACTCGGCGGCCAAGACCGAGTACCCGATCCGCGAAGGCATCGTCGCTCTGCTGGAACCTTTCGTGGACACGGTGGTCGTCTGCACGATGACGGCGTTGGTGATGGTGATCACCCAGGCCTACAAGAACCCCGCTTATGCCAGCTACATCCAGGCCAATGAGGGCGGTGCGCTCACGGCAGCCGCCATGCGGGAACAGGTCAGTTGGTTCCCGTACCTGCTGTCCGTTTGCGTCTTCCTGTTCGCCTACTCGACGATGATCTCCTGGTCGTACTACGGCGAGCGATGCTGGGTCTACTTGCTGGGCGACCGGTCCTCGATGGTCTACCGCGTGCTGTTCCTCGTCGTAACCTTCCTCGGCTCGATCATCTCGTCCACGAACATCCTCGACCTGAGCGACCTGATGATCCTGGGCATGGCCTTCCCGAACGGCCTGGGCCTGCTGCTGCTGAGCAACCAGGTGGCGGCCGACCTGCAGGACTACTGGTCACGCTACCAGCGAGGCGAGTTCTAGGCTCGGCTTTGCTTCACCACG
>CAZUJM010000493.1:0-1919 GCA_964620405.1 uncultured Pirellulaceae bacterium | reverse complement strand
CGAGGCGAGACTCGGCTGTGGGCTTGGCGAGCAGGCGCGTGAGCTGTTGGAAGTCATCACGCGTGGTGCGTCCATCCTGGTTGACGTCGAACCGGTTCACGGGGCCAATCGCCTTGAGGAGACTTTCGTTCCAGGCGCGCGTCTTGCGGTCTTGGAGGCCGCTGCCGCCCGCGTATTCCCACACGACCCACGGCATGCGGTGTGCCTCGGCGGCGCGGGCCACGGTCGCCGTCCATCGCGCGCGGGCCTCGGCGGGAGCCTGGACGGTGGCGCCGAAGGAGCCGAGCACGATCGGCTTCTGGTGAGCGTCGGACCAATCCCGCGCCGTTTGGAAGTCGAGGGCGACCTGTCGCTCCTCCGCGTCGGACGCTGGCCACACACGGCCGAGCCACTGGCTGCTGTTCTCGACTCGTTCGGCGCCCTGCCGCGTGAATTCACGCGGCGTGTCGTAGTGGATGGTCGCGAGCAGCCAGGGATCGTCCGGCAGCTGCAGGGAGGCCAGCGCGGCGACGGAGGAATGGTCTGCGGGGCCGATGAGTACCGGTCGCGTGGCGTTGGTCGCGCGGATTTCGCGCAGCACATCGGCGAGCAGCGAGTTCCAGAGCGACGCATCCAGCCCGCCACCGGGCTGACTGAGCGGCTCGAAGTACACATCGGCCGGTTGTGTCTGGTAGCGCGCCGCGATCTGCCGCCAGATTGCCAGGAATCGCTCACGCTCCGCTGCGGGATCGCGCAGCAGCTGCTCGTCGGGGTGCAGCGCGAGGATCACGGCCAGATGGTGTCGGTGGCTCTGCTGCAGCACCCAGTCGACTCGCGCCAACAGCTCCGCCTCGATCGCGAACGGCGAGTCGCCGGCCGCATGGGCCGACCAGCGGATCGGCACGCGCACCGACTGGAATCTAGCCTGGGCGATTCGCTGGAAGTCGGAGTCCTCCAGGGTCACGCCCCAGTCACCCTCCTGGGGTGCGTCCAGCGCGCTGCCCAGGTTGATGCCGCCGCCGAGGCGAGCCGCATGGTCCAAGACAGTCACACCCGCCTGCTCACCCGGCGGCTCGGCGGCACACGGCCGGGAGTCGACGGAGCCGAGGCAGAACAGCAGCGGCAACAAGAGACGCACGCGTCGCATGGGGAGAGATCCTTCGCGGCAAAGCCGGCCCGGAATTCGGCGGCCGGAGAATGGGACCGCCCGAATTGTACACGCGCGTTCCCCACGGCGCGGAAAGAATGCCTGACCCCGCCGATCGTTCTAGTGCGTGGCGGCAAGGGCCTGGGGGAGCAGGTAGATCTTGTTCTTGCCCAGGCGACCACCATAGTTGCCGGCGGAGATTCGGAGCAGCCCGGGATGATCGACGCTGGCGGCGAGGGCGGCCTGCGTCGCCTGTTCAATGGCAGCCTGGTCGCGGCCGTTCATGATGATCTCCATCACCGAACCCACCCCTGGCGGCAGCTGGCAGTCGGCTTCCGGCACCTCGCGCAGCAGCGGACAGTACTTCTCGTAGGTGCTGGCGATCGAGAACCGGTATCGGCTGCCCGCCTTGGAACCGCTGCCGGCGATTCCTCCCGGGAAGGTCGTGATGACCCCCGGCACCTGCTCCACCGCGCGCACGCCGGCCATGGCGGCATCCAGGGCCGCATCGACCGTCTCGCCGAAGTACCACAGGTTGCCGCCCATCAGGCCGTCGGCATATCCCAGGCGTCGGTCGAGCACGAATTCGCCGCCCAGCGTCGGGATCCACCACATTTTGCGGCCGTGCCGCTCGATCCGCCGCTGGAATCCGTCGCCGAAGTAGGCCACCTTCCGGCCCATCTGGAAATAGGTTTCCGAGTCGACCAGGTTGAAGCAGGCGGCGGTGGGACAGGTGAGAATGTTCTGGCTGATGCGTACCAGGGCCGCCCGTTCGAGCGCTGCCACGCGATTC
>CAZUJM010000492.1:674-1963 GCA_964620405.1 uncultured Pirellulaceae bacterium | reverse complement strand
ACAACGTGGCGGGCCATTCCGTATGGGTGCAGCACGCGAACACGATCCACTTCGGACTTGGCAAGACGGACAAGGTGGCGTCGCTGGAGGTCCACTGGCCCGACGGTTCGAAGCAGCTGCTGACCGCGCCCGCGGTCGACCAGTACCACGCCGTCGTCTCTGGCCAGGACGGTTCCAGCCGGGCCTCCAGCGATCCGGCCGACGCCGCGCGCGTGCAGTAACCCTCACGCGGCCTCTCGACCCAGCAGGGTTGGCAGGGCCGTGCCAGGGATCCGCGTTTTGTCGACAGCCCCGCCTGCGTCGCGTCTCAGCGAGCGGGCGGCGTGGGAATCGGCCGCAGGTCCTTCAGGTAGCAGCCGACGACGGGCGTCGTCGTTGCGGCCATCTCCCGACCTTCGGCCAGCTTCTCCAGCACCTCACGCAGGTCATTGCGTGTTGGCTCGGGCCGCTTCTTTCCCCAGTCGACGAACTGGTCGTCGATGCGTCCCGAATAGACGAGGCGACCGCGCGCGTCCCAGACGATCGCCTGCGGCGCGCTGGCGGCTCCCGCAGCCCGCACCAGTTCGTGGCGAGGATCCGCTACCACCGGTACCGTCCAGCGATGCTCCCGCGCGTGCTGCCGCAGCGTCTCCACCGACGCGCGCGGGTCGGCCTGCACGACCAGCAGTCGCACCGAACGACCGGCGAACTCCTGGTGCAGCCGTTCGATCCGCGGCGCGTAACCGTTCGCGACGGGGCAGTCCTGCAGATAAAAGACCAGGGCCACTCCCCGCAGTCCCGGCTCCCGCAGCGTCCACCGATGCCCGTCGAGGTCGGTCACCGAGTCCGGCAAGACCAAGCCGGCTGCGGGTTCAGGGCGACGGCAACCGGGCATCGCCACCGCTGCGGCAAGCAGCAGCAAGGTGACCCGCAGCACGGCGACCAGCCGGTTCGAGAAGGCTGGACCCAACCGGCGGGCGGCCGTCGAGCGAGCTTGCCGATCCCACCCCGGGGACCGCAGGTTCATTGCTCGTTGGCGTCGCGCAGCTGCTTGTGGCAGTTCACGCAACTGTTGGTCAACTGGTTGAAGGCCAGCGTCGCCGCTTCGATGTTCTTGGCCTCGGACGCGCGGACCAGTTCGGCGTTCGCATGCTGGAAGAATCGCAACTGCGTGCGGTACGCGGGCGTGCGGCGGCGGACAAAGCTTTCGAAGCGATTCAAGTCGCGCATCTTCTGGGCGTTCTCGCTGATGTCGTCGAAGTCGGATTTCGTCAGCGCGGCCAGCACATTTTGCGAGAACTCCAGCTTCT
>CAZUJM010000492.1:0-664 GCA_964620405.1 uncultured Pirellulaceae bacterium | reverse complement strand
TAGCTGACATCCTCAGGAGCCTTCGCGTCGCTGGCCGCGGCGGCCGCCCGATCTTCCTCGCCATCGCCTCCGGCGTCCTCCTGTCCATGCAGCCAGGAACCGGCGAGAAGCACCAGGAGGGCCAAGGCCCATGCAGATCGTTTCATGAAGGAGACTCCCTGTTAGTGTCGAACGTGTGTCCCTCGGCGATGCCAACTCGGCTCGCTCAGAGTACCATCACCGTCATGCCGACGCGACGGTTCAATTCCATTTCGGGCAGCAGCGTGGTGATCGCTTCCATCGACACCCGCTCGCCGATCAGCCGTTCCGGCTGCAGCTGGCCGGCCACGATCAGGTCCAGCAGCGGCGGGTAGTCGCGAGCCGCCATGCCATGACTGCCCACGATCTTCAGTTCGCGGGCGATCACACGACTCATCGGCACCGGCGGACTGTGGTCGTGGACGCCCATCAGGCCCACCTGCACGTGGCAGCCCTGCTTCCGGAGGCTGTGGATCGAACGCAGGCAGGTTGTCATGCCCCCGACGGCATCGAGGGAGACATGCGGACCTTCACCGGTGATCTCGCGCAGCGACCGCACCAATTCGCGACTGGAGTCGACGCCCTGGCCGGCCTGCAATGTCGCTTCGGCACCAAGCTGCCGAGCCATCTCCAGCGCTTGCGGGTT
>CAZUJM010000491.1:0-1988 GCA_964620405.1 uncultured Pirellulaceae bacterium | reverse complement strand
GAACTTACAGATAAGTCGAACTCGTTGCTAACTCAGGAAACTCTGTAACTTCGAAACCTCGGGTGGCCGGAGAAGCCCTAACGGATCCGCACTGGGCAGGACAAGCTTGAACTCGCCCTGAATTCGATACACCAGAGAGTCTTCCTGCGTGACAACCAGTTCCGTCGTCAGCGCGTAATCCCCAATGACCGTGCGATAACCGGGTGCTCCACCCGTACCCTCCATGGCCCCCCCATAGGCAGGCTGGGACAGGCCAGGCCCCCGAGCAGGCTCCTGCCCAGGTACCTCGCGGTGAGGACGATCGCTGTCCAGATGCCGCGATGCCGCACCCGCTCCAACCTGAGCCGCCAGTACCTCCGAGGAAACCCCAGACATCTGCTGAACGTCGCCTCCCAGCATTCCCCCCGGCTGAAGCACGATGCTGCCACGCGCGGTATTCCCGCAAGCGACCACGATCGCGACCATCGCCAGAATTTTGAACAAGCCGTTGTTCATCAGGGACGCCGGTGCCTTTTTCAGCAAATCCAGTACTGCTGCCCGCTCTGTTTATACCGATTGTCGCTACCATTACAAGACTCTGAACGCAGAATTTTTCCTGCCTCCCTAACCTGCCCAGATCTTTCTATACAAGAGCGGGCTGTCGGGCGTCACGGTGCGTCGAGGAGAAGGTCGCTCGATCGTCGTATTTCCCTGGTATTTGCCGGAAAGAACCCCTGGGAGCAGGGACGAAAGACGCTCCGGAGCCGCCGCCGCGCCGGACGCAGGGGGGCTGGCCGCGGCCCTGGACTGGGGCCTTCCCATTCCAGATTGAGGAGGCTGCCGATCGGCTGAAGGCCGATCACGGCTAGGTCAGGCCGACAGAGGCCGCTCTGTGCAACCCAGCCCAGGACGGCGACGCAGACAAGAAAGAGGCTTGCCTGCCCGGAGTGAGGGGGCGTGTTCCGTGAGAACTAGGATCGCTCGCCCGGGGGAAGGCCCCAGCCTCGGCGCCCCAGCGACCACAGGCTCAGGACCAGCGGCGTCCAGATCCCCAACGAAGCGGGCTCCGGAATGCCACTTCCCGTTAGCTTCGTCTGCGCATTCAGTTGAAACGCGTGCACGGCGGGCCCCGCGGAGGAGAGATCGGCCATGATCAGCAGGTTCAAGGCGACCGACGCCGCCCCCCGGGCACCTTCGTGGTCCCAACCCTGGTAGGACCACGCGGAGGGCGCACTTCCGGCGGTCGAGATCTGCCCCACGGCTCGATCGATCGTCGCCCCCCCCGGCACCAGCGTGACGACGTTGCCATACTGCGACACGGTGCTCAGCGAATTCGCAGTGTCCACCAAAGCGTGGTAGAGGACATCGGCGGAGCTGCCGGTGGCCGTCCCCAGATAAGAAACGCCCACCGAGGACTCCAAGTAAACGCCTCCCCAGGTCGTGGGAATGTTGTTGATACTGAGCAGCGCGCCCACCGCCCCATCGACGGTCCCGGTGATCGAACCCACCGAGAAATTGGTGAACGTAAGCAGTCCCGTCGTATAAGCATTGGAGGCCGTCAAGTTGAACACGTAGGATCCGACGGCCAGGTTGGACACCTGAATGCTGCTCACGGCCAGGTCCTGATCATCAGCGCCGCCGTCCGTCACCAGGCGTGTCGCGTTGTTCGGCGCGAACAGCGTGATCTGCATCGACGCCTCGCCACGGGCACTCATCAACGCCAGCACACCAAGCGTCAGAACGAGGATGCGAACGAGCACGGCTGTAGTCCTCTCCAAGCCATCCGGACTTCACCCCTGGCAACTTCGCAGGGGCTACTCATCAAGGCGTATCGCCGCCTTCAGTATGCTTCAAAGCAGCAAGAAATACACGAAAAATCAAGCGAACTGCGACTTGCCCCGCGTCTTTGCTTGGGACCCTGAACCGCGATGCCAATCGCACTTATCATCGCGGCGCTAGCTGTAATCTGCATTAGCTGTAGTCGGCACACGCCGTGTGCCGAACCGAAC
>CAZUJM010000490.1:0-2001 GCA_964620405.1 uncultured Pirellulaceae bacterium | reverse complement strand
GTCGCCGCTGTGCCCGCAAGGGTCAGCACGATCACGCCCTGCGAGGCCAATCGACCGGCTTCAAGCGTGTCCCAATGGTGGAAATCCATGACCAGGTGCTTCAATCCGGCAAGGATATGGAACAGCAGCATGGCCAGGACCGCGAGCAGCACGAGCCGCGGCAATGGGGTTGCGAGAACTGCCGATGCAGCCGCAAAGCCGTCTGCCGAGCCGATAGCCAACTGCAGAAGCCAAAGGAGATAGGCGATCGCCACGAACAGCAGCACGCCGGTGATGCGGTGCGTGATCGATGCGATGGCCATGATGGGGAAACTGAACTTGGTCAAGTCCAGATTGATCGGGCGTTCGGTCTTCATGTCCCTGAGATCTTCCGTCAGTCGAAGTGGATCGGGATACCGCGGGGGTTGGGCCAGCTATGGGGCCCTTCGGGCGCCGCCATTCTAGTCACCGCTAGACGCCTTGCCAATCACGAAATACCGCAGGAGCTCTCGTCGGCAGCGCGCGAACAAAGCGCAGCGCTGCAAGGCTCATCTGCCTGTCTGACACCACCTTGAATTGACATCCCGAAGCCTCCTCAAATAGTCTCCACTGCAGGCACTTCTCCTGCGCCGAACGCGTTCGGAGAACGTCGTTCCGTGACTGCCGCCTCCCAAGGAGGCGCGTCCGCAAACGTCGTTGCCGGAACGACACAACGCGACCTGCGTGGTTTCTGTAACCGCGCAGGCGAATCGGCTTTTGCATCAGGGCCGATCGGCTATAGAGCCGCGGTCACGAGCGGCAGCAGACGCCTCGGAACGTGACGAGGATGTGAAGCATCCAGGGCTTGCACACAGTGTCAGGCACGGCCCCGAGCTTGATAACGCGTCGATCAATAGAACAGGCACAGCGGGAGGACGCATGGCCGATCAGGTGGGCAAGACCGCCCAACTTTCCATAGACGGCAAAACGATCGAACTGCCGGTTCGGTCCGGCACCATCGGCCCGAATGTCATCGATGTCGGCAAGCTGACCGCGAATGGCTACTTCACATACGACCCGGGTTTTGTGTCGACCGCGTCCTGCGATTCCGCCATTACTTATATCGACGGCGATGCTGGCGTGCTGCTGCACCGGGGTTACCCAATCGAGCAACTGGCCGAGCAATCCGACTACCTTGAGCTGTGTTACCTGCTGCTGAACGGTGAATTGCCAAGTGCTGCAGCCAAGGCCGAGTTCGACAACACCATTCGCCGGCACACCATGGTGCACGAACAGCTGGTGAAGTTTTTCCAAGGCTTTCGTCGGGACGCTCACCCGATGGCCATCATGTGCGGGGTGACGGGTGCGCTGTCGGCGTTCTACCACGACTCGCTCGACATCAATAATGCCGATCACCGACGCATCACCGCGCATCGACTGATCGCGAAGATGCCCACTCTGGCGGCCATGAGCTACAAATATGCTCAAGGCCAGCCGTTCATGTATCCGCGCAACGATCTCGATTACGCGGCCAACTTCCTCTACATGATGTTCGGCACGCCGGCCGAAAACTACGACGTCAATCCGATCATCGCCAAGGCGATGGACCGCATCTTCCTGCTGCACGCGGACCACGAGCAGAACGCCTCAACGTCAACGGTGCGACTGGCGGGATCCACTGGCGCCAATCCGTTCGCCTGCATTGCCGCCGGCATTGCTGCGCTGTGGGGCCCTGCGCACGGCGGCGCGAACGAAGCGGTGCTCGACATGCTGAGCGAGATTGGCGACGAGAAGCACATCGACAAGTTCATCAAGCGCGCGAAGGACAAGGACGATTCGTTCCGAATCATGGGCTTTGGGCATCGGGTCTACAAAAACTATGACCCGCGCGCGAAAGTGATGCAGCAGACGTGCCGCGAGGTTCTGGCCGAACTTGGCACGGAGGACGACCCCATCCTGCGCATTGCGCAGCGGCTGGAGAAGATCGCCCTTGAGGATGACTACTTCGTCGAGAAGCGGCTGTACCCCAACGTCGATTTCTAT
>CAZUJM010000489.1:0-2015 GCA_964620405.1 uncultured Pirellulaceae bacterium | reverse complement strand
CCAGATGGCGTGTCAGATGCACGATGCCGCCCTTCAGCGTGTGATACTGCACGGGGCTGGCATGGCAGATGCCTTCGTAGGCGTCTGGATACGAGCCCACGACTCCATACATGGACCCGATGAGGATGATCGATCCGGAAGCCGCACGTTGGACGACATGGTCGCGCAGGCGCCGGGCGAGGATGAAGTAGGCAGCCGCGTTGCGCAGGTCCTGGCTGAACTCGTCCATCGTCACGTTCGTCAGGTCGACCGCGTGGCCCTGCTGGCCGTTGTTGACCAGGATGTCGACTCGGCCGGCCTGCTGCACGGCCGCATCAAATCCCGCGTGCAGCGACGCCTCCTCCAACTGATTCAACTCCACGCCCTCGTGCGTCTGCCCGAATGGCGATGGTAACGCATGCGCGACGTCCCGGGCCGTAGTTTGCTGGCGGCTTCCGACCACGACGGTCGCGCCCGCCTCCGCCAACGCCCGCGACAGTGCGCCGCCCAGGTAGCCCGATCCGCCCGTGATCAAGGCTACCCGGCCGCGAAGGTCGAAAAGCTGTTCGCAACTGGGTTCGGCGGCCGTTGTCGATTCGTGCCGCGAGTGGGGATTCATCAGTTTGATTCCTCAGGATGGATAGGGCTTCACCAGTGGGACAGGCATGGAAAACGCACGGGTCGCCGATGGCCGGCCCCTGCGTTGCCGAATGCTTGCAGGCGAAGTGTCTGTAAGCAGGCTCATTGGGGCACGGCCACCCATTGTCGGTTCTCGACGGATCGCAGCGCTGCCAAATTGACTCGCAGGGTCTGCAGGCCTTCCGCGAGTGTACATGCTGGCGCAGCGCGCCCTTCGAGCAGGTCAAGGAAGGCCTCGGCCTGGCGCACGAACAGGTCGTCCCGCTCCAATGAGTACGACTGTTCAACGATCCAGTCGGAGTTCGGTTCGGTGCATGAGAGCCAACGCACGCGATGGAATTCGAGGCGGGCCATGCCCCGCGTTCCCATCACGGTGAGCGACGTTTCGTTGATGGGCTGGTGCTGGTTCAGCGCGTAGTTGGCCAGCAGTTGTCCGTGGCGCGCCACCAGATGGACCGTGTCCTCGACGTCCACGCCTTCCAGGACGCAGTGCTCGGCATCCGCCACCAGACGCGTAACGGGGCCGACCAGCCATTCGGCGGCATTCACCATGTGCGTCAACGCATCCTGGATCGCACCTCCGCCGGTTGCCCGATCGCGGTAGTAGGTCTCACGATAGGCGGGCCGATAGAAAGGGAAATGCTGGCCCGACACGATGGTCAACTGCACTGGCTCCCCGAAACGCCCCGACTCCAGCGCCGCCTTCAGCGCCTGCAGTGCCGGGTTGGCGCGATGGACGTAGGCGACGGACACCGGAACGGACCGGACCTGTACCGCGCGGATCAACGCGTCGACGCCGTCTTCGGAGGCGCTGAGCGGTTTCTCGATCAGCAGGGGGACATTCCGTTCCAGGAAACGCATGGCGAACGGAACGTGCAGGTGGGCGGGGACGCAGAGCACCGCGGCGGCGAAATCCTGCCTCAGCGCGCCTTCCAGATCCGCGAAGACGTCCGTCAGCCCATAATCTCGTGCCACGCGCTGGCGGACGTCCTCACGCGGTTCGCAGATTGCCACGTCGACTCGCTGCGTGCGCTGGAAGCACCGCGCGTGACGCTCGCCGATCGAACCCACGCCGACGATCAGGACTCGCGGTCTGCCCATAGTCAACGCTCCTGGACCTGTTGGGGATGGTCGGGCTCCGTAAGTTGATCCGTGCCTTCGTGCGCTGGGTTCGCTGTCATGATGGCTGTGCTGTCGAGCGAGAGGCCGATCTGCCGACGCGCCTGGCCTGCGATGTCGAGGCCCACCAGTTCGCTCCAAGCCGCCAAGATGCGTTGGGTGACCGGACCTACCCGCCCGTCACCGACGGGAAGCCCGTTGAATCGCGTGGCGGGCATCACGCAGTAGGGCGTGCTGGTGAAGAAGAGTTCGGAGGCCGTATACAGGTCGTATGGCAG
>CAZUJM010000488.1:0-2016 GCA_964620405.1 uncultured Pirellulaceae bacterium | reverse complement strand
GGCAAGGTGGCCGCCCGCGGAAGCGCCGCAGATGCCTATCTGGTCGCCGTCGATCGCGTACGAGGCAGCGTGAAAACGCACATAACGCACGGCTCGCTCCAGGTCGCCGATCATCTCCGGAATCGAGTACCTGGGCCGGCTGCCGTGGACGACGGCGAACACCGTGTAGCCGCGTTCCGCTAACAGGTCGATGAAGGGTACCGCGTACTGGGTGATGTCTTCATGGCGCGACGACCAGCCGCCACTGACGATGAAGATGACACCAAGGCCCTTGGCATGCTGCTTGGGCGTGAACACATCCATCGTTAACGCCGTGCCAAACTTGCGGCCGTACACGATATCCTCCTGCCGCGTACAGTGCAGGAAGAGTTGCTCATCGGCGAAGGCTTCGATGGTGATCGCCACGAGGCACGCCAGGATCAGGAGGGCGGTTCGCATGGGCGGGAATGGCCTAGGGTGGGAGTGGTTGGAAAGAGGACGGCAAGATGGATGCGAAAAGATGTGGCGGCGGACGCGTCGCCACTCGGTGGGCATTGCCTGCCGCATTCGGCTGATCGCCAACCAGCCGAGCCTTCCGCTGCGTGTGAGTTCTAACCCGCTGGTTGGACGCTGGCAAGCGCAGGGGCCTCTGTCGCCACCCGCAACGGGTGACCCGAAGAAGACGTTTGCACACAAGGTAAACCTCGCTGTCGCAATAAGCCGAACCGGAATTCGCGTTCCTTCGCCCTCTAAGAGGAGTTTCTCGCACCGCGGCAGGCAGGTGCTGGCGCGCTCGCCGCGTGATGCCGCAACGAGGATGCATTCGGTTGCGTCCGGGGCGGGCGTCGAGGCGGAACCATGAAAGCCAGAGGTACGCGATGACGGCGGAGCAACAGCGGTTGGATCTCTCTCGGGAACAGAAGTCCCCATGGCGAAAATGGGGACCTTACCTGAGCGAGCGTCAGTGGGGGACGGTCCGCGAGGACTACAGCGAGAATGGCGACGCTTGGAACTTCTTTACGCACGATCACGCTCGCTCCCGCGCCTACCGCTGGGGAGAGGATGGCCTGGGAGGGATCTCTGACGATGAACAGCGGCTGTGCTTCGCCCTCGCCCTGTGGAACGGCAACGATCCGATCCTCAAGGAACGCCTGTTCGGGCTGACGAACAGCCAGGGAAACCACGGGGAGGATGTGAAGGAGTGCTACTTCTATCTCGATAGCACGCCGACGCACTCCTTCATGAAGTTCCTCTACAAGTACCCACAAGCTGCGTACCCGTACGACGACCTGGTGGTGACGAACGGGCGACGCGGGCGGCAGGAGATGGAGTACGAACTGCTCGACACCGGAGTGTTCCACGAGGATCGGTATTTCGATGTATTCGTGGAGTACGCGAAGGCGTCGCCGGAAGATATCTTGATCCGGATCACGGCGTGGAATCGCGGGCCCGATGAGGCCGAACTTCATCTGCTGCCGACGCTCTGGTTTCGCAACGACTGGGCGCCGTGGATCACCCGACGCGGGGAAAAGCCGCTGCTGCACGCGAAGGAATCCGTCGCGGGGGCTGCCGTCATCGCTGCGTCGCACGCGACATTGGGCGACTACGTCCTGTACTGTGAGGGTACACCGCAGCTTCTCTTCACTGAGAACTCGACCAACCATCGACGGCTTCACCTGGACTACCAGGACGAAGGCCCGTATCTCAAGGATGGAATCAATGATTGGGTAGTCCGCGGGCAGGCGGACGCCGTGAATCCTGAACGGCGCGGCACGAAGGCGTCGGCCTGTTATCGACAACGGATCGGCGCCGGACAGTCGGCGACCGTGAGCCTGCGCCTCATCGCACGGGCGCCGAATGGTCCGGGCGATGGGTGCAGCGAAGGAACGGAGGCCTGCGGAAGTCCTCCGGCGTTCGGGAAGGACTTTGAAACCGTGTTCGCGACGCGACGGGAGGAGGCCGACGAGTTCTACCGGGCGTTGACGCCGGCGTCGGTGTCGCCGGACGCGGCCTTGGTGATGCGCCAAGCACTGGCCG
>CAZUJM010000487.1:0-2025 GCA_964620405.1 uncultured Pirellulaceae bacterium | reverse complement strand
CAGGCTTTTCGCAGACTTCCACGCCCTTCAAAGCCTCCTAACGCCAAGACATCCCCCGTGCGCCCTTAGTAGCTTGGCCACCAAGATCCAACGCTCTCGCCGAGCTGCCTAAGCAACTCGGAAGAGGCAGTCCTGGAGGACCACTACCCGCCCTGCCGGGATGTCTCACGACATGCCAAACAGGGCGTTGCAACGATTCTTACAATCTTTCTTTTCCGTGAGCCAAACGGGAACCAAGGAACAAGGCCCCGACTCGACTCACAGACGCTCGCGGAGTGTCGCCATGCTGCATCCGCGACAATGTCGCATCAACGGCTGACGACACCTTTAAAGATGCCAATTACCACAACAAATTGCCAAAGATCGCCTCCGCCGAAGCGGCGAGCCCTGCGGCTCCTTTTTGGGTTTCTCCAGATGGCGATTTCTCACCGCTGGAAGTCCCGGATTGTACAGCCTCTGCAACTGACTGTCAACAGCAGTTGCTGGCTGGCCAAAGTTTTGTTGCTCGCGTCTTCCGAGAGCGACAAAACTCGAACCACCCCGGCCCTGAGTTGCGAGATGTTACCACAGGGGTCACAGCCTTGCAACCGGTCTTCACTCGTGCGTCCCTCCGGTTTGACTTGCGGCCCCAACCCATCCAAGGGAGGCATGACCGTGTCGAGTCGGCAACCGAAGTTGCGGACGAAGACCGAAGGACCTGAGCACTGCGGCGGGCATCACTCCTGTCGGCGTGCGTCCCGTCGTGTGAGTGGGGTAATGTATCGGCCATCTGGACGCTCGTCCATAGGGTCCGGAAAGAATTTTTAACAAACGGTCGATCCCAGAGTCTGGGCGGCGACGAAAACAGCCAAAAACCTCGGAAAAAACGCGGAGGCTCACCATGCTGGCGGCGGGGGGAAAATTTGGAAATGCCTCGCAGACACCGCACTCGCGCGTTCTGGTGACGGGTGCGAGGGGACTACTGGGGAGCTGTCTTTGCGATCTACTCGGGCCCCGGGCGATACCCGTGGGCAGTCAAGAGTTCGATCTGCTGCAGGTGGATCGGCTATCGAGCTTTATTCGGGGCCTTAACCCCGACGCTGTCGTTAACTGCGCTGCGTATACAGCCGTGGATCTGGCCGAAAAGGACGCCCTACGTTGCTCGACGATCAACCGGGACGCGGTGTCCGTGCTGGCCGAAACGACAGCGGCCCTGGGAATCCCGCTGGTCCAGATTAGCACCGACTATGTGTTTGGAGGACCGCCACCGACGCCCAATCGCCCCTGGGTCGAGACCGATCCGGTATCCCCTGCCGGCGTCTACGCTCGCTCCAAATTCGAGGGCGAACTCGCCGCAACCGCCAATCCTGACCACATCATTGTCCGCACTTGCGGCCTTTACGGACTCCCCCCCCAGTCGACCAGCCGAAACTTCGTGCTCACGATGCTGAAGCTGGCCCAGGACCGGCCGACGCTGAAAGTCGTTTGCGACCAGATCTGTTCTCCCACGGCCGCCAAGGAACTTGCCCCCGCGATCCTGCACCTCTTGGACACGAATGCCCACGGAATCTTCCATGTCGTGAACGACGGAGGAACCAGTTGGTACGAATTCGCTCGAGCCATCTTTCGATGCCGAGGACTCACCACCGCCGTGGAGCCGATTTCGACGGCGGAGTACAACGCTCCGGCGCCGCGACCGTCGTACAGCGTCCTGGATATCGAGAAATACCGGCGAACCGGCGGGCCATCCCTGAGCCACTGGGAACGGGCGCTCCAAGAGTTCCTTCAGCGTGTTCCCGCTTGACCGAACGGCTCACCCGTGCGGAACATGCCCACTCACCGTGGTCGCGTGCTGCGAAGCCGCGGGACTCCTAGACGGCACCATCCCCACTGAGCACCGCGGGAATAGTGCGAGCCAGCAGCTTGATGTCCGTCCACAGGCCGCGTTGCTCGACGTACTTCGCGTCCAACTGCACCTGCTGGCGGAAGTCCAGCTTGCTTCGTCCCGACACCTGCCAGTAACAGGTCAGACCCGGCTTCACGCTC
>CAZUJM010000486.1:1300-2031 GCA_964620405.1 uncultured Pirellulaceae bacterium | reverse complement strand
GCTGGTTCTTCCAGAATCGCATGGCCAGCGATGCCTGGTCGCTGCGCCGCTGCCACGCGGCCAACGGGTAGCCCAGTTCCGGTTCGAAGTACAGGTCGGTCTGGTTTGACTGGATGAAGGCCACCAGCTGTTCGAGTCGTTTGCGTCGCGCGGACTCCTCCGGATCGCGATCCGACTCATTCAGCACGGCCCGCTGAGCCGGCGCGGCTTCCCGCGTTGCCGATCGTTCGCCGGCCGGGCCGTTGTCGAACAGGTCATCGTCGGCGACCGGCGTGCCGGCGTTGGACGGTTCCTGCTCCTGCAGCGCCGCCTGCGCAACGCGCGACTCCTCGCCCGACGCGGCACGCGGCCCGGTGAGGCGCCATCGCATCGACGCCTCCTCGCTGGCCAAGTACCAGAACATCCTCAGCCGGGCGATCTCCGCCAGTCGATGGTCGCGCAGCGACTCCTGGAACGGCTCCCAGCAGAGAAATCCCTGGTCGCTCTGGCCGCGGCGAAAGAACTGGCTGCCCATCTGGAACAGCAGTTCGCCCCGCGGCCCGTCCTCCAGTTCCGAAGCCAGGTGCAGGAGCTGCGCGGCCATCGCGGCATCGATCGTGTCGCGACCGCGCGCGAGCGACTCGATGAGTTTCCGTTGCTGCACCTGCTGGTTCTGCTGTCGCAGCGACTCCCGCGTGGACTCGACGGCACGGCGCGTTGCCGCCTGCACCGATTCGACCGGTGACGCCAGT
>CAZUJM010000486.1:0-1290 GCA_964620405.1 uncultured Pirellulaceae bacterium | reverse complement strand
GTTCGCGCGGCTGGTGGCCGAACTCACGGCCGCGGCAGGCCGCGAATCGTCCAACGTGGCTCGCCCGCGCGATAGTCCTGATCCAGATGCGACCGAGCGCGGTCGGCAAGCGAACCAACACTCTGGCCACGTCCCAGCACGCTGCGCTGCGCCGTCACCGGGTAGCCACCACGGCGCGTCTCCTGGAGCGATGGATCGCGGAGCAGATTGCGGCGCGGCTCGGTTGTTCCCGCCATGCGACCGTTCGCGTCGCGCGGCGATCGTTCGCGAGCCGCGGTTGTGATGCGGGGAACTCGCCAAGCGGTCAGGCCCACGGCATCCAGGTGTTGGAAACGGGCGTCGCTGCCCGAGGCCGACTCGGCCGCGCGCAGTGCCAAGCCGCGGACCAGAAGCTCCCAGCCTTCCGCCGAAGTTGCCTCGTCGGCGCCGGCGTCGCGCGGCGCCGCGTTCTCGCTCGAAGTTCCCGCGTCGCTCGCCTTGAGCGATGGACGCGCTTCCGGTTCCCGCGACACCAGCATCTCCGGCTGCCACATGCGGATCTGTCGCACGAGGTATTCGGCCAGTTGCTCTTCCAGGTCCGCCGCGTCCGCGTCCTGCCAGCGTTCGCGGAGTTGCGATTCGGTCCAGCCCAGCCGCGCGTCGGGCAGCGGCAGGCCTTCCAGCAGGTTCGCGCCCACGCCGCCCGCGGCCACGGCCGCTTCATGAAGCCGCGTGGCCGGCGAGACGCGGCCGATCAGCGCTTCGTGCCCGAACCAGGGCGCGAACACTTCCAGCCCGATTCGATAGCCGTCCGAAGCTCCCAGTTGCGCCACCACCTCCCAGGGCACCGAGTCGCTGCGCGCGAAGACTCCGAGGGCCGCCAGGCGACGATCCTTGCCGTGCTGGGACTGCCAGGTCTGTCCCCCGTCGTCCGTGTGCAGCATGGTGCCCAACGCTCCCACCGCCCAGCCGTGCTGCTCGTCGGCGAAGTCCAACGCATAGATCGGCAGTCGCTGGCCGGTGTCGTGCGCGCGAAATGACTGGCCGCCATCGGCCGAATGCAAGATACGCGTGCCGGGCACGCCCGCGACCCAGACCTGCGCGCCTTGCCGCGCGATCGCCTGCCAGTCGAATTCCCGCAGCCATCCGGCCGCAGTTCCTGGCGTCGCCGGTCCCGGCGCCGCAGGTCCATCCGCGGCCGTTGCCGGTTCCGATGTCGGCTCCCGCCACGTCTGGCCGCGATCGACGCTGCGCATCAGCAGCCCCTGGTTGCCGCAGGCGAGCCAGTCGCCCGCTTCGCCTGGCAGGGCA
>CAZUJM010000485.1:1082-2037 GCA_964620405.1 uncultured Pirellulaceae bacterium | reverse complement strand
AGGCGCGGATGGCGCGGTTGTTGTGTCGGAACCGGCCCGCAAGCTGCTGCCGGGAGTGCCGGAAGAAGCACGCGAGGGAGCCTTGGCGAAAGATGCGTCGGGCAGGAAGACGGCCGACGGCAAGGTCGTGCCCGCATCGTTCGAGAGCGAAACCGAGGCGAATGGAGAAGCAGCGCCGGCCAGCCGCGCGGCGCTGACCGTGGATCTCCCCCCAAGCTTCTCGCGCAAGTTGCGCGGCAAGCCGACGGAACCAGCGGCCGGTGCGGATCGCATACCCGGCGATGGCGACGCGGAGGAACGCAGGGATTCATCAAGCGATGAGGCCGGCAATTCAGCGGCCGATGCGGCCGGTTGGTGGGGGCCGGAATCTACGGACGGGGCTTCGTCGGAGCCGTCCGGGAAGGAGTCGGAAGAGGCAGTGGAGTCGCTGCCGACGGCCGATCGATTGTCAGCTCACTTCGAACAGCGGAGATACCAGGCTCGAACTCCACGAGGTGTTTCGCCAACGCCTGTTCCTCCTCGGAGGCGACCGCACCGCGGAGGATGGCTGTCCGGCCTTCCACCCACACCTCGATCGGAAGACCCTGCTTCTGCACCTGCGCCGTGATGCGGTCGGCCAAGTCCTGACCGCTGGTGGGATCGTAGTCAAAGCCCACGGCAAGACGCGGCGGGTACATGTCCCCCTTGCCGGGGCGCGGCACGGGGCGATTCACCTGGTTCGCCTCATCGGCTGCCGCCTGGACGCCCGATGCCGCCGAACGAATGGCCGCGCCCAGGCCCGACTGCTGCGTGCCCACAAATCGTCCGGCTTCGGAACGGTCGGAGCCGACGAAATTCGCGGCGCTGCGATTGCCGCGCACGAATCGCTGGTTACGCACGGTTCCGGTCCCGTCACCACTCCCCGGACTCGCCTGCCGCGACAGCGTACGTCCCACGGTCCGCGCGCCAAACATCT
>CAZUJM010000485.1:0-1072 GCA_964620405.1 uncultured Pirellulaceae bacterium | reverse complement strand
AGCGAAGTAGTCATGGTGTGGACCGGGTGAATGGTGTCTGGGCTAATTCCCAGGGCTGAATGGGCGTGCATCTCCATGAGACGCGACCGATCAAGCCTCTGTGCTCTCTGTGCTCTCTGTGCTCTCTGTGCTCTCTGTGGTTCCGACTTGGTTTCACGATCTTCAACCGAGCGTGCCTGTCGCCGTCTATTTCGTCAACGCCACCGGCCCGTCCGAGGTGAGGGCTACCGTGTGTTCGAAATGGGCGCTCCACCGCCCAACGACGGTGACTTGAGTCCAGTGGTCCGGCAAGCAGCGGACTTCCTTGGAGCCCAGGTTGACCATCGGCTCAATCGCCAGAACCAGTCCGGTGCGGATGGGAAAATCCCCGGAGCGACGAAAGGGCGGGCTGTCGAAGTTGGGCACCTGGGGCGCTTCGTGCATCTCTTTGCCGATTCCGTGACCGACGAAACACTCCACGACGCTCATCCCGGCCGCTTCAACATACGCCTGCATCTCCCGCGCGATGTCGCTCCAACGCGGTAGACGCGATAGCAGCTCGATCGCTAGCTCCAGCGTTTGTCGAGTGACATCCAGCAGTCGTTGAGCGTCCGGCGCGATAGCTCCGACCGGGTAGGTCCAGGCGGAGTCGCCGCACCAGCCGTCGAGCTGGCAGCCGGTGTCGATGCTGACGATGTCCCCTTCTTGCAGGATGCGTGGACCGGGGATGCCGTGGACGACCTGTTCATTGACCGAGATGCAGGTGGCGGCGGGGAAGGGGACCTTGCCGGGCACGCCCTTGAAGAGCGGGACGGCGCCGGCTTCGGTGAACAGCTGGTCGACGACTTGGTCGAGTTCCGCGGTGGTGACGCCGGGCCGCACGAGCGCCGCCGCCCGCCGGTGGGCCTCCGCGACGAGCTGACCGGCAGGCCGCATGCGGGCAATCTCACGAGCGGAACGAAGGTTGATCATGGTGCGAAGCGACCGGGTTAGCGAGGCGTGGGGATTTCGAGGCCGAGGCCTCATTATGTCCACCGCAGCATGGTTCGTCACGGGGAGCGCGACCGTCCCGGTCGCATCGTGAGCTTGAATG
>CAZUJM010000484.1:0-2050 GCA_964620405.1 uncultured Pirellulaceae bacterium | reverse complement strand
ACGCAGGAGTTCATCACGACGCGTGAGGTGGGGGGCGAGGAGCCGACGCTGTACTACAAACCGGGCTTGGAGCCCCTGTATACCGTGGTGCAGGACGACCAGGGCCGCCTGGTCTCCGAGACGCTGACCTGGGACTCCGATGGCGACGAACAGTTCGACCTCACCCAGGTCACGGAATACGAGTATGCGGGTGCGCAGATCAGCGTGGTGCGAGTCGCCGAGGATCACGGCAACGATGGCGTGGTCGATTCCCGGACGACCACCAGCTATGCCTACAGCGACGCGGGCCTGTTGACGGCCTCGACGACCACGATCGACTCCAACGCGGACGATGTCACCGACAAGTCGTACGGAGAGGACATCACGTACGACGCCCAGGGCAACTTCCTGAGCAGTGTCTCCACGGAAGATACCGACGGCGACGGCGTCCCCAACCTGATCCGCACCTCCGCCACCAAGTACAACGACAACGGCAGCATCGCGTCTGCGGTGGCCACGGTTGACAACGAGGGCGATGGCATCGTGGACTACCGTTCGGCGGATACCTACGCCTACGACAGCGAAGGCAACGCGGTGTCGCTCACCACCGAGATCGACTCCAACGGCGACGGCACCATCGACGAAACCTTTGTGAACGACCTGACGATCGTCTACACCTTTGACGATGTCCAGGGCGACAACGTCAAGGACGGCGATGGTTCGGGCGAGATCTGGACCATGACCGGCGGCGTCGATCCCCGGGTCATTCGAGAACCGATCGCCATCGAGGATCCGATGCCGATCGACGACCCAAGCACCGTCACGGACCCGCCGGTGAAGGAGGACGACTCTCGCGTGACCACGGTCCTGGACGACCAGGGCCGTCTTTTGAGCGAGTCGGTGGTCTATGACACGGATGGCGACGGCGTCTTGGACCTGCGAACGCTGGTGGAGAACACCTACGACGGAGACACGCTGACGTCGACGAGGTACTCCGAGGACCAAGGCGCGGATGGCTCGTTCAACTACGCCACCACGACCTACTACACCGTGAACGCGGCCGGCCAGACCCTGTCGGTGCTCGTTGAGTCCGACTCGGACGGCGACGGCACGGTAGATGGTCGCTCCAGCGAAGCCTTCACCTACGATGACGCGGGCCTGATCGTCACCCATGAGGGTTCGAGTGACAAGAACGGTGACGGGCAAGCCAAGTCGACGTTCGCCAATCACTACGCTTACACCGCCTCGGGCAATGTGGCATCGGTGCATGCCGTCTTCGACCACGATGGCGACGGCAAGACGGACTCCGCCACGCTGGAGGAGTACGCTTACGACGAAGCAGGGCTATCGTTGACGCTCACGACGCACACGGACGAGGACGGTGACGGCGTCTACGACCAGACGACGGTCAGCGACCAGACGAAGATCTATCAGCCCGTGGAAGGCCAGGAGACGGGCGATGGAGACACGACCGATGTTGTGACCACCGTGGTGACTCCCGGCGGCCCCGAAACGCAAAAAACCAACACCGATAACGAGATCCAGACGACCGGCACCGGTTCGTCCATGATGGGCGATGTCAACGGCGACCAGCACTTCGACTCGTCCGACCTGCTGCTGCTGTTCCAAGCAGGAAAGTATGAGGACGACATCGCCGACAACGCGAACTGGGATTCGGGCGACTGGAACAACGACGGCGACTTCGACAGCTCCGACCTCGTGCTGGCCATGCAGCAGGGAACTTATGAGAGCCGCCCCGGCGACGAAGTCGTGCTGCGGAAGAGCGAGTCGTCCATGGGGACGGATGAATCCGGTATCCATGCCCAAGGGCTGGAGGCTAATTACCCCTACGGGGTTAATCAACAACCCGTATCCATCGCGGGTCATCAAGAGCAGACCGCCAGCGACGCGACCCAGGATTGGAGCGCCGCGGTGGATAGCCTTTGGGCCGAAGGCACGACAGACGGCGACGACAGCGAAGAGTCGATCGCGTAGCCGGAACATGGTCGTCGCCAGCGTACGATCGTAGCCAGCGATTGTCATTCGTAGCCAGCACACGCCGTGTGCTGGG
>CAZUJM010000483.1:0-2059 GCA_964620405.1 uncultured Pirellulaceae bacterium | reverse complement strand
GCCAAGGTTCCGGGACGTGGCAGGGGACATGGGGCAGGAAGAATCCGGCCGCCAGAAAGAAGGGACGGTCGCGCGGGCCGGAGGCCAGTTGGTCCATGATCCATGACGCAAGCTGGTAGTCGCTCTTCTCCTGGTCGCGATGTGGAAAGCTGCCCCAATCCATCAACGGGTGGTTGCCCTCGGGAGTCGGAGGGACCAGCTTGTGCGGCGGTTGGGGAAAAGCGCGCGCTGGCGGGCCGAAAATATCCGCTTCCGGCGCCACTCCATCGCGCAAGCGTGCTGGGTCGTGATGAAAGACCTTGCCTGCCACCAGGGTGCGATAACCGGCTTCATGAAACGCCTGCAGCATCGTGCGCCGCAGCTTCAATTCGGCCACATCGCGGAAACTCGGATCGAGGCCATAGATGCCCGTCGTGGAAGGACGCAGGCCCAGCAGCAGGCTGGTTCGCGATGGATTGCACAGCGGTGCCTGGCAGTGGGCGTTGGTAAACACTGTGCCACGCGCTGCCAGGCGATCGAGGTGGGGGGTGACGGCGTGCGCGTGGCCAGCGAGCGGCCCAACCCAGTCGTTTTGGTCGTCCATCAGCAGCAGGAGGATGTTGGGGCGCCGCGCATCGACACGGTCCTGGGCCGCCAACGGTATCCGATGCGGGCAGGCGAACAACAGCAGCAACATCGGCAAGACGAGCGATCGGTGCGAGCGACGGTCCATGGAAAACCCCTGCGGATCAACCCTTCCAGACGCTCGCAGAGCACGTGTTTCACGGATGAGACGTCACGGAATCGGCGAGCCAGATGATTGACGAAGCAACCCGGCCAATTATACTGCCCTCGTGCCTGCTCCTGATCGGCAGGTCGACAAGACGACGGCCATGATTGCCTGCGACGCGTTGGAAGTGATGCGCCCGCAGGTTTTTTTTTGCGCTGTCGTGTACCCGGATGCGTCTAGGTCGCCACGTTGCGGACTGTTTTGGCGGATACGGCAACCAAAGCAACTTGGAATGGCAACCGCGAGCGCCCCATGTCTCCCCAGCAAAGTTCGTCCCCTGCTGCGCTGCATGCGCCCCGAGTCCGGTATTCGGGGCCCGGCGATCCACCCCCGGCCAGTGGGCCAGGGCACTCCCAGGAAACCCTGATGGAGGCAAAGGAGGCCGCGCCGGCGGCGCCGCGTCTGTCGGCCGGTGAGCGACGGGCGGCTGCGATCCTGCGTTTCGCGCTCGGCGTCATCTATCTGCACTTTGGCTACCTCAAATTCTATCCCGACCTGAGTCCCGCCGAGTTGCTGGCGACGCAGACGGTGATGATCGCGACGGGCCACCAGTTGAACGCGCAGCAGTCGCTGTTCCTGATCGCCTTGCTAGAGACCGTGATCGGCCTGGGCTTCCTGTTCGGCGTCTGTCGGCGTCTGGTCTTCGGCCTGTTCACGTTCCACATGCTGGGCACTTTTCTGCCGCTGGTACTCTTGCCCGAGTTCGCGTTCAAGATCTTTCCGCTGGCTCCCACCCTGGAAGGCCAGTACATCATCAAGAACATCCTGTTCCTGGCGGCCGGATGGACAATCTTGCTGCCCGATGCGTTGCATCCGGAGGAAAAGCCGTCGACGCGTCGGGAAGTCCGCGCGGGCGGCCAAGCAGCGGGTCCATCGGTGGAGATCGTGTCATGAACCTGTGGATGCGTCAATCGTTGGTGGCCGTGGGCGTCGTGGTCTTCGCGGCGGGAGTGCACCTGACGTACGAACGCTATCGCGGTTCGGACTTGAGTCGTGTGCCCAGGACGACGCGGGCAGTGCGAGTGGTTGAAGAGGCAAATCGCGAGGTCGAGTCGGCGGAGGCAAGGAGCACGGTGGCGACGCTGGCGTCCGCGGCGCTGCCGGCCACACTCGGCGGGGAAGCGCGCGCGGCCAGCACGCAGTCCGCGTTGCAGCCAGGCGTATCCGCCGTGGCCGTTTCTGCGGGCGCTGGGATCCCAGGGAACGCGGCGCGAGACGCGCGGCCCCACTCGACGCCCGAGGATCCACTGGGGGACATGACCGGGCAGCTGACACTCTATCCGACCATCG
>CAZUJM010000482.1:0-2059 GCA_964620405.1 uncultured Pirellulaceae bacterium | reverse complement strand
CCCTCGCAACCCATCGGGTACCGATTGCGGAAGCTTCCAAACCACCGATATCGGAGCGTCTCCCTGCCAGCTTTCAAACCGCACGGGGCCGCAATAGATGAAGGGCGCGGCCTTGGAGCCGGATAGTTTGCTTCGACGGACGAAAAGGTGGATCACCACGTTCGCCGCCTCCGGGTTGGAAAGCAATTGGCCATGTTTGCTATCCCTCGTCGTGCGATTTTGGCTCTGCCATTGGAAGCGGTCCGGTGACAGGAATCGGTCATCATAGCGGTGGTCGCGATTCAGGCCGCCTTTCTCAAGGGTGACCAAAAGAAAAACATGCCCGTCGATAGTGACGAAACCTTGGTTCCATTTGCCCATATTAAACGGAACCCCAAACATCGGCCCGATGTCCTCGCGCATGTAGTGGCCCCACAGCCTCGGTCCCTCGCCGAGCGTTCTCAACTGGCCGTGCGGGCGCAGGTGCCATTGGCCTTCCTCCTGCGTGAACTCGACCTCGAAACGCGTGCCCGGCTGGCCGGCGTCTTTGCCGAACCAGCGGCGAAGGATCTCCGGCAGGACGTTGCTTGGCGACGGGTCGCTCCCCTCGGGGATCGTTGCGGCCGTGTCGCTCGGTGACCGCGCGGTGGCACCGCTCGCCGCGGCCGGCTGCTCGTCCGGTTGCACGACGTTGAGAAACTCCTTCGCGAAATTCGCTCGGTGCGGCACGCCCTCGATGAGCACCGAGGTCCAGCCTGCGGGAACTCCGGGCGTGCCCTTGCGGCTGGGCAGTTTCAGAATCGGTCGGCCGCTCGCCTGCAGCACCTTGCAGCGGAAACTGGCTGCCGTCTGATTCGCTGGGTCGCGATTCAGGTACTCGGCCAGTCGCCAGTCCACCAGTTCCCGGACCAGTTCCTGGAAGGCGGCTCGGCTGTCGCTCGCGATCGTGAACGTCGTGCCGAACTGGTCGCCGCGTCGCTGAAAATAGGCGTGGCCGCCCGTGCCCTTGCCTTCCGACCAGGCTTGCAACGGGTTGCGGTCCAGCATCGAACGCAGGCGACCCTCGTGCTCCAAGTCCTCCCCCACGTCCGCTCGCAGGATCTCGCTCCGCTCCGCCACTCGACGGAACTCCTTCGTCAATTCGTCGACGGACACCTGCCCCGGCAACGCGTCGCAATTCAACATCGCCGACAGCGTCAGCATCTTGAAACTGCGAGACATCGGCGTCTTTTCCAGCTCGTCCAGGAACTTGCCCGCTTCGCGCACCGCCTGGGACTCCGAGGGCGTCAGGTCGTTCCTGGAGGCCAGGAAGCCGGTCCAACTGCCGTGCGTCTTATGCAGGGAGCGCGGGGTGTAGCCCGAATGGTAGAGTTCCGCCGCCGTGGGACGCGTGCCGAAACGCTGCTTGAAGTCTTCGTAGTAGGCCAGGATCGCGTCGTCCGCGGCGCGCTGCCGCAGCAGCCGCGTGAGGATATCCACCGTCTCCAGGTCGTACTCGATCGCACACCCCGGCGGCAGGTCCACGGTCTCCGCACGAATCTCCCGCAGCGCGCGGCCGATCTCCATGTCCGACGCCAGCCGGCCCAGCAGCGGTTCCAGCAGCGTGCGCACCTTCACCAGGAAAGTCCGATGGTTGCCGATGTAGTCGATCACCGTCAACGCCGGCTTGTTCTCCGCCTTGCGCAGGCCGCGGCCGAACTGCTGCAGCCAGATCGTGCTCGACTCGGTCGGACGCAGCATCAGCACCGTGTCGATTGTCGGCAGGTCCAACCCCTCGTTGAACATGTCCACCGCCAGCAGCACGTCCAGGTCGCCGGCCGACAGGGCTTCCAGCGCCGTCGCCCGCGGCGCTGATCGCGGGCCGGTATGCACGGCCGCCGCCCGCACTCCCTGGCTGGTCAGGTAGTCCGCCATGAAGTCGGCGTGCCGCTGCGAACAGCAGAAACCGATCGTCCGTCGGCCGCCATGCTTCCGCAGTTGATCCAGCGCATTCGCCGCGCGCCGCGTCGTCGCCACCGCGTCCGTCAACGCCTGCTCATCAAACCGCGCGCTGCGCCACGGGATGCCGCCGGCCGCCGGA
>CAZUJM010000481.1:0-2087 GCA_964620405.1 uncultured Pirellulaceae bacterium | reverse complement strand
CGACCGAACCACCGTCCGTCAACAGCCATACGCGATCCTCCCGCACGGACAGGAACGCCCCGCGACGAGATCCCTGCCCATTCGCGAGTTGCCACTCACGACTGCCGGCCACTTCCGCGTGATGCGATTCGTCGGCCGTGTCCTCCTGCGCATGCCCACCGGGATGGGCCAACAAGGGAACGTTTGCGGCATTGCAGCAGAACAGCGTTACCAGAAGGAAAGAAAGAAGCCGCATGTTAGAGATCTCCCCGGGAACGATCGCCTCGCGACTCATCACGACTGGAATCCGCCTCGCTGGAATCGGCCTGACGTTCGGCGGGCCTGCGCCCGTTCCGCCCGCGTCCGTCGCCGCCGCGACCATTCCCACGCCGCTCGTCGCCGCCGCGACCGTCACCTCTGCGGCCCTCCGGATTTCCGCGTCCACCGGGGACGCGGCCGGTCTTCTGCACTACCAACTGCAGGCGTTCGATCACGTCGGGATGCGCGGCGGCCACATCCGTCTGCTCGTTCGGATCGGCCACGATGTCGAACAGCAGAGGCGCCTCCCCGCGGCCAGGCATCACGAGTTTCCAGGGGGGGGCGAGGCAGGCGACGTCGCGTGTGCCCAGCACCATCGGCGGCCGCTCGACCGTCTTGCCCGACACGATCGCCTTCCAGAGATCCACGCCATCCATCGACTGGCGCACGCCGGTTTCGATCCCCGCGGCCGCGCAGAGGGTAGGAAACAGGTCCATCACCGACAGGAACTGACGGCTCACGGTTTTCCCGGGCAGCACACCGGGCCAGCGTACCACGGCGGGCACGCGCACGCCTCCTTCGAACGTGGTTCCCTTCTCGCCGCGCAGCTTTCCGTTGCTCGCCCCCTGGTTCAACTGCCCGCCATTGTCGCCCAGGAACAGGACCAGCGTGTCGCGTTCGACTCCTTCTTCCTGCAGCGTCTGCAGCAGGCGTCCGAGGGCCGCGTCCATGGCCGCGAGGTTCGCCAGCAGCAGGGCGCGTCGATCACGTCGGGAGACATCGGTCACCCCGGGCGGCGGTTGCAGCGGACCATGGACGGCATTGAAGGCCAGATAGAGGAAGAAGGGCCTCGACCGGTCACGCTGTCGGACCAGGCGCTCCGCGTCGCGCACGAGCAGATCGGTCGTGAAGCCTTCTTCACGCACCGCCTGGCCGTTCCGCTGCCAGTCGAGCTGCCCGAGGTCCTTGCGCTGGTGCGTATAGTAGTCGATCGCGCCGTGCAGATGTCCGTAGAAGTAGTCGAACCCGCGCTTCTGCGGCAGGTATTCGGGACCGTTGAATTGGTTGTCAGGCGAGCCGCCAAGGTGCCACTTGCCGCACATCCACGTCTGGTAGCCGGCGTCGCGAAAGGCCTGCGGCAGCAGCCGGTATTGCAGATCCAGGCCACGTCGATTGTTGACGCCGGTGCGCAGCGTGGCCATGCCGGTCATCAGCGCGGCGCGCGTCACGCTGCAGATGGGGTTAGCATAAAAGCGATCCAGCCGCACGCCATCGGCCGCCATGCGATCCAGCACCGGCGTCCGGACCTCCGGGCCGTTCCAACCAACGTCGCCCCAGCCATGGTCGTCGGAGACCACCAGCACGACGTGGGGCCGTTCCGCACCGATACCGCGCGCCGCCACGCTGCCCAGTACCAGCAGCAAAAGCATCCAACGTTTCATTCCCCAAGCTCTCCCCATCGCTCGACATCGTGCATCATTCCCTACCATGAAACCCAGTCGTCCCTCGGAAGTTTCGCGAGTTACAAGCCGAGGATGTCGCCTGCCGCTACCTTGACACACGAGGAGCTTCGCGAAACCATGAACATCCGAGAAGCCGCATGCTGGCGTGCGGCTATCAGGGGGCCATGTCCGTGGCGGCGGCTGCACGCGCGAGGAGATGGCCTTCGGGTAGGATGGGGCCGAGCGGCCTTGTTTCCTCGCCGCAGGGTGTCATGGCGGGGTGGGCTTCTGTGCGTCTCGGCCCACCGTCCGGCGGGAGTCCGTCCGCCGGGATGCCCGTTTCAAGAGGAGCCGCCCAAGCCGCGGCGAACCGGTTCCTTGTCATTTTGCCTCCAGGATTCCCCATGA
>CAZUJM010000480.1:0-2130 GCA_964620405.1 uncultured Pirellulaceae bacterium | reverse complement strand
CGTTAGCAGCCTGGTACTGAACCTCGATGAAACGATCTCGCGCGAGTGATGAATGCCGTGGGATACCCGCTCGGACCTGACGATGGAACCACGGAACGACACTGAGTTCGGACACGGGGAGAACCGCCGTGCTCCCTGAGCTCCCTGGCTCTCCGTGCTAAAAAAACAAAACGCCCGCCTTCTCCAAGGAGACGCAGCGACCATGAAGCCTGACTCCATGCATTGGCATCGCCGCGCGTTCCTCGGGCAGACGTGTCTGGCGGGCGCGGCGTTGGGGGGGTTGCTGCAGGGTGAGTTGCGTGCGGCGGAGGCAACGGCGCGGCGCGTCATCTACCTCTTCCAGTCCGGCGCGCCGTCGCAGCTGGACCTGTTCGACTACAAGCCTGGCCTCGCCGCGCGGCTTAACCAGGACCTGCCCGATTCGGTGCGGCAAGGCCAGCGGCTCACGGGCATGACCTCCACCCAGGAGCGATTCCCGATCGTACCGTCGCGGTTCGCCTTCGCGCAGCACGGCCAGGGCGGCGCGTGGATCAGCGAACTGATGCCGCATCTGGCGGAGGTGGCTGATGAGTTGTGTTTCATCAAGTCGATGCACACGACGGCGATCAACCATGATCCGGCGATCACTTTCTTCCAGACCGGTTTCCAGCTGGCAGGACGTCCCAGCATGGGCGCGTGGCTGGCGTACGGACTGGGCAGCGAGAACGAGAACCTGCCGGCCTTCGTGGCGATGACTTCGGGCACGGGCGACCAGCCGCTGTACGATCGCCTCTGGGGCAGCGGCTTCCTGCCGACTCGATTCGCCGGCGTGCGATTTCGTCCACAGGGCGATCCGGTTCCGTACCTCTCGGACCCGGCTGGCTGGCGGCGCGAGGATCGTCGCGGCTTTCTGGACGACTTGGCGGAACTGAACACACGGAAAGGGCAGCAGGCGTTCGATCCCGAGATCGAGGCGAGGATCGCCCAGTATGAGATGGCGTTTCGCATGCAGACATCGGTGCCGGAGCTGACCGACATCTCGGACGAACCGGCGTCGGTGCTGGAACGGTATGGCCCCGAGGTGACGAAGCGCGGCAGCTATGCGTCCAACTGCCTGATGGCGCGTCGCCTTGCGCAGCGCGGCGTGCGTTTCATCCAGCTCTTCCACCGCGGCTGGGACCAGCACCTGAAGCTGCCGACGGGCCTGCGAGGGCAGTGCGAAGCGACCGACCAGGCCACCGCGGCGTTGCTGGTCGACCTGAAACAACAGGGCCTGCTGGACGACACGCTGGTGGTGTGGGGCGGCGAGTTTGGGCGGACCGTCTACTGCCAGGGTCGGCTGACGGCCGACGACTACGGACGCGACCACCATCCGCGATGCTTCACGATCTGGATGGCCGGCGGCGGTGTGCGGCCCGGCATCACCCATGGCGAAACGGACGAATTCGGTTACAACATCGTCCGCGACCCCGTGCATGTCCACGACCTGCACGCCACCATGCTACACCTGCTGGGCGTAGACCATGAACGACTGACCTACAAGTTCCAGGGCCGCCACTACCGCCTGACGGACGTGCATGGCGTGGTGCGACGGGAGTTGCTCGGCTAGGCGAGTCGCCTGGCGCGGAGGTTCGCGGATTCATCGTGAAGCGCAGCGCGGCGAACTGGCGTCAGCAGTCGCAGCGCGAGTTTTCCAGGGGGGCGGAGGCCTTATGAACGAGCCGAACTTGATCATCCAGCGCAGCGAACAGGGGACCGTCGCTCGACTGATGCGACGCCGGATCACGGGCGAGGATGCGGACGTGGCCCTCTGGAACGACTTGGGCGCGTTGACCACGGCGGGCGAGACGAGTCCGATCGTGCTCGACTTTTCGCATGTCCAGTACGTCTCCAGCGCCGCGCTCGGAGGCCTGCTGACCTTGGCCAAGAAGTGCAAGGCGGCGCGCTACGACCTGCGTCTGAGCGGCCTTTGTCCTTCGATCCACGAGGTGATGGAGCTGATGCAGTTGGACCGTGCGTTGAAGATCTATCCAAGCGTCGCGGCAGCCCTCGAGGACTGAGGCCCGCATGTCGGCATCGGGGTCGTTCCGAGTTCCGTGCGACCGGTCCGCGTCGCCTGCGTCACGACAGTCACGGTGCGGATCCTGCACC
>CAZUJM010000479.1:541-2131 GCA_964620405.1 uncultured Pirellulaceae bacterium | reverse complement strand
GCGCCACAGCCAACGCAGTGAATCGGGCAAGATCGCGCCGCCATGATTGCCGTTGTGGCCGCCTTCACCGAAGGCGAACTTGTAGTCGTAGACGCGTTCCTCGAGGGCCGCGGCCATGTGGAAGTTCGCCTCCACCCAGCTCCAGTGGTCCCGCGTGTTGCGGTTGTCCTGGCTGCCATCCTGCAGGAAGATCCGCAGCGGCTTGTGGGGCGTCGTGCGAATGATCTGAGGATACTCGTGCCCGCCGCGGATGTTGGTGAAGCTGCCGACATGCGAAAGCACCTTGCGGAACTGGTCGGGACGTTCCCAGGCCACGGTGAACGCGCAGATGCCACCGCTGCTGATGCCGCAGATCGCGTGTCCTTCAGGATCTTCGGTGATCTTGTACTGCTGGCGAACGACCGGCAGCAACTCCTCCAGCAGGAACTGCGAGTAAGCCGGTCCGAGCGAGTCGTATTCGAAGCTGCGGTTTTCCGGCTCCGGACGCCAGCCGGGTTGCGGCGGAAGCTCGTCGCGTTTGAAACCCGGATCGACGAACACGCCGATCGTGACCGGCATCTCTCCTGAGTGGATCAGGTTGTCGAAGACGACGGGGACGCGAAAGTCGCCCTCTTCCTTGAGATAGGTGTGGCCATCTTGAAAAACCATCAGCGCGGCTGGCTGGGAACCGTCGTACTGCGCGGGCACGTAGACATAGTAGCGGCGGATCGTGCCGGGGAAGACGCGGCTGTCCTTCCAGACATGTTCCGTCACTTTGCCCTGCGGGACGCCTTCCTTGCGCAGCGAGTCGGAGCCGAGTGCGTAGCGGACGCCCTCGGACTTGAAACGCGACAACCGTTCCTCGCGGCCCGCGTTCTCCGCCGCCTGCTGGTCGGTGGCGGCGGCATCCTGGGCGGTGACACATGCGTGTCCGCCCGAAACGAAGGCGACGGCGAGCAGGCAGCGGAGGACGACGTGGCGGAAGCTGGGGCGAGGCCGGGGCATCACGGGACTCCTCAGGCGGAGAGAAACGAAGCGGGAAGGGGTAAGCGGCGGGAGCAGGCGGGTTTCGACCGCAGGAGACGGCCGCGTCGTCGCCCAAGAGTACAAGTCACGAACGGCGGGATCGGCGAAGAGCGGGATCGTGGGGGCCGCCGAGGAGAGCCCGCCGGAAAGCGACTGCCGGGGATGCCGGCTACTTCGGGACGCTCGCCGTGTTCGATCGTCACGGCGAGTTGGCTTCGGGAAGGCACGAGGCTTGTCGGCACTCGTGCCTGGACGCTCTCGATCGCGACTACTTCAGGCTCTTGATCTTCACGTCGCGGAATTCGACGGCATCGCCGTGGCCCGCGAAGCCGAAGTGGCCCTTGGCGCGGTCCTTGCCGGGGTGTGGCGTGTTGGCCATCAGTTCCTTAACCTCGGCCAAGTCGGCGTCCAGGATCTGGTAGCCGTTCAGCTGCACGCGGATCCGCGTGCCGACAACGGTCACCTCCTGGAAGTTCCATTCGCCGGCGGGACGCAGGTAGCCGCGGGCGGCGGCGGCCATGCCGTAGGCGGAGCCGTGGTACTGGCGAGGATCGAGCGACGCGTACTGTGGGTGTTCGGAGTCGA
>CAZUJM010000479.1:0-531 GCA_964620405.1 uncultured Pirellulaceae bacterium | reverse complement strand
CCTGCAGTTCGCACATGCCCGTGTAAGCCGGATCGCCTTCGCCGGGATAGCGGATTGCCAAGCCGTTGTTGCCCGCAGGAGGCAGGCGGAACTGCAGGCGAACCACGAAGTCGGAATACTCGTCGGCCGTGTAGATCGAACCGCCCTTGCCGGGCAGGCAACGCAGCACGCCATCCTTCAGCTCATAGTTGTCCACCGGGCCCTTCCAGCCGGTGAGCTGGTCGCCGTCCAAGAGCGACACGAAGTTGTCAGCCGGCTGGTTGCTCAGTTCAGCCAGGGCTTCTTCCCAGGGAATCTCGCGGATGAACAGGTTGCGCCAGCGGATCTCGCCGCCGTGGGTCTGCAACTGGATCGGGCCTTTGCGAAGCAGCGGGCTGGCGCTGTCCCAGAAGTTGTGCATCGGTGCCTTGTCGACGACCATCTTGCCGTTGAGCCAGACGCTGGTCAGCGCGCCGACCTGGCGGATGCGGAACCGGTTCCATTCGCCGAAGGGCTTGTCGGCCAGCACCAGCGGATCCTTGCCCAGGCTGC
>CAZUJM010000478.1:0-2133 GCA_964620405.1 uncultured Pirellulaceae bacterium | reverse complement strand
GAATCTCGTGGTGCTTGAATCCGACCGAAAGCTGGCAGACCGATGGCGTCGGTTGTTGCAAGACCAGGGAGTGTACGGCGAGCGGGTGGCGATCCTGGTCGCCTCGCCGGGGACGGCGGGGTTGCCTCCCTACTTCGCGGAATATGTTGTGTCAGAGCGGAGCGACTGGAGTGCCCTTGTGGACACTGGCATGGGCCATTCGTCAGGGGACCGACGGGAATCGAGTGCAGGGGAGCACGGGCAACGCGACGCGTGGGAGGAACTGCTGCGGGTCGTCCGGCCGTACGGTGGCCGGTTGGAACTTCGCTGTGCCGCCACGGTGGCGGAGGAACTGCGGTCGGCCTGGAGCGACCGTTCGGAATGGAGGACAACCGAGGCGCGGGGATGGCTGCGTGTCGAACGGACGGGGCCCCTGGCGGGATCGGCCGACTGGAGCCATCAGTATGGCGATGCATCGCAGGCGGGGATCTCGCCCGAAACACGCGTGAGGCTCCCGCTCGGGTTGCTCTGGTTCGGGGGACCGTCGAACGATCGGGTGCTGCCACGGCACGGACACGGGCCGTCACCCCAGGTCGCGGGTGGAAGGGTGGTCCTCGAGGGGCCGGATAGCCTTCGCTGTCTGGATGTCTACACGGGACGACTGTTGTGGGAGAAAGAGTTGCCGGATCTCGGCGCTTTCTACGACAACACAAACCACATGCCCGGTGCGGGCGAGATCGGCAGCAACTATGTGACGACCGCGGACCGTGTCTATGTGGTGCACGGCGCCGACCTGCTGGAACTGGATGCGCAGGATGGATCGACCCTGCATACGTTCCGGGTGGAAGACGGGGAGCCTGGCAAGCGACCGGATTCGCCGGGGACGAACGATCCCTGCTGGGGCTACGTCGGTGTGAGCGGAGACTACTTGCTGGCGACCTCCTCACCGGTAGGGCTCGTGGATGCCCTTGCCGCGAATGTCGGCAGCGCGGACAGTCCCTTGGGCAAGAAGGT
This sequence comes from uncultured Pirellulaceae bacterium, assembly GCA_964620405.1. Classification (GTDB taxonomy): domain Bacteria; phylum Planctomycetota; class Planctomycetia; order Pirellulales; family Pirellulaceae; genus CAZUJM01. The sequence continues at coordinate 1,140 of CAZUJM010000478.1, read as the reverse complement.
TGGGACGGAGGTCGCGGGATCGAATGAACCGGCGACGGCGCTGGATCGCTTGCTGAGTTCGACGCGATATGCGTCGAGCAGTCGCAGGCTCCATGGGTTCGATCGCCGATCCCGCCGGCGACTCTGGACTCGCCAGGCGGAATTCAACTTCCGGCACAACGCACTCGCCGCCGGCAACGGAAAGGTCTTCTGTCTCGACCGTTTTTCGGACGCGCAATTGCGGGCGATTCAGCGTCGCGGCTTGGAGGTGCACGGCCAGCCCTCCCTACTTGCGCTCGACCTCGCCTCGGGGGAGGTTCTGTGGAGAACCTCGGAGGATGTCTTCGGGACGTTCCTGAACTATTCGATCGACCACGACTGCCTGGTGCAGGGCGGGAGCGTCTACCGCGACCGCGCCTATGACGAATCCGACCATGGCATCGCCGTCTATCGGGGAGCAGATGGAAAACGGCTCTGGCAGGACCTCAACTTGGTGTACGGTGGTCCGTGTCTGCTATGGAAAGACCAGATCCTGACCAATGGCTTGGGAGGATTCTCGCTGCGGCTGTTCGACGGGCAGAGGACTTCGTGGAGCTACCGGCGCGACTACGGGTGCAACACGGCCATCGGTTGCGAGAACCTGTTGACGTTTCGTTCCGGAGCCGCTGGCTACTGCGACCTGGGCACGGACTCCGGGACCGGCAACTTCGGAGGCTTCCGCTCGAGCTGTACGAACAACCTGATCCCGGCGAACGGAGTGCTGGTGGCTCCTGATTACACGCGTACCTGCAACTGTGCCTACCAGAACCAGACTTCGCTGGCGATGGTGCACTGGCCCGAGGGGGAGTATTGGACGTTCGGTGCGACGCAGCGTCCCGGCCGTTGGGGATGCAACTGGGGTGCGCCGGGCGATCGTCGCGCGGACTCGGGAACGCTCTGGGTGGACATCCCCGACGTGGGAGGTGTGTCACCCGCCCCGCCGATCCGCTGGGAGCCAGCGGCGTTGAGCGTGTTCCGCTTGCACTCCAGCCAGGTCACCGGGCCCGAACCGTGGATCTGCGCTTCGGGTGTGGAGGGCTTGTCGACGCTGGAGTGGGACTGTGAACGGGACGGTCCGCACCGCGTGCGGATGTACTTCTTGGAACCGGCCGCAGCTCCCCA
>CAZUJM010000477.1:0-2139 GCA_964620405.1 uncultured Pirellulaceae bacterium | reverse complement strand
GCAGAACGACCATGCCCAGGAGGTTTCGGTGATCGCCTTCGGCAACTCAATTCCCTACTGGAATACGGGCCGGAAGAATTCCATCACCTGGAATGCGACCGATACGCATTCCAGGGCCATTTCGGACACCACCAGCGGCAGCGGCGGCTTCCTGCAAAACACCTTCTACCAGTTCGGCAACCTCCAGAATGACTCGGGCGCCGACAACGGTGGCCTTCCGTATGTGCTGCCAGACCAGCCGATCTTCGCCTCGGCGCCGCTCAGCACCGTGACCAGCAAACTCACCGGTGGCTTGACCGCGGCACAGGTCTCCATCACCGCCCGGACGATCGACATCAATGGTCCGCTGAATGTCGGCAGTTCGAACAACTTCGAGATCGAGTTCCCCGAGTCGCTGGCATCGACGCTGGCGACGTTCCGCGGCGACTACCTGGCGGGCAAGAGTACCAGCGCGGTCTACACGATCGACCTCGGGCCGGCGGCATCGGAGTTCACGGCGACTTACGACGCCGTGTCCAACCAGATCACGCTGCATCCCATCGCGACGACGGCTGCCCATGTCTCGGCGCTGCTCACGGGCCAGGTCATTTCGACGATGGCCCAGGCTTCCATCAACATGATTGGAGGCCCCGGTGTTGGCAGCATTGTCAACGCGACCGGCATCCCGCTGGTCATCGAGGGCATCGACTCCGGCTCGGTGGAGGTGACCGGCACGGTCGAGATCCGCGATACGCTGCAGAACCAGACCACGCGTTATGAGTACCAGCCGGGTGCGCCGGTGCAGGTGTACCGCGTGTCGGGAACGAATCCGACCGACTACGGCACGCCCACGTCCAGCGACGAACTCGTGCAGACCTACACGCCGCCGACGGGCCTGCTGCAGTACGACCAGTACCGGATGTCGGTGAAGCGGGCACTCGGGTTCAGGAGTTCCGGCTACACGAGCGACAGCTACAGTTCCGTTACCTGGATTGGGACTGGAGACGGCCTGTGGAACCTGACGCCGATCGTCGACGAACCGGTCACCGACTTCTCGGACTTCACAACGGTTAACGCTGTGATCAGCGCGGACCAGCAGACGGTCACGCTGACCAATCCGGATGTTTCCCCCGCGATCAGTGTTTCCGCCGCATGGCTGGACTCGATGGTCTACGCCGACTCGTCGTTCGACATCCAGTTCACGTACCAGGCAGCCGGCAACAAGGCGGCGGACGGGATCGCCTTCGTGTTCCAGACTGGGACCGGCGCCCTGGGCAATAACGGTGGCGGCCTGGGGTATGTCGGCCTTCCCGGCACGACCGCGGCTTACGAGATGAACCTGTACGCGCCGAACGGTATCGGAACCAACTTCGTGACGTCCAACCGCGGAGGAACTTACCAGTCGACCGGCAGTGTCAACATCGCGTCGGGAAACCCCATCCATGTCCGCCTGCTGTACGATCCGCAGGCGTTGACGTTCACGGAATACCTGACCGAGATTCCCGCGACGGGACCGACGCACAGTTTCAGCCGCAGCTATTCGTACGTGAACCTGCTCTCGCTGTTCGGTGGATCGCCCCTGCAGATCGGGTTCACCGGCGCGTATGGCGGAGCGACATCGATTCAGACCGTCACTGACCTGAGTGTCACCGTCTCGCCGCAGTCCGGCTTGACAACGGCCACCGCCGCCGGTGTGACGCTGCCGGGGACCGATGGCTTCCTGCAGTACCTGACGGCCGAGGAAACGGGCCACATGCTGGTGAAGTACGAGTTCGATTGGCATGGCAGCGGGCCTCCGTGGGGCATGGGCGACAACACGCCCTGGGTCTACCAGTACCCGACGGGCTACAACCTGGCGGTCTACCAGTACGTCAAGGCGGACAATCCGATTTCGATCTCCTTCGAGTCCATGCGGCCTGGGGATTTCTCGATTGCCACGAATTCGGATCTGGTGATCGACGGACTGATTCGCAATGCAGGCAGTGTCAGTTTGGTGGCGGAAGGCGACATCCGGCAGACGCAGCGCGGAGCGATTGTCGCGCAGGGCGATGTAGAGCTGATCGTGGAGTCGGCCGACGGGGCCTTGGGGCAGGCGACCCTGCCGATCTCGGTGCAGTCCGTGATGGGCGGTCTGACGGCGATGGCCCCCGGTGGCGTCTA
>CAZUJM010000476.1:0-2157 GCA_964620405.1 uncultured Pirellulaceae bacterium | reverse complement strand
AACACGCCCCCTTTGATCGGCAGGATCGTGGCTCCCAGCAGGATCTGGGGAGTGATCAGCAACGGCACGGTGAGGACGCCTTTATCCGTCGAGCGGACGCAGGCCGAGACGATCAAGCCCATGGCCGCGCAAGCCAAGGCCCCCAGCCAGTTGTAACTTGCCGAGAGCAGCGGCGAGCGGCGATAGAGGTCGACCGGCGTTTCGCCTCCGAACGCGTCCCGCAGCAGGAAACCCAACTCGACCGTTGCCCGGAAGATTACCACCTGCACCAACAGCACGATTGCCAGAGCCGCGATCTTGGCTACGACGTAAGCGACGAACCGCAGGCCGTGACGACGTTCCAGGTCGAGCATCGGTCGCTCCTTGACGATCTCCCGGAAACCGCTCACAAACCCCAGGATCACCATGCAGATGCTCATCAGCGACAGCCACTTGAACGTGCCGCCCGGATCGGGGATCTCCCGATCAGGCGCCAGGGGCATGGCGTCGGTCAACGCACTGCGAAGGAGTCGCTCCGTGGACGGCTGCCGCAGGTGTTCCAGCATCTTGGGCTGGCTGTCGAGAAAGACGCGAATCTGTCCCGGAATGCTGGCGTTCACTTCGGCCACCGTCTCCGTCGAGATCGCTTCCCGCACCTCTCCCCATACGTCCGCCAGCACCTCCTTCTCGCCCGGGTCGAGCATCCGCGTCAGCATGATCGGGTTTTCAAAGCGAGTGGTCGCGAAGCCGGCTAGGACCACGATTCCGAGGACCAGCGGCAGCAGCATGGCCATGCGCATGCCCACTCGGTCGCGCCAGGTCGTTTCGAGTTCACGGCAGGTGAACGTGATGAACTGGTGAAGCAGTCCTGGAGTCTTCAGCTCCGAGAGTTTGGCGACCTCCGGGCGACCCTTCGCGAAGAATGCCGTCTCCGACGCATGGGCCCGTTCTTCCGCATCCTGCTCCCGCCAACGCGCCGACCAGTAGCCGGCGGGCTTGTCCTCAATCGCCAAGTAGATGTCGGCCAGTCGAGGGACGTCGAAATGGGCCAGCGCTTCGACTCGCGTGCCGAACCAGACGATCTCCCCATGCCCCAGGATCAACAGCTTGTCCGCGAGGTCGACGTTGCCAAGATGATGGGTAACCGTGAGGACGGTGGTGCCAGCCCGCGCCCGGTCCCTCAGCAGTCCCATGATGCGGGTCTCTGTGGCAGGATCGAGGCTGGAAGTGGCCTCGTCGACCACAAGCAGACCGGGAGCGGCGAGCAGTTCGGCGGCCAGCCCCGCCCGCTTGGCTTCGCCCCCCGAGAGGTTGCCGATCATCGAGTGCCGCGCGGCCGCCAGGCCTAGGTCGTGGATCACGCGGTCGATGGCCGCCGAACGCTCTTGGGCGTTCATCTTCGCCGGCAGCCGGACCTCCGACGCGTAATGCAACGCCCGCTCCACGGTGAGAGCTGCCGGATTGATATCGCGCTGGGGCACGTATCCGATCGCGCCCCGCAGGGATTCGGCCTCACGAAACACGTCATGACCGCCCACCAGCAGCCGACCAGCGCTCACCTGCCGCTCCCCCAGGATCGTTCGCACCAAGGTGCTCTTGCCCGACCCGCTGGGGCCAAGCACACAGATGAACTCGCCCGGTTCGATGCGGAAGTGGAGATCCTGAAGAAGCGTTTTTTGCCCAGTCGCTCCCCGATCCTGGGGAACCGACACCTGGACGCCCTCAGCTACCACCGAAAGGCCTTGGTTGGAGGATGTTGCCATGCGCAGAAAACTCCTGGGGCGGGCTGTGCGGTTCCTTCGGCGGGAAGTTTAGCTCATCCCATCGAATCGAAAAATCGGTCGGAACAGAGGGCCTCGATGGGATGGGACCGTTCGTTTTCTAGGCGAGCCGGGTTTGGAGGGGCTGGCGGACGGTGTTTGGCGGGGGGGGCGGGCGGGACGAGCGCGGAGGGCAGCAGCGCGCGTGAGGAGGGGGAGGCGGCGGCGGGCGTGCGCGGCGTGCCCAGCTCCTGCGTGCCGGCCCACGAGGTGAGCGCCACGAGCCATCCGGCGAACGCCCACGAGGTCCGCCACGCCCGCCCGGGCGCCGACCCGCCGGAGGCCCCAGCGGGCATCCCCCCCCGGCCAGATCCGAAGGGGACCGGGCCGAGCGAGCCGGTCACGGCCTGCGTAGCCC
>CAZUJM010000475.1:0-2159 GCA_964620405.1 uncultured Pirellulaceae bacterium | reverse complement strand
CCATGGGCAGGTCGACGATCCGCGGTGGACTGCCTTCTGTGGCGGGCGGCGATAGGCGCTTGATCTGGCTTTGGCGGAGATTCAGTTCGGCACACGGCGTGTGCCGACTACTTTCGCACACGGCGTGTGCCGACTACTCGTCGGCCGCGCGGAGTACGTACAGCGTCTGGTGGCCCGACTCGTCTTTCGTGCTGGCGACGACCAGTGTGTCGAGGTCGGCGAATTCGATCCAGTACTGCTCGCCCGGGTAGTGCTGGGCGGCTCGATGCTGGAGGATCGTGCAGATTTCCTGGCCCGAAGGCAGGTGCCAGAGTCGCGAGGTCCAGTCGGAACTCGTCGTGACCATCGTCTGCCCGTCAGGGTGGATGGCAAGATTGGTCACGCGGCCGCGCGGGCCTGGCAACTGACGCAGCAAGCGTCCCGTCGCCGCGTCCCACTCCAACACGGTCGACGTCGATGTGCCGGCCAGCACTCGCTGCCCGTCCGGCGTGAAGGCCAGACAGGGCAACTCGGCAAGGCCGGAAGCCAGCTGTTGCACCGCACGATGACTCGCCATGTCCCAGAGCACGATGTCCCGTCGATTGATCCCCAGCAGCGCCAGGGTTCGTCCATCGGGCGAAAACGCGGCGCGTGTGTGTCCGCGGAATTCGCGGATCAACTCACCCGTGTCCGCACGCCAGAGATAGACCGTGGGAAACGACCGGAACACGCTGCTGGCGCCGACCACCCAGGCCCCATCGGGCGAGATCGCCATTTCGTATGGCGGCACCTCCACGCCGGAGTGCTCCCAGAGCACGCGTTGGTCGCGCGGGTTGCGAGCCCGGACAACTCCACCGGGCAGGCAGGCCACTTCCAAATCGCCGCGTCGCGCGTAGCCGACATCGAGCTGCTCCACTCCTTGCAGCGGCTCAAGACGGCCTGTATCGGGGTCCAGCAGTTCAGGAACCTGCGCGGCAGGCACGCCGATCAGGCGAAAGGACGAACGGGCATTCGCGGACTGCGCAGCGTGTGGCAGCACGCCCACGAACTCATGTTCACTATTCATGGACTTCCAGCCGAGCGCTTGAGCGAAGTCCTGAACGCGGATCAACTGATCCTGCTCGCTAACCGTCACCAGCGTTCGGCCGTCGTCTGGAAGCAGGACGGCTCGCTGGTAGCCCGAATGGTAGAGGCGTCCGCGAAGCGGCTGAAGGGGGCGACCCGCAGCCTGGACCTGCCATACCGAAGGCCCGCCCGCCGCTCCGCCCGCCAGCAGCAGTTCGCCATCCGGCGAAAACCGCAGCGACCAGTGAATGCTCGCGGACGAGACACGCGACTCCAACTGCGAGGACTCCATGTCAAAGAGCAGCAGTTCGTCGAAATATCCACCCACCGCCAGCCACGGTTGCTTCGGGTGGAACGCGAGGCAGATGACGCTGTCGCTGGCGCCTTGCAGCGGCGGTCGCTGCTGCCAGTCGGCGGTGGACCAGACGCGGACCTCGCGTTCGACGGCCGCGACGACAAAGCGTCCGTCGGGCGACCAGCCCACGCAACGCACCGTACCGTCCACGCCGGGCAACTGCCGCAGCTCCTGCCCGGTATCCACGTTCCATATCCGGACGGTTTCGTCGGGCGCGCCGCTGACAAGCATCTGGCCGTCGGGCGACCATTGCAGGGTCCGGACCGTCCCGTCGTGTCCGCGGAGCACCTGCCGCTCCTGCCAGTCCCGGGTGCTGAACACATGGATAAGCTGGTCCTTGCCGCCGGTCGCAAGGCGGGAGCCGTCGGGCGAGAAGGCAACAACCGTCACCTCCATGTTCTCCCCATCCCTCATGTAACGAAACGAGTGCACCACCCTGCCCTCGGAAACGCTCCACACATTCACTTGGCCGTTTCGATCCCCGGTGACAAGCAGTTGGCCATCGGGAGAGAGGGAAGCGGCCATCAGCGGATGCTGCCGCGCGGAGAATTCGCGCACAGGAGCGGACACGAGCGACTGGAGGTAGCGAAGGCTGAAGGGCAGCGGGCGACCCGCGCGGCCCGCGCCCAGCGTCTCGGCGTGCGCAGCCGCTTCGGCCAGCGCCGCTCGGGCGCCGTCGAGGTCGCCGTTGTCACGAGCGCGCCAGGCGCGGATCAGCGCGTCGCCGTAGTTGGTTTCGATGGGCGAAGTGGCGGTGGAA
>CAZUJM010000474.1:0-2188 GCA_964620405.1 uncultured Pirellulaceae bacterium | reverse complement strand
TGGCTTGGGGCAGGGCAGCTGCTCAGCCATGCGGTCTGCCAGAGTATTCGACGAATCGTGGCTGGCGAGGAGCAGCATCCAACGTGGTCCCGTCGGGCCGTCGATCAGTTCGCCCAGATTCGTGACGAGCATCCTTGGGCTTCGGCGGAAGACACAACGGTAGTGCGGTCGCCAGGGGGGGAGATTCGCTGGTGGACTTTCGCCGGAGGCGTGGTCAACACGCTGCTGTCGAACGCTCTCCAGCCTCGCTTCGAAGTCAAGAGTGACAACCTGTCGCTGAGTTTCACCACAGTGTCGTCGCTCGACGAGCTGCTGGAGGCCATCGAATCGGTCACTCCCGAGGAGGCCAAGCCTGTCCCGAACCCGGATGCGATCGAAAATCTGAAATTCTCAGAATGCCTGTCGGCTGACCTGGCTGCCCATGTCTTCACCTCACGCTTTGACGACCGAGCGGGAGTCCAGCAGGCCCTCAGTGAGCCACGGCGAGTGGTCTTGGAGACCTGAAGCCAGGGTGCTCCGCAGCATGGCTTGATCTGAGCCGCAGGAGCGTCCGCGGTGCGTCAGCAGGCTAGATCCTTCCCGTCTCGGCTAGGGTGATTCACACCACGGAGATCACGGAGAATCCAGAAGCCAGCCGATGCCGCGCGAGCCAAGCCCTACGACGTGCTTTAGCAGTTGCCGTTTCAAGGTAGCCGCTTGGTTGGCGTGCATCTTGAACTCGCTTGCCACTTGAGCCGTCGTCTTATCGCCCCGTACGGCCGCCAGGGCCACTTCGCCTTGAATGCCGATCCAAAAACCAGGCGTCTCCATGCATCTGTGCGCCTCCCGTCGGAGGACCCCCGCCGACAGGAAATTACGCCTTATTGGGCCGCCGATTTTTCGGAGTTCACCTCACTGTTTCTACCAAGGCCACTGACATAGCGAAGTGAATGGTGGAGGAGTGCGGTGATTCGCGGTGTGGTGGGCGGGGAGTGCCCGCCAACGGTCGTCCTTCCGCAGCCTCATTGCTGCATTGCAGTTAGGCTCGTAATTAACGTCGGCGATAGCGTTTTGCAAATGCAATGTCTGAATAAGTTAAATAAACAAGGCCTTCAGTAAGGCAAATAATTAGAAAGATAACTGGTACGACACCCGTCCAACACAGGAAAATATTGAGTAAGAGATAGAGCAACCCCAAACCCGTGTGTCCAAGGTAGAAGTGGTGGGCACCAAGCAAGCCCAGGAATAGCGCGAACAAACAGGCTACCACCTTGTTCGGCGCGTCGTTTAATTTCTCTACGGAAGTGTCCGCTTGTCGTACGCCACATTTTGGACAAATCTCAGATCGTTGGTCAATCGTCGCCCCGCATGCGTGACAGAACTTTCCGGCCGCTGACCGCTTTGTCACTGCAATGGATATTGACGGGGCAGCGACGTTTGCCTGCGTTGGGGGCGCTATATCTGGTGGTGGGAATAGACCCTTTACCTTGTGGGCCGGTTGCCAGTCCTGTAGACCTTCGCACCACACATAATCATCAGGCACGATTCGCCCATGTGCAGCGTTGTCCCTGAGTTGTGACGACGACATCGGGCCATACCTCTGGCCGTCCCTGAGAATGAACCACTGCTGTGCCATAGTCGAGAGTTTCCCAAAGTCGTGGGCAGCCAGTACTTGAAGAAGGCGGCGTACTTGGGTTGAATCCGAATTCCTAAATTATAATTACACCGCAGGAGCACGCCTGCAATGCTAGAGAGTACCGGCGACTCATTGGGTTTTCCAGCCTCTGCAGGGCGTGTGTAGAGCGAAATATGCCGTCGGGGGGCCCGGGGGATGCGAGCCGAGGTCATTGAGGCGGAGTTGGCAGAGTGGATCGCCAGTCGCAGCGAGATCCACGATATCCAGGGGCATCGCTAGGTGGTTCACAATTACGACCTGCCGGCACGGAAGACCGGGTGCGGCCTTGGCGAGATACCGCGGGTCCACGACCGACGGGCGGAAGGCCAGGAGGGGGGAGTTTACCTGGGAGATCCTGCCGCCGACCCTGCGGAAGCTGAAGGCAAGTACGCAACCAATGGTCGGAGGGGACGCGTTGCCTGTCGGAAGCCAAGCTGCGGATCGACAGCAAAGACGGCGAGCAGTTGATGAAGCAAGCTGCCTTGAGGTTGAAGAACTGGTCTCTTCGCGGGCAGAGTCGCTGGGGGCGAGAGA
>CAZUJM010000473.1:0-2191 GCA_964620405.1 uncultured Pirellulaceae bacterium | reverse complement strand
ACCAGCGGCACCGCCCAGATGTTCTCACCACCACCCCACGGCGAGCCAGCACCGTCGAAGTGCCACATGATATGGTGACCGGTCTGGGCGCCGAGGTTATCGGCTTCGTCGTTGTCGTCGATGGCCGTGTTGATCAGCAGCACCGAGCCCGTCTTGGCCGGAACGACTTCAGCGCCTTGGCCACCTTCGGTGTCGAGCGAGCCCAGCGGGATCTCGTATTCGACGACGTAGCCCTTGCGGTCGGCGCTACCCAGACCAGCGCTGTACCATTCCCCTGCGACCGGGTCGCCGGTCGTATTCACGGCCGGGCCACCGCCCGTCACACCGCGGTTGTTCAGGGCGATATCGCCGTCACCGGCAGCGTCGGAGTAGACCTGGAACTTGCCCGGACCCCAGTCGTCTCCGGTGTCCGCGTCCGGATTGATGAAGATTTCCACACCGTCGTTCTGGAACGAGTTGGCGGGGAAGTCCAGATCCAGGAAGTCGTCGAAGACTTCGAAGGCCACGAACAGCGACTTGTCCGTGTGCGCGAAGTGCATGTAGGCGGTGAGGTCTGCATCCCCATCGTTCAGGTTGTCCAACGGCGGCCACGAGTGGCCGGGGTTGACGTTTTCCGCGAACGTAAAGTAGCAGGTGTTGGCGTACTCGCTCGCCGACAGCTTGCCGTCCGCGATCGGGGTCTTCGACATCTTCGGGGCCGAGATCGCGAAGTCCACCGCTTCCGGCAGACCAGCCACGTTCTCGACAAAGTCCTTAAAATTCGAGGCATTGAGGGGCTGCGTGCACTGCCCGTCCTTCAGCTGCTGGCCGTAAACCGCCGCGCCGAAGACCTGGCTTGCCACAGCGAGGGCGAACATCAATTTTCCGAGTCGCATTCGTCTGGGTCCCTTAACAAAAGTCTGAAAAAACCACCGGAGTAAGTCCGAACCAACTTCGATGATGAACGTAAGGAGTACTGCGGACCCTCTCAATTTATAAAACCGCTCCTGTCGTTGCAATAACTACAGCGTGACAAAGTTGTCTAAAATGCCTTGCTTTACCGAGGTTTTAGGGGCACGTGTCAAGTGGGCTTAACGTTCGCCGTTAAGATTCGTAGCGATCGTTCAAAGATCTGAACGCGCGCCGCGTTGAAGCCGCACCGGTGGAAGATGAGGAGACGGTGTAGATCGACCGCCTGTCTGAAGTCCGCCGGATGCCGCGAACGTGGCAACTTCGGTGCGGATTGGCCCCGGCTGAAGGATCCGACGCGGCCCGCGACGCCCACCCGGAGACTGAACGCTGGCAGGTCCCAGACGCCCGCATCGCGGCAATCCGAAGGCCGATTTCGGCGGTCGTATTTCGGCGCAGATAGTTGCGGCGCAGCGACTTCGGTCAAGTCGGCTGGCACCGCGAGACAGACGCCGCTAGGCAGAAAACGCGTGATAGCGACGCGTCGAACATCCACGCCATCAACGCGGCTCGAATGGGCTCAGCGAGGCTTACGACGCCCGAGCCGTTAGGGCTGCGACTGGCCGCTGCCCTGACGCAGTTCCACCACCGCTCCTGCGTCAAAGCCGCCGAACGATTCCTTCTTTTGCCCCGGCCACACGACGCGGACTTCGTCGACGCGTGTGGCATCGCCGAGGCCGAAATGAACCTCCGGTTCGTTGGCCGACAGGTAGCCGTGCGTGCGACCGACGAGTCGCCATCGCCACTGGTCGCCGACGCGAATGCCGACCTGCGCACCCACGGGATCGCGTCCGCGGTCGTCCACCGCGCGGAAACGGATCCAGCGTCCCTTCGCGCCGGCGACGTTGGCCAGGAGCGTCGCGCGACCGCCGTTGTTCAGCAGCAGGATGTCGACGTCCCCGTCCTTGTCGTAGTCGGCCATCGCGGAAGCGCGGCTGTTCTCGATCAGCACGGGCTTCGTGCCGCCTGGCGGCATCACCTCGGAGAAGGTCCCGTCCTTGTCGCCGCGGAACAGCAGGTTGGGCTCGGCGTAGATGTCCGTCGGAATCACTGGTTCCTGGTACTTGCCAACACGGCCGTTGGCTACGAACAGGTCGAGACGCGTGTCATGGTCGAAGTCGACAAAGCCGAGGCCGAAGCCCGTGTAGTTCAAGCTGGGCCCAGCGAGCTTGAATTCGGACGACTGGTCGGCGAAATAGGTGCCGTTGTTGATGTAGAGCGTATTCGTTTCCTTGGCGAGATG
>CAZUJM010000472.1:0-2211 GCA_964620405.1 uncultured Pirellulaceae bacterium | reverse complement strand
GCAGCGACAAGCCCGCCAGGCCGAACGCGGACCAGATCACGCTCGAGGTCGGCTCGGGGACCCACGGGGCGAAGGTCACTTTCATCTCGCTTTCGAAGCGGATATGGTTCGGCAAGTCCGTGCGCAGGTCGCTGAAGTGCATCTCCGTCCAAATAGAGTACTCCGGGATTCCCGTAAAGTACGACCTTAGAAACCAGTAAGCAAAGTCATCATCAGGATCAGCCACTGGATTGAACACGATCGACTCCGCGCCCGGGATTCCGTCGATGGTGCCCATCGCACGATAGGGAAAATGCGTGTCGATGTCGTTATGAAAAAGACCACCAAACGAATAGACCTGGGCATGGTTGTCCGGTTGCATCGGCTCCACGAACCTGGCCTGACTCCAGTGACTGGCGTAGCCGAACATTTCGGCGGGAAGCTCGTATCCGCGGAACAGCTGCAGAGAGATCCCGCTCGAACCTCCGCCCGATAACAGAACGTCACTCAGCGTGACATACTGTACGCCGTCGCGCCGATAACTGCGGCCCTGTGCGGTTACTTCGAAGCCACCCACCACCAGCGGAGACCCCTGGGTTCCTCCGATGCGAATGGAATCCAGCGCCGGATCCAGATCGAGCGGATCGTTGTCGTGGATGTATGCCGCCCCACCGGAGCCAGTCCGTACCTCCAGGCGCAAGGGCTGCCAGTACGCACTGGCGGTGGTGGGCAGGGTGAACCACAACAGCAGGAAGCAGGCGAATACCGGTAACGCCTTCACCTGCATCCATGACGCGGGACACAGGAACCCAGCGCGTCGGCACACTCGAAGACTGGACTCCCGCTTACGCCGCCCCACATCAACTGTCATGGTCTGGTCCTTCCCTTACGCTTGGGTTTCCCTCATCGTAAGCTCGAACCAGATGTCCCCACGCGAACTCGTACGAAGAAGCGACATTTTGCGGGATGGTACAGCGATCGTTGCGCGGAAGGCAGTCGAATCCAGCCCGGCGGAAGTTGGGCCTATGTCAAGGTTCCTGACAAGGAGGCAGACACACGGCCGTCACGATCACGCCGTCGCGAATGAGAAACCGTCCCTCATACGGTTCATCAGGCCGGGGGACGGTGTCGCGGAAGCAGGTGCGAAATCGGTTCGAGTCCGGATCGAACTCCAGGACCACGTCGTGGAAATCGAGCCAGCGGCGCATCACGGGGAACCAGGCCTTGTAGATGGCCTCCTTCGCGCTGAACAGGACGCGGCCCCAGGGAACCTCCGGCGGTAACGCAGAGAGCGCGCGCTGCTCTTCCTCGCTGGCGATCTTGCGAATCACGCCTTCGGGAAGCGGCTTCTCCGGTTCGGCGTCGATTCCCAGGGAGCGGCATTCGCTGGCGGACGCCACCGCGGCGGCTGCGTACACCGCGCAGTGGGTGATGCTGCCGACGATTCCTGCCGGCCAGAGCGGCTCGCGGCGGTCGCCGCGCGGAATGGCCGTCAAGCGCCAGTCCGCGGAGGCGTGCGCGGGAAGTCGCGGGAATAGTTCCGCCAGTGCCCGCCGCGCACAGTGACGCCCGCGTGTCACCTCGTCGACACGCTTCTGCACGGCACCTCCGACCAGCGACTGCTCGTCGGCCAGCAGCGGGTCCGGGCCCGTTCCCGGCAGCAGGTACCCCGACGCAACGTGGCCGGGCAGGATCAGTTCGATCATTGGGCAAACGCTGGAGTTGGAGAGTTCTGGAGGGTTAGCGCGGGAAGGTGTTTACGGTTCGGTACTCGGTAAGGCGTGGGGAGCAGACGGGCCTTTTCTAGCTTTTTTGCGGACGGGACGTCCACGCTCCGGCAAGCTTCATCTTTAATAGAGACGTCGGGGACCACCTTGTCGATTCTGCCCCCGACTCCGCGACCCCGACCCGTGAGATTCACGATGCATTCCCTGACGCGTTCCAATCGCCGTCGTCCTTGCCGACACCTCAAACTCCTCGGACCTTTTGAGTCGCTGGAGGCCAAACACCTGCTGGCCACGGTCGAGTTTCTGCCGAGCCAAGATAATTCGCTGTTCGAGGACAGCGCCGAGCAGCTTTCCAACGGAGCCGGGGACTACCTGTTCATTGGACGGGTCGCTCCTCGGGAGAACGGTACGCTGCGGCGTGCCCTGCTGAAGTTCGACGTCGGATCGAAAGTACCACAGGGGGCGACCATCGTCAAAGCCACGCTTGGGATGACGATGACCAAGA
>CAZUJM010000471.1:0-2241 GCA_964620405.1 uncultured Pirellulaceae bacterium | reverse complement strand
TAGTCGCCTGCGCGGCCTTGCGGTCGGGTCGGTATCCCTTCCCCGGCGCGATCCGCGACTGCTTACGCGACTCCTTCTTCGGACCGTTCGCGATTTTGTGCACGTACTCGCCGGGGAATCGCCGGTTCGCCTCGGTTCGCCGCGCCTCGATCGCTTCGCGCGGCGGAGTCGCCGGGATCAGGCAGTCGCAGCCCGAACCGATCAGGTCCTGCCGACCGGCCTTCAGCAGCGCCTCGCGAACCTCGAAGTAGTTGTCCGGCTTGAAGAACTGCATCAGCGCCCGCTGCATCCGTCGATCGCGCAGCTGGCGAGCCACATAGACCGGCTGCTTCGTGAACGGATCGATGCCCGTGTAGTACATGGCGGTCGCCACATCGAAGGGAGCGGGAATGAAGTCCTGCACCTGGTCCGGCCGGTATCCGGTCCGCTTGAGGAACACGGCCAGCTCAATCATCGCGTCCAGGTCGCTGCCCGGATGGCTGGCGATGAAGTAGGGCACGATATGCTGCTTCTTGCCCGCCTTCCTCGACTCGCGATCGAACGACTCCGTGAACCGTTCAAAGTCGTCCGTGCTGGGCTTGCGCATCTTTTCCAGCACCAGCGGATCGGTATGCTCGGGGGCCACCTTGAGCAGCCCGCCGACATGGTGCTGGGTCAGTTCGCGCATGTATTCCGGCGAGCGTCGGGCGAGGTCCATGCGGATGCCGCTGGCGACGAGCACCTTCTTGATGCCGGGGGTCTGCCGGGCTTTGCGCATGAGGTCCACCAGCGGACCGTGGTCGGTGCCGAGCAGTTTGCAGATCGTGGGATGCACGCACGACTGTCGGCGGCACACCGCCTCGACTTCCGGCCGCGAACAGGTCATCTGGTACATGTTGGCAGTCGGTCCGCCGATGTCGCTCACGACCCCCTTGAACTTCGGGTCGTTCGCCATCGTCTCGATCTCGTGCAGGATCGAACCCTCGCTGCGCGACTGGATGATGCGTCCCTGGTGGGCGGTGATCGAGCAGAACGTGCAGCCGCCGAAGCAGCCGCGCATGATGGTGACCGAATCCTTGATCATGTCGAAGGCAGGGATCGGCTCGCGATACGTCGGATGCGGTCGCCGCGTGTACGGCAAGCCATAGATCCGGTCCATGACGGCCTGGGACACGGGCAGCGGCGGCGGGTTGCACACCACGGCCTGGCGGTCGTGGTACTGCACCAGCCGCCGGGCGTTGTACGGATTGGTCTCGTTGTGGATGATCTTGGTGGCTTCGGCGAACGTGGGCTTGTCCGCGCTGACCTCCTCGAAGCTGGGCAGCACGATCGCGTCGTCCGGCGGCGTCTCGGACGCGCCGAGCGCGTAGGCCACGCCGCGCATGTCGCGCAGGTCGCGCGGCGTCTTGCCGTCAGCCAACCGCCGCGCAATCTCCACGATCGAATCCTCGCCCATGCCAAAGACCACTAGGTCGGCCTTGCAGTCCATGAGGATGGACCGCCGCACCTTGTCGCTCCAGTAGTCATAGTGGGCGAGCCGTCGCAGGGACGCTTCAACGCCACCGGCGATTACCGGCACGCCCTTGAAGGCTTCCCGAGCCCGCTGGCAGTAGGCGAGCGTCGCGCGGTCGGGACGCAGGCCGATCCGACCGCCGGGCGAGTACGCGTCGCTGTTGCGTACCTTCCGGTTAGCCGTGTAGTGGTTGATCATCGAATCCATGTTGCCGGCGCTGATCGCATAGAACAGCCGCGGCCGGCCGAATCGCCGCCAGTCGTCGCAGGTCCGCCAGTCGGGCTGGCTGATGATGCCCACACGGTAGCCGGCCGCCTCCAGCACCCGCCCCAGGATCGCCATCGCGAAGCTGGGATGGTCGATGTAGGCGTCGCCCGTGACGAAGACAATGTCCACTTCCTCCCAGCCACGCTCGGCCATCTCGGCGGCCGTCATCGGCAGCGGCTTGCGGTTCGCCAGCGGCACCGGCGAACCGCCGAGGCAAGCCAGCCCGTCGGCCAACTGGCCGGGCTGGGGTCGGTTGTTCAGAATCGGAAGCTCCATCGTCGTGTACCCCTAGGCCGCCCCGCCGAACAGAACGCTCGCGAAGCCGTCCTGCCAATATAACGCCACCCCCGAATTTGAATATGGAGCGCGGTCGTCCCGACCGCATGGAAGTGCCAAACAGGTCGGACCATGGCCCCCAGACGCACGCCTTGATGCGGCCGGGGACGGCCAACGCGGAGCGCGGTCGGCCCGACCGCACGGAA
>CAZUJM010000470.1:0-2242 GCA_964620405.1 uncultured Pirellulaceae bacterium | reverse complement strand
ATGTCAAGCTGCCGCTTTAAGGCACCGGACCAGCAACCAGCCGGCAGGGCCCTACCTGCCGGCCGCCAGCCCGGGGGTTTTCCGCCCGGACAGGTGTGGCCGGTTGGCCTTCCGGGTCGCCCCGGTCTAGACGGCCGGGCCTCCGATAGCTAGACTGCGAAATTCTCTGGAGATCCGACTAGAGGAGCAGCCGGGCAGCCCCCGAAGATTCCTCTTCAGGGTGCCGCGTCCCCGGGCCGGCCCTCGGGCTCCTCCACCGCCTGCACGACCGCTCCAGGTCGAGTGGCGGTGATTTATCGTTTTTGCCGAGCGTGTTTGCAGGGAATGTAATCCCGATAGAGGTCTGAAAATGTACGCAATTATCGAAGACAGTGGCCAGCAGTTCCGCGTGGTGGAAGGCCAGGAGCTGGAGATCGACTTTCGCGATGTCGCCGCCGGCTCGGAGATCAAGTTCGACCGAGTACTGGCCGTTTCGGGTGAAGGCGGATTCCGCCTGGGCCAGCCGACGCTGCAGGGCGTCGTCGTTTCCGCCAAGGTGCTGGGCGCCGAACTCGGCGAGAAGGTCCACATCCAGAAGTTCCGCAAGCGGAAGAACAGCCGCCGCCGCACGGGCCATCGCCAGATCTACACCCGCGTGCAGATCTCGAAGATCGGCTAGTTGAAGACCGAGCGAGTCGAGGCTGCTCGCAGGTCCCCTCAAGGGAACGTCCTGCGAAGTCGCCGCCAGCTTAACAGGGCGACAGCTTAGCTTGGATGCGGCGTGCGTTTTCCTCGGGGACCCCTCCACCGGAAATGCCGCTCCAACGACAAGGACGCCTCCCACAGGAACGCCGGGCCCGCTGCGGGCTTGGCGTTTTTTGTTGCGTGGCCGGCCCGAATCCTGGTCCAGATCCGATGACCGACCGCTCAGCGCGGGGGCCGTGCGGTGCGTCTTCGATTCTTCACACGCACGCGGCGTCTGCCGCCTCTTCAGGGTCTTCCGTGGCTGCAGAGCCATTGCCGGGAACCGGACGCCGGCAGACGCGAACGGGGAGGCCCTGCCGCCGTTTCCTGCTCCCCGAGAAGACTCCGACAGGCGGGCGGGGGAACGAGGCCGGGTGAGGGTTGGAGCGCTGGGACGGTGCGGTCCGCACGGGGCGAAATGCGTAGATTTCCCGGGAAAATCCGCCTCCCACCGCTCCACAAACGCCCTTTCAGACGGTCCCGGTACCCCCTCGATCAGCGCCAGGATTTGGTCGTTTCGAGGTTGCCGAATCGGTGCTAGCTCGGTATGCTAGCGGCCGCTGAAGGGTCACCGATCGACCCGCCCGGCCACCTCTTGTGGCCCCCAAGAACCGGCCCCACAACGACTTGGGGCATTCATGAAAAAGGTTCTTGACGCGAGTTCAGATTCTCTTAAAATCGGCTCGCTCAAACCAAATGTTGTGGTAGGCCACTCGCCGACTACAATATCTTGTGCCCACAAATGCCCAGGCAGGAGGAGCCTCCGCTGTTGGATGCAGCGGTCAAGGGGCGACGGTGGGGCACACGATGGAATGATTAAGTGTACCTCTGTACACTACGTATGGAAACTCGTCTTCAGCACCCCCAGAAGGAGCTTACTGGATGGCAACTGCAAGTGTTGGCTATTCCCCCCGCAAGTCGTCTCCCCGCGTCAAGGAGAACCGTAACGGCCTGCGAATCGACACCCGCTTCTGCCCCGGCCAGGTCGACGATCCGTTCGACACGGTGGAGTGGGAGGTACGCAAGGCGGCCATCAAGGGCGAGAACGGGGAAGTGCTCTTCGAGCAGACGAACTGCGAGATGCCGAGCACTTGGAGCCAGCTGGCGACGAACGTCGTGGTCAGCAAGTACTTTTACGGCGAGAATGGGACTCCGGAACGCGAGTACAGCGTCCGGCAGTTGATCCACCGCGTGACGCGGACGATCGCCGACTGGGGCATCGAGGACGGGTACTTCGCGACCGCCCAGGACGGCGAGCGGTTCTATCGCGACCTGACCTGGCTGTGCCTGCACCAGCATGGAGCGTTCAATTCGCCCGTCTGGTTCAACGTGGGCCTCTATCCGATGTACGGCGTGACGGGAGCCAAGTGCAACTGGCGTTGGGATCCGGACACCTCGACGGTGACGCAGCCCGAGAACCCGTACGAGTTCCCCCAGGGTTCGGCCTGCTTCATCCAGAGCGTCGAAGACAACATGGAAGACATCATGCGGCTGGCGACCAGCGAAGCGATGCTCTTCA
>CAZUJM010000469.1:0-2244 GCA_964620405.1 uncultured Pirellulaceae bacterium | reverse complement strand
AGCAACCTGGCTCGCACGCCTCCAACTGTACCTTTCTCTGCTCCAACTTCGCACGACGACTACGCCGCTTCATTTCGGAAACTCCCCTGAACGTGTCGACGGGCACGCGCGAACGCGGCGCGGCCCCCTCGAAACGCTGAACCCTTGAACGAGTAAAAGACGGGGAACAGCATCCGCCTGGCAGCGCAAAGAAAACGCGACTGCGGAGGCGAGCAAAGACCTCGCCCCCGTTGATGCGTAGATACCACCCCGACTAGACGATATTAATTGCGTTCTGGAGGGATGGAATATCCGGATTCAACCGGTTGTCGGAATTGAAACGACTTTAACGATTACAGGGTGCGATTTGCTCAGGAGTCCAAACCGACTCGCAGTAACTGTTCCAGGGCAAGGTCCTCAATGGTCGTCGGCGAGCGCAGGTCGCGGTAAAAACTGCCGGTCTCGTCGGCCTCGAACAGCTGCCCGACGGCAACGGAATCAAGAGTCCTTGGCGCGGCGGCCAACCTGCCGGTGGGACTCCACGGCTGGCAGGCCTTCGCGCCCTCTCGGGTTGATGGTTCGACCGGCGTTTCCACCAAAGCGGCGGCGAGATCAGCGGAGTGGGTCGAGACGGGCGGCGCTGTGCGGCCTGCCATGCCCAGCGGATCGGCAATTCCCTGCGGGTCTGTGTTGCCAGCACCCAGGGCAAAAACCATGGCGGCAGCCTGGCTGCCCGTCGTTCGTGCGCGTCCGTTCGCGTATTCGTACACGCGATCCGTTCCGCGATCCACGATCCAAAGGCTGTCGGAGGCACCGGTCGGATCGAGGGTGATCCCCGAGGGGGTCGCGTTCAGCGAATCGATCGACCAGTTCCCCAGAGCCGCCCCCGTTCCTGCCTGGTAGACATACACTCGATCCACGGAGGCCGAGTTCACCACCCACAGGGTCGTGCCGTCGGTGGCCACATCCTGGGGCGAAGTATTCCCGGCAGCCAAGGTGATGGCCCGAGAGGGCGCCACCGTACCGGACAACTGGCTGGCTGCGCCCGCGAAGACGTAGACCATCCGAGTCGTGCTGTCGGAAACGTACAGATCGTTCCCAGCCACCGCGATGCCGGTCGGGTTCTGCACTCCGGACAGCGTCAGGTTGCCTTCGACATTGCGTCCTGCGGTGTAGACCGTGACCGTCTTGTTCAGGTCCACGCTCCAGAAGCGCGAAGCGGTCGCATCGGTCGCGATGCCGCGCGACTCCTTGTTGGCTGCCCCGAGAGGCGAGCTGTTCATGTTCGCGCCGGCCGCGTCGTAGCCAAACAAGCGGTCGGAGCCGCGGTCCACGACGTAGAACTTCGACTTGCCGAGCACCGAGAGGGAGACCGTCACGATGGCTGAATTGAGTAGCCCATCGGAGAGTCGATAGGTAAAGGAATCCGCGCCCGTGTAACCGGCGTTCGGAGTGTACGTGGCGATTCCCTGGGCGGACATCAAAAGCGTCCCCTGCGTCGGCTGCGACTGCACGCTGATCGTCAGGGGATCGCCGTCCACATCGCGATCGTTGGCCAGAATCGGGATCGCAATGGGCAGGTCCACGGTCGTCCAGGCCGTATCGGCCACCGCGACGGGAGCATCGTTCACCGGAGTGACCGTGACCGTAACCTGCCCGGTCGCCGTGCCTCCATTTCCATCCGACACAACGTAGGTGAAAGAGTCCGGTCCATAATAGTTGGCCTTGCCCTTGTAGGTGATACGCCCATTGGCATTTCGGACCGCCGTGCCGTTGGCGGGCACGGAAACCGACAGCACCGTCAGTGTGTTTCCCTCCGGATCGGTGTCGTTGGCCATGACCGGAATGGCGATGGAAACGTCTTCGCGCACCGTCACCGTATCCGCATTCGCCACCGGGTCATCGTTGACTGGGTTCACCGTGACGGTCACCACGGCCGTCGCCGATCCCCCCGCGCCGTCGACGATCGTGTAGGAGAAACTGTCAGCGCCGCTGTAGTTTGCGTTCGGAGTGTAGGTGATCGTCTGGTCTGCATTGACTACCGCCGTGCCGCGCGTGGGCGTCGTCACGGACTGCACGGCCAGCGTCGCACCCTCGGGGTCGCTATCATTCGCAAGCACGGCGACTTGGACGGCCACGTCCTCGTTGGTCGTTACTGCGTCGCTCGCAGCCACCGGTGGCTGATTCGAAGAAACCACCGTCACGGTCACCTGCGCCGTGGCCGAACCGCCCTGGCCGTCGTTGATCGTGTACGAGAAGCTGTCC
>CAZUJM010000468.1:406-2250 GCA_964620405.1 uncultured Pirellulaceae bacterium | reverse complement strand
TGGCCCGCACGAGGACCTGCGTGCCTGGCTCGATGGCCGCTCCGGCGAACTCGCCGCCGAACTGCTGGCCCAGGGCATCACCGCGATGAAGATCTGGCCCTTCGACCAGTTCGGCCCGACGCTTTCCGGCCCCACGCGTCTGCGTGAACCGATGACCATCTGGGGAGGCCAGACGGCCGCCGGCACACTCGGCCACCGCCTCACCAACGACGAACTGCGTGCGGGGCTGCGCATCGTGGAACAGATCCGCGAGACGTGCGGCGACCGCATGGCCATCGCCATTGAAGGCCACGCGCGCTGGGACCTCGCGACGTCAATCCGCATCGCCCGGGCCCTGGAACCGTTCGACATCCTGTGGCTGGAGGAGATCATGCCGCCGGACAACGTCGAAGCGTATGTGCGGCTGAAACGCGAGACGCGGGTGCCGATCTGCCAGAGTGAGCGACTGCTGAGCCGTTTCGCCTTCCGTGAATTCATCGAAAAAGGCGCGGCCGACATCGTGATGCCGGACCTCAGCTGGTGCGGCGGTTTCACTGAGACGCGTCGTATCTGCCAGCTCGCCGACCTCTACTACCTCCCCGTCACGCTCCACGACACGATCGGCCCCGTCGCGCTGCAGGCAGCCGTGCACATGATGCAGCATATTCCCAACGGCATGGTGCAGGAGGTCGTGCGCGCGTACCTTGCCGGCTGGTACCAGGATGTGGTCACCCATCCGTTGCATCTTGAGGACGGCCATATCGCCGTGCCGGCAACGCCGGGCCTCGGCACCGCCCTGCGGCCGGAACTGCTCCAGCGCCCCGACGCGCGCATCGAGTCCACCGACGCCAGTCGCGTCCGCGCCTGGTGATCGATCGAGACAGGACAGGAATCGTTCTTCGTCCCTTGCGACCGGCACAGGTCACGTTCCAATCGCGAAAGCATCGCCATGCCCTCTGACGCCCCTCCGCCGTCCACGATCGACCTGTCCTCGATGCACATCGTGCGATTAAACGCCGAGATGTTTCCGCCGAGTGAGTTCGAGCTGGAGGCCTACGCTCGCTACGGGCTGCGTCCGCGCATCGTGGAGGCCGCGGGCGAGGAGATCCTCCGCGTCGCGGCCGACTGCGATGGACTGCTGGTTGTCTCGGAAGCGTTGCCGGCGGAGCTGATTGAGCGGCTGCCTCGCTGCCGTGTCCTGTCGCGCATTGGTGCGGGAACCGACAAGATCCACGAACCCACGGCCACACGCCTGGGAATCGTCATCACGAACGTCCCCGACTTCTGCGCGGAAGAGCAGGCGGACCACACGATGGCCCTGCTGCTGTCGGTGGCGAGGAAGCTGACGGAGATGCGGGAGCGGATGCTGGCGGGCCAGTGGAATGCGGCCCGCGCCGCGTGCCGGCCCCTGCACCGCCTGCGGGGCCGCGTGCTGGGGCTTGTGGGCTTCGGCCTTTCGGCCCGCGGCGTCGCCGAGCGTGCCCGCGGCTTCGGCCTGCGGGTCCTTGCGACGCGACGCAACCAATCCGCCGACTCGTCCGCCGCACGAGCCCTGGGGGTCGAGATGACCGACCTCGACACGCTGCTTCGCGAATCCGACTACATTTCGCTCCACCTGCCGCTGAACGATGCGACCCGTGGCATGTTCAGCGCGGCAGTACTGGCCCGCATGAAACCGGGCTCGGTATTGATCAACACGTCGCGTGGCGCGCTGGTCGATGAGCCAGCCTTGGCCGATGCCGTGAAACGCGGCCATCTCGCCGGCGCGGGCCTGGACACGTTCCACGACATCCTGGTCCATGTCCCCTCGAGCGATCCGCCCCAGCATCCACTGCTGACCTCTCACGACATCGTTTTCACACCCC
>CAZUJM010000468.1:0-396 GCA_964620405.1 uncultured Pirellulaceae bacterium | reverse complement strand
ATGTCGCCGCGTTCTCCGTCGAGTCGTCGCGCGACGTAGGCTGGGGGGCCGTGAACAACCTCGTCGCCGTACTCGGTGGAGCGTGGCCGCCTGCCGAACGCGTCGTCAATCCGTCCGTCATCCCCAGGCAACCGCTGCGATGAGCGTCAACCACCGGGGCTGGAGCGAGGCCGTCCCGGCCGCACGCAATCCTTCCAGCAACGTCGCCTCTGTTCCAATACACTCACTCGTTCTTCGCGCGCAACGTACGCCGCATCACTTTGTGGGAAGCCGTCCGCGGCAGCGTCTCGACCACTTGAACCTGGTCGATGCGAAACTGGGGGCTGAGTCGTTCGCGAAGAAGCGCCTGCAGTTCCAACTGTAGTTCCCCTGCGTCCGGCGACTGGCTGCGCGGCA
>CAZUJM010000467.1:0-2250 GCA_964620405.1 uncultured Pirellulaceae bacterium | reverse complement strand
CCTCGTCGTTCTGCTGCTGTCCGTCGCCGGCCTAATTGCCGGAGTGCTGGTATTCCGCGACGGCGGCTCAACGGGAGTTGCGGAGGCTCCAGAACCCCTGGCCGCAGACTCGCCCTTGCCCGGTAACCGGGGAGCGGTGACGAAGAGTCAACCATACAGCATCGGCGACAGAGGCATGGTCACGCCGGAAAGGTCCGCGATGTCGCCAGCACATGTCACGGGGATTCCGATGCGGTCCCTGTCCGTCCATGTCAGCGGACTAAAAAACCAGTCCTCGATGCTGCATGTCGCCGTCTTCGGATCCGCGGAAGGATTTCCCAATCCAGAGCACAGCCAAGCGAACCTGAGATTTCCGATCACGTCAACGACGGTCGATGTGGATCTGACCCTTCCAGATAGGACCACTAGCGCCATTGCAGTTTTCCAAGATATCAACGGCGATGGCAAGTTGACAAAAAACGCCTTGGGGCTGCCCATGGAACCTTACGGGTTTTCGAACAACGCCCGCTCCCGATTCGGACCGCCCCCATTCAACGAGGCAGCCTTCGTTCCTAGCGAGGCCCTGAGCTCCTTGGAAATCACCGCCCGCTGAACGCGGCCGATGCGGGACCTGCTGCGCCGCGGGATAATTGGTCCGCCACCCGTCCGGCTGAAAGGGCACCGAAGAGAAGACCCGTTATTCAGCTGACCAGGCATCGGTCACAGACGCCGAATTCCGATACTGACCACCCGACCGACGGTCGTCGGCAAAGCTGGGCCACACCCGACATTGCCCCCCCATCGCATCAGGCCAGCTTGGTTCCAGGGCCTAACCCTGCGTCCAAAGAACGCTCCATGCAAGGGAGGTGGGGGCGGTGCCGTGCCGCTATGTGCTCTCGGCAAGTCCCAGAACACCGCCCTTGTAGACGACCACGGAGAAAATGAAGGCGAACAGAGCGGTTAGCGGGCATATCGGAGCTTCGCCACCGCCAGTAACGCACCGACGATCCTGTCCAAAGTCAGTAGCTCCCTGAACGACCTGCAGGGTGGCCCGAATTGCGGCCCTCCTGCGTAGGTCCCCCTGGAGATCGCGAAAGCAGATCAAACAGAGACAGGGAGGTTGTTTGACAACATCCGATCTCCCAGAACTCGCGGTGCCACCCTATCGGCCAGCGGCGACTTCAAAGATAGCCTCGATCTCCACGGCAACCCCCGTGGGCAATTGGGCGAACCCTACTGCACTGCGGGCATGGAAACCGTGCCCCTCTTTGCCGAAGATGGCGTGCAGCAAGTCAGACGCACCATTGATCACCAGGTGCTGATCGGTGAAGTCGAGCGTGGAATTGACACAGCCCAAGAGCTTCACCACACGAAGACCATCCAGCGAGCCAAGCTCTTGATGGACCGACTTCAGGATATTGATGGCTACCTCCTTGGCCGCCTCATACCCCTGTTCCACGGAAACGTCGGCACCCAGCTTCCCCTTGAGCGTGGAAACGTGTCCTGAAGTGAAGACCAGATTTCCCGACCTGGCGGCCATGTTCAAGTACCCGCGCGGACGATCGTCTTCGAACTTGATTCCCAACTCCTTTGCCTTTGCCTCGTAGCTCATCGCAACGCCCCTCTCGTGCCTAGTGCCCATTGACTTAGGACTGCGACGCCCGCGTCGAGACTTCTTGCAGGCGTGCCACAACAAAAAAACCCCGACTGCTTTCGCAATCGGGGTTTAAAAATCCGGCAGTACCTACTTTCGCGCTTTTGGCACTATCATCGGCTCGCAGTGCTTAACTTCTGTGTTCGAGATGGGAACAGGTGTGACCACAGCGATATGTTCACCGGAAAAAGAACGACCGACCTGTCGACCGGTCGTCCTTAGCAATGTTGTGGTAACTGGTATCAGGGCTTTTCAGCCCCGCGTGCTCTTGGATTGCAAGAGCGTTGGATATAAGTGGCCAAGCTTTCGTCCGTTAGTACCGGTTAGCTGAACGCATTACTGCGCTTACACATCCGGCCTATCAACCTGGTAGTCTTCCAGGGGACTTTCGCACTAACGTGCTTACGAAACCTAATCTCGGAGCGGGCTTCACGCTTAGATGCTTTCAGCGTTTATCCTTTCCGAACATAGCTATCCAGCCATGCCACTAGCGTGACAACTGGGACACCAGAGGTTCGTCCTTCCAAATCCTCTCGTACTAAAGAAGAATCTCCTCAAGTTTCGTACGCCCACGGCAGATAGGGACCGACCTGTCTCACGACGGTCTGAACCCAGCT
>CAZUJM010000466.1:0-2255 GCA_964620405.1 uncultured Pirellulaceae bacterium | reverse complement strand
ACAAGGGAGCGATTCGGCGTTATCTGGCGAAGAGCTTCAACGCCTTGTTGATCGACCGGCGGGAAATTAAGGTACACCGCAGTCCGGTGGACTACATGCTGCAGGAGGCGGGTGACAAGTACTCGCTGATTGTCTTCCCCGAGGGTGGTCGCAACACGTCGGGCGAGATGGGTGAGTTCAAGAGCGGGCTGTACTATTTGAGCAAGAAGCGGCCCGACTGGGAGTTGATTCCCGTCTACATCGACAACCTGAACCGCGTCCTGCCGCGGGGTGAGTTCCTGCCCGTGCCGCTGCTGAGCTGCATCACCTTTGGTCCGCCGATGTGGCTGGAGAAGGGCGAATCCAAGCCGGATTTCCTGCTGAGGGCGCAGGAGGCCGTGCGGCGCCTGAAGGAAAGCTGACCATGCCGAGTGCCGCCGATGCTGGATGGACCTGGTTGCCACGCGCCCAGGCCCTGGATCCGTGGCTCGACCGAACCACGCTGATCATGATGGCGATCGTCCTCACGCTGCTGGGCATCGCCTATGTCGTTGGCATCTTCATCCGACGCCAGCCCGACTCGACGATCAACCCGGCCGTTGTGCAGGCGTTCAACCTCCGTGTGCGCGGCTGGTGGTTGATGTTCGTGATCCTGACGGCGGCCTTCCTGATGGGCGCCACGGCGACCGTGGTGCTCTTCTTTGGCCTGTCATTCGTCGCGCTTCGCGAATTCATTACCATCACGCCCACGCGGATGGGCGACCATCGCACGCTCTTCTGGATCTTCGTCTTCTTCACGCCGCTGCAGTATGTGCTGATCGCGCAAGGCAGCGGCTTCTACGGGCTCTACAGCATCGTGATTCCCGTGTACGTCTACCTGTTCATTCCCGCGCGGATCGCCATGGCCGGTGACTACAAGCGATTCTTGGAGCGGGCGGCGAAGATCCAGGCGGGGATCCTGATCTGCGTGTACGCGTTGAGTTACGCGCCGGCGCTGCTGTACCTGGACTACCATGCGGGCGGCGAGAAGTGGCCGCACAGCCGCGCCGGAGTGCTCTTTTACCTGATCTTGTTGGTGCAGATCGGGGATGTGATGCAGTATGTCTGGAGCCGTTACCTGGGCAAGCATGTGATCGCGCCGGCGATCAACAGCAGCCGGACCTGGGAAGGATTCTTCGGAGGCGTGTTGAGCACGGCGTTGGTCGGAGCCGTGCTCAGTTGGATGACGCCTTTCAATCCGTGGCAGGCGGCCTTCCTGGCGATGGTCACGGCGGTCATGGGGTACGCGGGCGGCATGACCATGTCGGCGATCAAACGCGACCGCGGCGTGAAGGACTACGGCACGCTTGTCGAAGGACACGCCGGTATCCTCGACCGCATCGATTCGCTGTGCTTCG
Organism: uncultured Pirellulaceae bacterium; assembly: GCA_964620405.1. Classification (GTDB taxonomy): domain Bacteria; phylum Planctomycetota; class Planctomycetia; order Pirellulales; family Pirellulaceae; genus CAZUJM01. The sequence goes on along the minus strand of CAZUJM010000466.1, from coordinate 879 downwards.
CCGCTCCGGTATTCTTCCACCTCACCCGCTACATCGTGTCCGCATCGGGCTGAACTACGCGGGCTGGTCAGGTTTCCGCGCAGTAGACGAACGCCGGGGGCAGGTTGAGCCACACGGTGCGTGTCGTCGAGACGCGGCGGAATCGCTGCTTGAGCTTCCTCTTGAACTTCGCGCCGGCAGGCAGCACAACGCCCTGCAGGTAGGCGAAGGTGACGAGGCGCCCGCCTGGGCGCAGGATGTCGGCAATCGTGTCCAGCAACTGGTCCTGCAGCGCTTCGGGGAACGCGGCCCAGGGCAGTCCTGACACGATGCAGTCACAATGCGAATGGCCGCGTTCTTCGAGGTACCGTCGCGTGTTGGTGGCGCTGTCGACATAGACCTGCGCGGTCGGGCAGCGCCGCCGCACCAGTTCCGCGAACTCGGGATTCAGCTCCATGGCCAGGAAGTCCGCGTCGGGACGCCGGACGCGCAGGATCTCCTCCGTGAAGACGCCGGTGCCGGGGCCGAACTCGACGATCACCCCCGCCTCACGCACTCCGGCCGTCTCCACCATCAGGCGGGCCAGGGAGGCCGAACTGGCGGCGATGGCACCCGTGGCGGAGGGGTGCAGCAGGAACTGTTTCAGGAATTGAAAGGCACCCATCCGTGCTCCCGTCGAAGGCGGTCTGGCCGCGAGATCCGGCCTGTGTTTCGAGTTCGCGTGTCTCAAGTTTGAACACCGGCCGAGTCTACCGGCGGGCCGCAGGGGCCACAATGGCCGGCCGCTTTGCGGCGCCCAGCCACGCCGAACCCTCGGACGCATTTTTCAGGATTGGCAGGGCGGAGAACGCGAAATAGAATTCACTCCGATGGGGGGCAACCGCCGCGGGGCCTCCTGAT
>CAZUJM010000465.1:0-2272 GCA_964620405.1 uncultured Pirellulaceae bacterium | reverse complement strand
CCGCCAAGAGTGAACGCGGTCCGGTGAAGCTGTTCTTCTACTCGGGTGACAACTTCCTGCCACCGGCCGATGTCACGCAGGGACCCGTGGGGACCACCGGCTGCCTGATCGTGGGCCGCGACGGCATGCTCTCGGCCGGCCTCTGGAATACGGACTGCAACGTGCGGCTGCGTGGAGAGAAGGAGTTCCGCGGAATGGACCACCCGGCCGTGCAGCAGGTTCCCAAGACGGAGCCTCGCATCGACACGGAGGTGCTGAAGTGGGACCCGCGTCGCACCGCCAAGGGGCAGCGCCCACGCTGGAGCCAGGTGAACAACTCGCATATGTTCGAATGGGTGCTCGCCTGCGCCGGCGATACCAAGACCTATTCGCCGTTCGAGATCGGAGCCCGCATCACCGAAGTCGGCATGCTGGGCGTGCAGACCCTGCGCTAAGCAGTCGCCCGAACCCCCGTGTTCTCCGTGGTTAAAAAAGACCCCGCGTTCCAGGCGATGCCGAATACAAACCACGGAGAGCACGGAGAAGGCACGGAGGCTCCTAACCGATATCGCCCAGTTGGTTCTCTTCGGCCAGGTTCTCAACGAGCGTGTTGCCGGCCGCTTGCAGCCGGAGTCCCCAACCCGCGTTCTTGCGCGATTGGTTGCGATAGAGACGCGAGCCGGACTGCAGCAGCAGGAATCCGTGCGATCGATTGTCGACCGAGGTGTTGGTGGACATGACGTGGTTGGGACCGGCGACCAGGAATCCTTCGGCGGCGTTGGCCGTCGACAGGTTGCCGACCAGCATGTCGAGGCTGCTGTCGATGCGGAAGCCGGCGGCGGCATTGGACTGGGCGACATTGGAATCGTAACGATTACGGCTGGACGACTGCAAAGCCCAGAATCCATGCTGCCGGTTGCTCTTGCTCGTGTTGGAAGCCAGCGTGTGTCCGCCCGACTCGAGCACAAAGCCTGCCTGCTGGCTCAATGTCGCTTCGTTGTTCTGCAGGCTTGCCGTCCGTCCCGCCAGGAGGAAGCCGACCTGGTTGCCCTTGGCGCTGTTGTAGCTGGCGACGTCCCCGGAGCCACCCAGCCAGTAGCCATGCCGCAGGTTGGTGTCCGACAGGTTGTGCAGCAGGGTCGTGCCGGTGGACTCGGCCGTGACAAAGAATCCATCCCGGCGGTTCGCAAACGCCGTGTTGCTTTCGAGGAAGTTCGAATTGCCGCTGATCCGGAATCCGACGACATTCTCGTAGGCGAAGCTGCGGAGCAACGTGTTGGAGGAGCCTTCGACGCGGAAGCCGCTGACGCTATCGCGAACGGTCAGTCCTTCGAGATGGATTCGATCTCCCAGCAGCGTGACTCCATCGGCGGTCGGGTCGTTCCCGAGCTGCCCGTCAACTAGGACGCTGGCGCCGTCGCGGTCGACGGCCTTGATGGTGATCGCATCCTTGCGGACCGTGAACGGCGCGTAGATGCCTGGCCAGGCAAGGATCGTATCGCCAGGGCTGGCGGCGTTGACGGCCGTCTGGATCGAACAGACGCGGTCGGTCGCATTGCACTCGGCGGCCGGCCAAGGTCGGACATGGATCACGGCATTCTGCGTGTAGGCGCCCGACTGGAAGGCGCGTACCAGGTCCGAGCTGTTGAACTCCCCGTCGCAGTTCCAGTCACCGGTGCTCCAACGCGAGTTCCCTGCGACGGCATCTTCGTACTGGCCCGACTGGAAGGCGAGGACGAGGTCGGCGGAGTCGAAGGCCGAATCGAGGTTCGCGTCGCCGTGCGTGGTGCGCAATGTGATGGCCAGGTAGTAGTCGACGTCCCATTCGTTGATCGACCGGTCGCGGTTGACGTCGAAGCGCCAGTCGACCGGGAGCGTGCGGATGCCTCGACACAGTTCCTCGAGATCTGCGATATCCACGAGGTCGTCGCCGTTGATGTCCGAGGGACGATTCGACTCGCCGCGGATGACGATCACGACCGAAGTCGACGAAGTGGCTCCATGCTCGTCCGCGATCGTGTATTGGAAACGCTCTTCGGCCGTCTGCCCGACCATCAGGAGGTTGAATGCCTTGCCGACGTCGTACCAGACACGGTCGCCGCGGAGTTCCAGTTTGCCACGCGAGCCCTCGGCCTGGATTGATCGCACGCGCAGTCCCGCTTTGCCACCCGTGTCGGGGTCGATATCGTTTCGGATCAGCAGGTCCGTGATGTCGGTCCCCGGAGCCTCCTCCCGGAATACGGCCTCGTCCGGATTGGCGCGGGCATAGAGGAAACCGCGAATGGACGGCGCC
>CAZUJM010000464.1:0-2273 GCA_964620405.1 uncultured Pirellulaceae bacterium | reverse complement strand
GCGAGAAGACTCAGTACTCGCAGAACACGAAGGTTTCACTGATCAGCGGTCTCAGGAAGGGTGGCAGGTCCCATTTCCGCCTAGGCCGCTTTCCGATGACTTACCACGCATTAGTGGAACTGAACCTCCCCGTCCCCTCATCCACCCTCAGGCCGCTTCGCGCGAGTCCTCGTCCTCGGGGTCGCCGAAGGGCAGGACGATGCGGCGTTTCAGGCGGAGCACGTCGCTTGAGAGTTTCTCGAAACCGGCGGCTTGGCGGCGGTGGTTGATGTGCCGCAGCAGGTTGAGCAGCTGGCGGCGGACCGGTGCGTAGGGTTCGAACGGGACCGTCCACAATGCCCGCGCGAGGCTCTCGGCCGAGTGCCAGCAGGCTCGCTCCAGGAGGTACGCCTCCAGCTCGCGGTACCGGTCGCGGGCGATCTGCACGCGTACCCGCATCTTGCCGTCCTGGCGCGGGGGCTCGTCGTCGTATTGCTTCTGCAGGTATGCTCCCCGCTTCACACTCAGCGAGTACCCGCCGACGCGGATCGGCACGTGTCGCGCGTCGCGGATCGACGGGGCCTCGTCGTCAAAAAAACGGTGCCGGCCGTGCGTGGCCAGCAGCAGCCAGATGCGACCCAGTCGCAGGTAGTGCAGGTTCGCCAAGCCGTCTCGCTTGCGGCGGCTTCGCTGCTGGCGCGAGATGGCGATGCTGTACTTGTCCAGCAGCTTGCGGTCGACCTGCTCCGGCGACTTGTGGTCCGGCACGCAGCCTTGGACATAGAACCAGTAGCCATGCGGCAGCACGTTGCAGGCCAGCTGCTGGACCAGGCCCTCCAAACTTGTCGTCTTCCATCGGTACATCGTTTCCCCTCCATTCAGCGGCCGGTCGTTGCCAGCCGCTGAAAAGAGAGGAATGGAGCGTCCTGTCCATTCCTCGATGATGCCAAATCCTTCGTCGAAGTCAGCGTGCGTGGCCGTGGATCGTCGCTCGTATCGAGCTGCGATCGCGGGCTGCGAATTGCTGGTTTCGAAAACCCTCGGCGAGCAGAAAACCTCTACCTTCGTCCGAGAACCTTCGCTTGCAACCGACCGGCGCCCGACGGCCGCGAACTACATTCCAAGTTCGCGGCCGCCAATTCATGGGCGTACCGGTATGATCAACCTTCGGTGACCGACCTCGTGTCCCAGGTACACTTCGGCCGTGCACCGCCAATTCGCTGCCATGGGAAGCCGGTCCTCCCGGACAGGCTTCGAATGACCGCCGCTGCTTCCTGCCATGGAACCAGAGGATCGCGGGCCCCTTCCTGGAGCCCGCGTCCCTTCCGGTGTCTTCCGCACGCGCACGTGCAGTCGCTCCTTTCGTCGTGGTCTCTCGCCCGGCACCACCCGTAGCGAGCCAACAGCGCTGGACTGCCTTGCCCAGCGGTCTGCCCGGCCTCGTGGGACGCTCCCGCGTTCCCTCGTGACCGGCTTCTACTCAGAGCACACTCCCCCTCTACGGCCTTTGAAGCACGCGGTTGACAGACCGCGCACCGGCGACCAAGCCGGCCGCCGCAGAGGTTCCTGCGTTATCCATACGCTTCGCGATGAGAGTCTCGTGGCTACCAGGAGACGTTACTCTCCGGACTCCATGTCGTACGTGTGCCGATCAGGGCACCGCAGTTTCCCGAAGCGAAAGCCGCTCCAGATTTCGGGGGACAGAACGTAGAAGCTTCCCCTTACCCGTCGACAGGAAGTGTTTCGCCGCACCCGTTGCTCCTATCGGAGCGCGGGGGCATTCTCGGCGTCGACTCTCTCACCGCTTACCGATAAGCCCTTGTGGTCGGGCCTTTCATCGTTGAGCGCTTCACGCCCGCGGGATTTGCCCGCGGTGCCCGACGGAGTCACCCGTCGGCGGCCGCTGTCACCAGCTGGCCGGCTCCCGACATCGGCGCATGTTGAACGATCCTCGCGGGACCGAACCCCATGGGTGGATTTGCAGGCCACAAGCGGGCCCGCTCACCAACTTTGCGTATGACGACCCCGCGGCGCGATCGCGCCGCACAGGGCATGTCCGCATCGCCCACCTTCCGGTGGATCACCATCGGATCGAATGCTGAGATTACTCGTCCGGGCGATAACACCCGGCCGGATTGATTCAGCAAGCCTCCGTCGAGCTGGAGGAGCAACTCTCGCTGCGAATCCAGCTCTACCGCAAAACGCACGACTGCTGGTGAGGCAGTCCCCTTAGCCGATTGGTCGTCGGTTTACCGGGCGCGTTCCGCCTGCGGAAGAACATGTCAAAGCGTTGA
>CAZUJM010000463.1:120-2327 GCA_964620405.1 uncultured Pirellulaceae bacterium | reverse complement strand
TCCGAGGCCAACATCGTGCACACGCAGTTGGACGCGGTGATGGCCGACATGACCGACCTGACTACGGAGCGGAGGCAAGCCGAGGCGTTGCGGGCGCTGGCGGACAACTACCAGCTGAAGATGCACGCCTATGAGGGCGGACAGCACCTGACACGGAACCAGGTCAACAGCGATGCGCTGCTGGAGGCTGCGCAGGACGACCCGCGAATGGGACAGGTGGTGCGTGGGTTGTACGATCTCTGGAAAGACGCCGGTGGCGACCTGTTCATGCACTATACCTTCACGGGCGTCAGCGTCAGCACAAGCCGCTGGGGTCTGCTGGACAGCCTCGCCGACCCGGGCAGCGTGAAGTGGGACGCCGCGTTGGCCAAGCTGGCCAAGCCGGGCGATGTGAACCTCGATGGCTCCGCAACCTTCGCGGACTTCGACGTCATCCGCGCAAACTTCGGCCAGCAGTCGCTCTGGTGGCAGCAAGGCGACCTCGACGCCGATCGGTCCATCGACGGCGACGACGTGCGTCGCTGGTGGGACGCCCTCGTGCCCGAGCAGCTGACGACGGCCGAACTGGCGCAGGTGCAGGCCTTCGCGGCGCAGCAAAACCTGCTGTTGTCCACGGGCGACCTGACCCTGTCGATCCACAGCTTGCCGCTTTCGGAAAACGCCGTGGGGCAGGCCGATACGCTCACCGTTTCGCGTAGTGGCCCGACGCAATCTTCGGTGGTGGTGGCCTTGGGCAGCAGTCGTCCCGACGAACTGCGAGTCCCGGCTTCCGTGGAGATCCCGGCGGGCGTCGCCAGCGTGGACGTTCCTGTCTATACGATTAACGATGGCCGAATGGACGGCAACCAGCGCCTGGTGCTCACCGCGAGCAGCGAACGCTTGCGGGCGGCGAACTTGGAAGCGACCGTCGTGGACGTGGGGATTGGAGAGCCCGAGGGAGCCTGGACGGGAGCCACGGTCTTCCTGGACGCGAACGACAACGGCCTGCTGGATGCGGACGAAGCCTCCACGGTCACCGATGGAGCGGGCCTGTTCGCTTTCACGGACATCGCGGCGGGCACCTATCGGCTGCGCGTCGCGGAACCCGGCAGTCCGCGTTTCTCCGCCCGCTACGCCTATTCCGCATCGGCTCCCTGGCCCGCGTCGTCCCTGGTCTACACGCTGGCCTCGACAGCCCAGGCACTGAACGCGGGCGAGACGCGCTTGATCGACTTCGCCTACCAGGCCACGCGCGCGGATGGGTCCATCGTTGGTCCGCAATCGGTGGCCATCACGATCGTGGGCGCGAACGATCCGCCCGTGGCTGCGGAGGTGATCCTGACGGGTGACGAAGACAGCGGCCCGATCGAGACGACGATCGACGCGTCGGACGTGGATGACGAACGCGGCGCGCTGGCATTCACCCTGCTCGATCCGCCCAGCGAGGGCACGCTCGCCTTGACGCCTGGCGGCCTGCTCACCTTTGCTCCGGGAACAGACTTCCAGCACCTCCAGACCGGCGACCTCCGTGAACTGACCGCCCGGTATCGCGTGGCCGATCCAGGGGGCGCGTCCAGCGAAGCCACGATTCGCATCACGATTGCCGGCGTCAGCGACGCACCGCTCGTCAGCTTGAACGAAGGCCTGCTGCTGGAACTCCAGGGCGACGCCTCGATCCCTGCCTCGTTGCTCAGCGCGACCGACGCCGATGGCGACTCACTGGCCTACGCCGTCACCCTGGGCCCGACCGACGGCTACCTGTATTTCACCGAAGCCCCGGAGACACCGATCACGGAATTCACCCAAGCCGACCTCGATGCCGGACGCCTGGGCTATCGCCACACGGGGAGCGTTGCCGGGAACGACCAGTTCGACTTCACCGTCGAGGACGGATCCGGTCTGTCGGCCACGGGAACGTTCGCGATCGAAGTGCACGCCCCCCCCGAGACGACCCACGCCTCCGTCGTCGGACGCTACCTGTTCTACAACGGTTCGCATTTCGATCAGGGCGACGCGGCCGCGAACTCCGCGGATGACGGGGCCATGGCCACTGACAAACAACCGCTGCTGCCCGGCCAGACATCGACCTTCGTGAACTACACGAGCTACGTTCAGGGCATCAACGGCCTGATCCTCGATGTCGCGAACCTGCCCGCCGATAGCAGCCTGGGCTTGGACGATTTCGAGTTCTCCGTGGGGAACCAGACAGCCGTCGAAATGTTTACCGC
>CAZUJM010000463.1:0-110 GCA_964620405.1 uncultured Pirellulaceae bacterium | reverse complement strand
CTACAACGGTTCGCATTTCGATCAGGGCGACGCGGCCGCGAACTCCGCGGACGACGCGGCCATGGCCACTGACAAGCAACCGCTGCTGCCCGGCCAGACATCGACCTTCG
>CAZUJM010000462.1:0-2337 GCA_964620405.1 uncultured Pirellulaceae bacterium | reverse complement strand
GCTGACGTTGCCGGAGTGGTGATCAGTCAGTTCGCCCATCATCATCCCGAACTGAAAGAGCGTCGGACCCAGATCGAACGAGTGATGACCCATGAAGAGGAGAGCTTCGGACGCACCCTGAACGCGGGCATCGGACGATTCCAGGCGCTGGTCGAGGAACTTGCCAAGCAGAGCCCTACCGCTGGGGAACGTGTCGCGCTTGTGCTACCCGGCGCGGAAGTCTTCCGCCTATACGACACGTACGGGTTCCCGCTCGACCTCACCCTTGATCTCGCGAGGGAGCAGGGTCTCGAGGTCGACACCGCGGGATTCGAAGACGCGCTTGCTGCCCAGCGAGCAGCCTCACGTGGTGGGGCTGCTGCTGCGTTCAAGGACGCCGGCAGGGAGCGCGCGGAATTGTTCGTCTCGCTCGCCAAGGGCAAGACCCAATTCCTCGGTTATGAGCATGACCGAGTGGACGGGGCGATCATCGTCGCGTTGATCGGCCCGGAAGGAGCACTCACGGAAGCCGAGGCCGGCCAGCCAGTCGAGGTCATTCTTGACCGCACGCCGTTCTATGGCGAGTCGGGCGGTCAGCTTGGAGACACCGGATCCATCCGCACCCCAACGGCCACGATCGACATCGACGACACCTACAAGCCCGTTCCGGACATCTTCGTTCATCGGGGAACCGTGGCCGAGGGATTCGTCCGGGTGGGCGAGTCCGTCAACGCCGCGATTGATGCTGGGCGTCGCCAGCAAATCCGGCGCAACCACACAGCGACCCATCTTCTCCACCGAGCCCTCCGGGTCGTTGTCGGGGATGAAGCGCGTCAAGCCGGCTCACTCGTCGCGCCCGAACGTCTGCGATTCGACTTCACGAGCCTTGAGCAGGTGAAACCCGAGCAGCTCGCGAGGATCACCGACATGGTGAACTCCGAAGTGATGCGCAACACGCCCGTCGTGACCGATGTGAAGCCGTACGCAGATGCCGTGGCGGAGGGAGCAACGGCGCTCTTCGGCGAAAAATATGGGGACACCGTGCGCGTGGTCACCATCGGCGACTACTCGCAGGAACTTTGCGGTGGGACGCATGTTGGACAGATTGGTGAGATCGGTCCTTTCGTCATTCTCTCCGAGGGCAGTGTTGCTGCTGGTGTTCGCCGCATCGAGGCGGTGACTGGATCAGCCGCGATAGACCTGCTGCAGCAGCAGCGCCGCGTGCTGGATGACGCGAGCCGGGCTCTTCGGGTGACGTGGTCCGAGACTCCCTCCGGCATCGAGGCGCTCCTCGTTGAGGCGCTTGAACGCCTCGAGCGGGATGTAGCACTCGCCGCGCACCTCGATCAGCGCCGGCGGAGCGGGATCGTCGATCGACAGGGGCACCGCGCGGATCGTGCGCACGTTGGCCGTGACGTCCTCGCCCGCTTCGCCATCGCCGCGCGTGACGGCGCGCTCGAGCAGGCCGTCGCGGTACACCAGCGACAGCGCGAGCCCATCGATCTTGGGCTCGACGACGAAGGCGGGCTCGCCCTCGTGCCCGGCCGCCTCGAGCAGCTTCTGCAGGCGCAGGTCCCACGCCAGCAGCTCGTCGTCGTCGCGCGCGTTGGCGAGCGACAGCATCGGCAGCAGGTGACGCACCTCGGTGAAGCCGCCGGAGACGCCGCCGCCGACGCGCTGCGTGGGCGAATCGGCGCGCACGAGCGACGGGTCGGCCGACTCGAGCTCGCGCAGCTCGCGCAGCGCGGCGTCGTAGGTGGCGTCGTCGACGACGGGCGCATCCTGCAGGTAGTAGGCGCGATCCCACGCGCGCAGCTGGGCGGTCAGCTCCTCCACGCGCTTGGCGCTCATCCGGCCAGCACCTCGAGCAGCTCGGCGGGCGTGTCCACGATCGCCAGCGGGTCCTCGACGGCGAGGGCCTCCCGCGTGAAGACGCCCCACGTCACGCCGATCGCGGCGCAGCCGGCGGCGTTGGCCGACTGCAGGTCGAACGGCGAGTCGCCGATGTAGACGGCCTGCTCGGGCGTGGCGTCGAGGCGCTCGAGCGCCTTCAGCACGGGCGCGGGATGCGGCTTGTGCACCGGCGTGTCCTCGGTGGTGATGATCACGTCCCAGACGATCGGCGAGGGCAGCGCGTCCCAGGCGAGATCGACGGCGTCCTTCATCTTCGACGTGACGATGCCGAGCCGCGCACCCTCCTCCTCGAGCTCGACGAGCAGCTCCTCCATGCCGTCGTAGCGCCGGATCAGCCGCGCCGTGTTGGCGTGGTTCCAGCGTCGGTACGTATGGAACAGCTCCTCCGCGTTCTCGGGGCTGAACTTCTCCATCTGCTCCATCAGCGGCGTGCCGATGCCCGCC
>CAZUJM010000461.1:0-2375 GCA_964620405.1 uncultured Pirellulaceae bacterium | reverse complement strand
AACCCGTGGCTAGAACCCGTGGCTAGAACCCGTGGCTAGAACCCGCCCATCACCCTCAAGGCATCCGCGTCACTTCGAACGTGTGCGGCTTGAGCTGCAGGCGAGCGGCGACTTCCGCGTCGAGCGTGGCCACCGACGGCAGTTGCTCCTGCACGAACTTCGTTCGCAGCGACTCGATCTGTTCGCCGGGGATCTGCTGCCGGACGAACTCCGGCACGTCGGCCAAGGTGGCGCCGCGGAAGAGGCGATCGTGGTAGAAGCGGTTCTTGTTTTCGACCGCTTCGCGCACCGATCGGACCTTGTCGGCGATGGGGCCAGCCTTGAGGACATCGGCGGCGAGGTTGGTACCGCTGGCGAGTTCGTCGGCCGTGCGTTCCCCGACGCGCACTCCGTCGATCTTGACCTCATAACGGCCATCCGGCAGGCCGGTGACCTTCAGCAGGTACTGGTTCATGCTTTCCAGCAGCGGCGTCCATTCGAGGATGCTGGCCGCGTCTTCGGGGAAGAACGGCAAGGCGCGATCCAGTCGCTCGAATCGCAGGCTGTCCTCCGCATCGACCAGTTGGCCGACCTGGCAGTTTTGGGCGCGCAGCACGGGCGTGTTCTCGGTGAGGTCGATTTCGACGGAGGAGACCAGGGTGGGAAAGCGAAGTCCCTGCAGGATGGAGGCGGCCATCAGGGCTTGGCCCGGCGGGCCGGGATGCACGGCATCGCCGTCGGTGATGCGACGGTAGGGATTCTGGCGGGAGCGAGCCAGGTCGAGGACGGCGAGATACGGGTGGAACTGGTCCACGAAGAGGCCCTGGTTGCGATCCGCGATCGACCGGACGCCCGCGGAAAACTTCTCGAGCGTCAGGTTGTAGCCGGTAAGTGCGGTGGGGCCCTGCTGGTCTTCGTCCAGCGGCTGCGGGGTGACCCAGGCCACGCGGACCTTCGCCGCTCGAGCCTGGTCGGCCATGCCTTGCAGACCGTCCATGTAGGGCTTGAACGTCTCCTCGGTGAATTCGCGGTAACTCCCGTCGTTCATCCCGAAGTCGACGGTCATCGCGGTGGGCTGGTGCAGCAGCACATCGCGGGCAAACCGCGCATTGCCGCCCGGCGACCGATCGCCGCCGATGCCCACGTTACGGAACGTCAGCTTCCACTGTGGGAAACGCGTTACCGTCCACATTTCGACATAGTTCGAATAGAGGTGCTGTTCCGTGATGCTGTCGCCGATCATGACGACCCGGTCGCCGTCGCGAAAGAAGAAGTCTTCGCCGCGCGCCGACGAAAGGCCCGGCGATAGGCCCGACAGCAGAGCCAGCGTCAGCGCGACGAGTGTTGGAACTGGGGCAGGGAAGCGGGCCATGATCGACCTCCAAGGGGCATAAGGACTCAAGCGTTTTCGCGGCGCGATTCTAGTGGAGCCATTCGGGAGCTACAAGCAGTTGGGCCCGAAGCAGCCCGGCCCGAAGCAGCCTGGCCCGAAGCAGTTGGGCAGACGATCCACGAGGGATCAGGCCAGGGGAGAGGACTTCGCGGAGCGACGACCGGCGAAGTAGCTGGAGACCAGCAGCAGCACGAGCGGGGCAGCGAAGGGCAGCATCAGCAGGCGAGCTGGCTGTTCGGCGACCACTTGGCGCAGGCGTCCCAGGAACTTTCGCACGAGGCTGTCGCCGGGGCGATCGGGTGCCATGGCCCAGCTGAGCGGAGCTTCATCGATCCCGTGGATGGCGTTCTGTCGGAGGATCTCCAGTTCGCGACCGCGTTCCCGATAGCGACGCAGCACCTGCCCCAATCGCGGGCAAGGATGCCAGGCCCGCGCCAGGGATTGACGCAGGGCCGTTCCCGCGCCGCGCGCGGCCGTCTGCGCCGAAATGCCCGTCCTGGACAGGAAACGTGTCGCGAACTCGCCGTGCGACAGGCGGTCGAACAGCGTGCGTCGGATGGCGAAGTTGTGCGACCAGAAGAGCGTGGTGGGCACCAGTTCCTGCGTGCCGGAGAAGCGTGGGAAGGCATAGGTCAACGCCAGGGCCAGGCCATAGATGCCCCAGATGGGCGTCGTCGTTTCGCCCGCGACGAGGCATGCGTCGGGACGCACGAGGAACGATCGCACCAGTTGACTGAGCCAGTGCGGCTCGTAACGCAGATGGCTGCCGCAGAAAACGAGGATGTCGGCCTGGGTGTTGGCGACCGCTGCCAGGTCAGGAAAACTGGAGGAACCGCTGGCCTGCGGCACGACGGTCAGCCATGGATACTGGGGCTGCAGTTCGGCCAGTACTTTGGCCATGGCCGGATTGGGAGGAGCTAGAAAGACTGCTTGAGCCTCGTAGATGAGGCTTCCCTGGGATTCCAGGTTTTCCAGCGTCTCGCGCAGACGCGTTCCGTCCATC
>CAZUJM010000460.1:0-2392 GCA_964620405.1 uncultured Pirellulaceae bacterium | reverse complement strand
AGCCTGGAGCAGCTGCGAGCCTTCCATGCCGTCTGCCCGGTTTCCGCCGTGCAGCTTCCCTACAACCTGCTGCAACGCGAGATCGAAGCCGACATCGTGCCCTGGTGCCTTGAGCATGAAGTGGCGATCGTACCGTACTGGCCACTGCTGAAAGGCCTGCTGGCGGGCAAGCTGACACGCGACCACCACTTCCCCAAAGCCGACGGCCGCCACAAGTATGCGGACTTCCAAGGCGAACGGTACCAGCGCAACCTGGACTACGTCGACCATCTCCGCAGCATCGCGGCCGAGTGCGGGCGGAGCGTGGCCCAACTGGCCGTGCACTGGACGATCACCCAACCGGGGATCACGTCGGCGCTGTGCGGAGCGAAACGGCCGCAACAGATCGAAGAAACTGCCGGAGCGGTCGGCTGGAAGCTGACCCCCGACCAACGCTCACGAGCTCAGACGCCGCTGGCCTGAAGTCGCTGGCCTGAAGACGCGGCGGGTCGGCCTGAAAATGGCCAGCCGCAGCCCATCCAGGGGCCACGGCGTGTCGGCGTGGCCCCGTTTTGGCAGGACGAGGCAACCCCTAGTGGAGGCGGGCGCCGAGTTCCTTGAGACGCGGCAGTTGCTTGTTCCGCGCGTCCTCACTGAGCGGATTCTCGCCCAGATAGAGGTTCCAGAAGGGAGCGAATCGGCGATCGCCGGCGTCATCCTTCTCGGCCATCTGCACCAGCACTCCCAGGTCCGTGATCTGGTTGCCTTCCAGACGGACATGCCCGCTCAATTCCGACAGGCCGGCGAGAGGCGCCAGGTCGGTCACCCCGTTGCTCCGCAGATCCAAGTCGCTCAGCCACTTCAGCTCCGACAGCGGCTTCAGGTCCTTCACCTGGTTGCCATCGAGGTAGAGCGACCAGACCTTGGGCATCTTGGCCAGCACGCTGACATCCTCAAGGCGATTCTTCGACAGGTACAGCGACCGCATGTTGGTCAGCTTTTCAAGCGGACGAAGGTCGGCGATCTGGTTCTCGGCAAGGTGCAGGTACTGCAGTTTCACGAGTTCGGCGAGCGGCGCGAGGTCCTGGACCTGGTTCTTGGCCAGATTCAGGGACTGGATGTTGGTCAGGTCCTTCAGCGGCGCCAGGTCCGAGATGTTGTTCCCCTCCAGGTCCAGCAGTGCCAGGCTATGGCAGTGCTCCAAGCCGCTGAGATTCGTGATCCCCTTGCCCTTCCCTTCGATCGTCGACAGATTCTCGACGTCCTTCTCCGTCAACGGCTCCTGGTTGTTGCGTTTCTCGAACACATATTGCCGCACGACCGCTTCGAGATTCTTGTCGGCGAAGATCCCTTGAGCCTGGACCGACGCCCCCAACACGCTGACCAGCAGGCCGGCAATCCATCCACCAAAGTGTCGTCTCGAAAACATCATCGAACGCGTTCCTCAACTCGTGGTCCGGAATGGTCAGTAGGTTGCGCCGCGAGAAGCAGCCCCTCGCCGCACCGGATCAATGTAATTCACCAGCGGTGCAATTTCAAAAGGAGTCCCCCCGAAACCGGCCGGTTCATTTCGTGAACATGGCCGGGCATCTTTCCCGCGATGCTTCCCAATCACGGCAGAAATACCGCTCCGCCCGCTTTCCCGACTGGCCGTCGTAAACTGCCGAGGACTACAATCGTCGCGAAATGGCTCCCCGGCCCCGGGGCTGGATTGCCTGCGATCCCCGACCGCCCCGCGAAAAAAGGCACCGCGCATGGCCCGCGTCCTGCTGACGGCGTTCGACGCCTACGATACTTGGAGTACCAACGCCAGTTGGCTGACGCTGATTGAAGTGACCCGCGAACTGCCAACGGAACCCCAGGTCGTCACCCGCCGCTATCCGGTCGACTTCGAGCAACTGCCGGAGCGACTGGAGCACGACCTCGACGGGTCGTACGACTATGTGATCCTGCTGGGGCAGGCGCCGGGTTCCACGGAAGTGCGTCTGGAGACGATCGGGATCAACCGGGGCGTGCGCCAAGCCGGCGGCCACCTGGCCGGTCAACCTCTCGTACCCGATGGCCCGCTGGCCTACGCGACGGGCATGGATGTGGAAGGAATCTGCCAGCGAGTCCGCGCGGCGGGCATCCCCTGCAGTGTCTCCTTCCACGCCGGAACCTACCTCTGCAATGCGGCCCTCTACCTGAGCTTGCATCAGATCGCGAAACGCAAATTGGCGTGCGACGCGTTGTTCGTCCACCTGCCCCTGACGCCCAGCCAAGCCGCCGTCGCGTCGCCCACTCCGGCCAGCCTGCCCACCACCGTCAGCGCCGAGGCCATCCGCATCCTGCTTGCCAGCCTGCCCAGGACGGAAGTCGCTTAGACCAAGTGTCGAATCGGCCGACGACTTGGCGGGCGCAATAGTTCGGCACA
>CAZUJM010000459.1:2091-2401 GCA_964620405.1 uncultured Pirellulaceae bacterium | reverse complement strand
GGGGAGTGCCAGGTGAACAAGTTGTCCGATTATCTTCGAATCTCCGAGGCCGCGGTCTATCTCGGAGTCTCGCCGAATACGCTTCGCAACTGGCAGAACGCAGGCAAGATCGCCGCGCATCGCCATCCCGTGAACGGCTATCGGCTCTTCCAGAAGGAAGAGCTGGATGCCTTGCTCGAACTGCTGCAGGAGCCTCCACGAGTACCGAAGTAGAGCTGAAACGTTCGGGTACTTCGTGAATCGAGGAGCCTCAGGCAATGGACCATCCCTATTGGACTACGATCACGCCGTCCCAGCACGCGTGGGAACG
>CAZUJM010000459.1:0-2081 GCA_964620405.1 uncultured Pirellulaceae bacterium | reverse complement strand
GGCAGGCGCTGGACTTCCTTCGAGGAGGATTGCCCAGCCATGATCCCTATCGCGCGTGGTCGAACTTCGAATTCCAGGCCGCCGACGGCGCTATCTACGAAGTCGATCTGCTGGTCCTGACGAAGCAGGGCTTCTGGCTTGTGGAAATCAAGAGCTGGCCCGGCCAGCTGCGCGGTGACGTGGCCACCTGGACTCGCACGCACGCTGGGAAAACGGTCTCCGAGGATAACCCGGTCCTGCTGGCCAACCGCAAAGCCAAGGCGCTGGTGTCGCTGCTTCGAGCCCAGAAGGCCGCTCGTGACTTCCGCGTGCCGTGGCTGGATGCCGTGGTCTTTCTCTCGGCCGATGAACTGCAGTGTGACTTGCAGGGACCCGCCCTCAATCGCGTCCTGCTCAAGGATATCCCCGGCAGCGACTCGACCGCCGAACGGCCGGGGATCCTTGCCGCCTTGCTCGATCGGCAAGGGCCCGGCATCGACCCCAAAAATCGCAGCCAGATCGACAGCAAGGTGGCCAAGAAGCTCACCGAGGCAATGAAGCAGGCGGGGGTTCGTCCGTCGCAGAAGTCACGCCGCGTCGGGGACTATGTGCTCGGCGATCTGCTGGCCGATGGACCCGGCTACCAGGATCGGCTGGCGAAACACGCCTCGTTTCCCGATGTCTTCTGCCGAGTGCGGCAGTACACCGTGGCCCATGCGGATAACGAGGAGGAACGCGTGCAGCGCCGGCGAGCTGCCGCGCGTGAGTTCCAGATCCTGCAACTGCTCCAACACCCGAACATCCTGCCCGTACTGGATCACCGGGAGCATGAACTCGGACCGGCCCTGCTGTTCAAGTACGAAGATGCGCAGGCCATGCGGTTCGATCACTATCTGGCCACCCACTGTCATAAGCTGACGACCGACCAGAAGATCAGGTTCCTGCGCCAGATCGCGGATGCGATTCGTTCCTCTCATCGGCAGCGGATTGTGCACCGTGCGCTCGCGCCCCAAAGCATCTTGGTCTTCAGGCAGCATGTCGGCAGACAGAAGGCGGCTGCCCCGGGCGCAAGCAACGCGGCCTCCGGCGGACATGTCGTCTCTTCGTTCGACAATCCTGCCGATTTGTGCCTGAAGGTCTACAACTGGCAGGTCGGAGTGGTGGATACGACCACGACGCTGGCCCGCGTGACGAATGTCGAGCACCTGGTCGAAGCCCAGTCGTTCGTCTACATGTCGCCCGAAGCGATCGCCGACCAACGCATGGTCAGCGAAGCGTCCGATGTCTTTTCGCTGGGAGCGATCGCCTACCACCTGTTCGCCTGCCGACCGCCAGCGGGTAGCACCGCGGAGCTCTCGCGGATTCTGCGTGAGAAGAAGGGCCTCAGTCTGGCCGCCGTCGTCGATGGCGTTGGTTCCAAGCTGGATGAGATGATCCGGTGGTCCACGCATCCCGACGCGAATACGCGACTCGGATCGGTCGACGAATTTTTAACGCGGCTTGACGAAGTAGAAAGCGAGCTTTCGGCGAACGAGGAAGAGTTCGTCCATGACCCGCTCCTGGCAAGACGCGGCGATCAGCTCGAAGGGGGTTATGTCGTCGAGCGGGAACTGGGCAAGGGCGCTACGGCCAAGGCGTTGCTGGTTAGGAAGGATGATCAGCAGTTCGTGCTGAAGGTGGCTCTCACCGAGGATGACAATCAACGCCTGCAGCACGAGGCGGAGGCGCTCCGGAACGTGCAGAGCGAGTTCATTGTGGCGATCCACGGTGAACTGGAGATGGCGGGACGCACCGTGCTCGTGCTCGAAAAGGCTGGCGACAGAACCCTGGCCTCCGTGCTCCGCGACGATGGCGTTCCCGGTTTGGACCTGCTGGAACGCTATGGCGGTGACCTGTTGACAGCCGTCGAGGAGATGGAACGTCGGGGCGTCACGCATCGCGATATCAAGCCCGATAACATTGGGATCCGCGAGCAGACGAAGGATGCGAATCGGTTGGTGCTGTTCGACTTCTCGCTGTCGGCCGCTCCGTTGGAGAGCATTCGGCTCGGTACCCCCGGCTACTGCGACCCGTTCCTGTCCAATCGCAAGCCGCAGCGGGGG
>CAZUJM010000458.1:0-2417 GCA_964620405.1 uncultured Pirellulaceae bacterium | reverse complement strand
GCCAGCGAACCCCATTCCCAGTCCTCGACTCGATGCACCAGACCAGCGCGAAGCGCGTTTCGCTCGACATAGCGGCAGACTAGCAGAAAGTGCTCGTCATCCTGGACCGGAAAACTCTAAAATCGGCCCTGATAGATGTGACCTTGGCCGCCCGTTTGGTAGTGGGCATGCAATCGCATCGTGTGGGTGAGCGAAACCCACCGCAAAAAGCCACTCATTCCGCCGTCTTCCGTGGGCTGCAGAACAAAGTGCCCGTGGTTGGGCACCAACGGTAGGCCAGGATCCAGCAGGCGTAACGCTCCAGTCCTCCGGCTTGTGGAAAATGCCTGCCCGGGCGTTGCCCCGGTTCAGGGCGTGATAAATTCCACCCGCTTCGCCTGCTCGTCTTGGTCGACCCATCGCGGGATCTTATCCGCTCGCAACTCTCCTGAGAAAGAGTCCTGACACCTTTTCCTCCTGGGAACGAAGAAAGCCGAGAGCATTCACTCTCGGCTTTCTGTGTTAACTAGTCAACAGGCTCTTTCCGAGCCAAAACTCCCACCCCCCAAAGCACCCCTCTTCGCTAAAACACCCTCTTTTTGGAAGAGCGCAAGCGCCTGATGGCAAGGAACTTCTGGATTTCGAGACCCGTTCGGTGTTTTCGGGAAAGGTATCGAACTGGGTTGACCCTAATCGAAATCGACGACATTTGCCAATAGCCAGGCAGTCAGAAATGCGATTCTCAGTTGTGTTCTCGCCTCCGCTTTGCCCATGGTCGAGAACCACGATATCCCTGGCCGAGGTCGTGGTGGCGAGCGGTACCTTCGACTGGCCCGGCTCATCGGCCCGGGCCTGTCGGAACGACAACTTGTCGGATGCGGCCAGCCAGCCGAGGAACCCGCCGCCGGCGAGGATCGCTGTAATGAGGAATGCAGATCGATTCATGGGTGAGATTCCGCTCGTGATTCAATTCAGGGTTTACTTGCTGTCCAGAATGTACTGCGATCACATGCAGAGGATCTTGGTGCTCTCCGGCGGCTTGCCATAGTCAGACTCGACAAGGGCGAGCATGTTGACGACCAGCCCCTTCTCGTTCATCCCCTTCGAGGTACCGATATCATAGCCGCTCACGATCAGGCTACCGTACCTCGACTTCCACGAGATGCTATTCATCCCACCCATTCCATCGCGTTTCATGCCTCGCGGAAGCACCCTCATATTGGACTTCAAGTCCTCGGTCCAGTTCATCGAGCGGCCAGTGACGACTGTGCCGACCTTCGCCACCAACAGCACCCGAGTGCAGGCCTCGACGGAACCCGTGAGGTCCGACAAGAGCACCGCGACGAGGAGTCCGATCACGGCTCCGCGATGAACGCCATTGGTTTGCATTGTTTTCTCCAATCAAACCAATGGCCGAGTGACGGCTACTCGATTCACGAGTTCTTGCGGCATGAACGGAGCAGAACCACGACGATAGCCTACGTCGACAGCATGCTCAGGGTCAGGGACTTTCGAGTCCCAGCGAGACTTCAGCCGCCGACGAATCGTGGTGTCACTTCTGCTTTGACTAGGTGCGATTCTGAAACCACCAAGCGGTGTGAGTCGTTGTGCCTTCGAAACACAGGGATTCTTTTCGCCAACCAACTTCTCCGCAAACCCCTACTGTGCATGAAGTTACGAGGCTCGAACCTTTCGATTGGAGGGCGCGCGGCAGCCACTCTTCGAACTCTCCGCAGGTTGGGGCTCGCACGGCTAGCTACTGGCGGATTCCGCTGAGAAATTGGATTTTGATCGCGCCTCGATTTAGCCGCACCCAAGACACGCTGCCTGCGGAGTCCCCTGCGCGATGAATAAGCAACTCGTGTTCGCCCTCCTTTGTGTTCTCACCACGGCTGCCAACGCCGCGCCTCCGAACGACGGCACGGTGTTGCCGTTTCCCCAGCCGCCCATGGAAAGTGTGGTGAAACCGCGTTTGCAGGACTCGAAGATGAAATGGCCGGCCCAGCCGCAACGACTGCCAAAGGACGCGCCGAACATCCTCATCATCCTGCTTGACGACGTTGGCTTCGGTGTAGCCGACACCTTTGGTGGCGAGGTTCACACGCCTACCTAAACGAAGTTGGCGAACGAAGGACTTCGTTTTAATGCCTTCCACACCACGGCAATCTGTTCGCCGACGCGCGCCGCTTTGCTTACAGGGCGAAACCACACACGCGTCGGTTCCGGCACCATTGCAGAGCGTGCGGTCGCCTTCGACGGCTTTACCGGTCTCATGCCCAAGGAGGCCGCCACCGTCGCCGAGGTGCTAAAGCACTACGGCTATGCCACGTCGGCCTTCGGCAAATGGCACAACACGCCGGCTACCGAGACGACGGCCATTGGCCCGAAGGACCGTTGGCCGAACGGCTATGGCTTCGACTACTTCTATGGTTTCCTCG
>CAZUJM010000457.1:0-2436 GCA_964620405.1 uncultured Pirellulaceae bacterium | reverse complement strand
TCGGGATCTTGCCGGGCTCCGTCGTGCAGAAGATGAACTTCACATGCTCCGGCGGCTCCTCCAGCGTCTTCAGCAGCGCGTTGAAGGCCTCCGTCGTCAGCATGTGCACTTCGTCGATGATGTACACCTTGAACCGGGAGCGGCTGGGGCGAATGCCGACATTGGAGCGTAACAGCCGAATATCCTCGATGCCGCGGTTGCTGGCGCCGTCGATCTCCAGCACGTCCATGTCCTCGCCGAACGTGATCTGTCGGCAGATGTCGCACTCACCGCAGGGCGCCGTGGTGGGCCCCGTCTCGCAGTTGAGCGCCTTCGCCAGGATACGGGCCGTGGACGTCTTGCCCACCCCACGCGCTCCCGTGAACAGATAGGCGTGTCCGATCCGGTCGGTCGTAATGGCGTTGCAAAGGGCCTGGGCTACCGTGCCCTGCCCGACGAGTTCCTGAAAGCTCTGCGGCCGATAGCGTCGCGCGACGACGACATACTCATGCCCGCTGCCGCCGGCGTTTCCCGCCACCCCAGGCTCCGACACAAGCCCCCCGGCTCCGTCCCCGGATCGATCTGCTGGGTCCGCCATGCGTCCATCCCCCTTCGTTCTCACCCACTCAAGCTCCGCCCCACCGCCCCGCAGGAACTCGGGCCACACCCGCGCCGCGTTTCCGCTGCCTGGGTACTGCTGGGGCCCGGGCAACCGGCCCCGAGCGGCGTCATTGTGAAGCATTCACGACGCTCGTTCTAGTGGCTGAGGGACCCGCGGCCCCCGCAGTGGACATGCCTCCGGTCGATGCTCGCTCCACCCGCCTCAAGAAATCCTGTTTCCAGACCAAGCCAACGTGAACTCGCTGGGGAGAAAGCAGACGACGACCGATGAACGTCGCAAGCCGAACACGTCGCAGCAACTCGTGGAGAAGAAGAAGTTGCAAGCGGGGCCAACAGACCTGCTTGTCCAGACCTGTTTGTCCAGACCTGCTTGTCCAGACCAGTGCGTCCGTAGCTGCCTGCCCAGACCAAGCAGCCCAGACCAAGCAGCCCAGACCAGAAATCGCTACCCCAGCAGGGCAGGAAGCCGCCAAGAAGTTCGGAGCCGCGACGATTCCGAACGGCAAGCGACCCCCGCACAAAGTTGCGCCAGTTAGGGCTGCTCCGGTTAAGGCCTGACCCGGTTCCCGACTCCCTCTCGCAGGGGTCGCTTGCCGGTCGGCATCGGCAAGATCACCGACCGAAACCCCGTTGTACGAAGTTCCCCGGAGCCCGTCAAACGGGCCTGCGACCGAATCCCCACCCCAGGACGGTCGCCCGCGTCGGGCAGGGCGTTGGTGGTTGCCAGGGCGAGGCAGGGTGATCGGTGAAACCATTTTGCGAAGCAGCCTCCTGCCCCGAGGAGAGCTTGTTTCGTGAGGTCGTCAACGCGGTGGTTTGCGGTTTCGAGGAAGCGTCACGGCAAAAGTTGACCGGCCTCCAATCGGGGGATAGATTACAACGCGGGGTGGAGCAAAACCGGAAGGCCAGATGAGAGCGATTGCGGTCGCGTCGGGCAATTCTGGTCGTGCGACGTCCTGCTTGAAGAGCTCAGAGGGCCTCGGCGCTGAACCGGCGACCGACTACGGAGATCCGAACGGAACTCGTCATGGCGGTTACCTACTTCAAGCGTTACCGGATGGAGTTGGCCCTGCGGGCCGATCTTTTCCCCGCGCCGCCACCGCCGGAGGGCTACACGCTGCTGCCCTTCCGCTACAGCCTGCTCCACCAGCATGCCCGTGCGAAGTATCTCAGCTTCCGCCACGAAATCGACTCCCAGGTGTTCCCCTGCTTGGGCGACCTGCGGGGTTGCCAGCGACTGATGGAAGACATCTCCACCAAGGTCGGTTTTGTGCCGCAGGCGACATGGCTTGCTACCTGCGAGCGCCCCCGGGTCGATCGCCGGCCAATCATGGAGGGCCCGCTCTCGGATCATCCGGACCGGAGCACGGCCGACCCTGTGTCGGAGGCCGGCTACCGTGGCTCCGGCGAATTCGCCTATCATCGCAGCCCGCGGTACTTCCCCGACGAAATGCCGGTCATCGAACCGCTGACCAACCGCTCCGCGTTCACCACCGCCGCGTCCTCCACCAGCCCGGAGCAGTCCGCGCATCTGGCGCCCGACCTGTCGTCCCTCGACTTCTGCGGAACCATCCAGGGGATCGGCGACCAAAACCAGTGCGGCAGCATCCAGAACCTGGGGGTCACGCCCGAGCACCGGGGCGTGGGTCTGGGCCGTTGCCTGCTGCTCAAGGCGCTGGAGGGCTTCTGGCTGGCGGGCCTGCGCGTCGCGAGCTTGGAAGTGACCAGCCAAAATGAGGTCGCCTACGACATGTACCGTCGCCTGGGATTTCGCCGCGTCAAGACGGTATACAAGGCAGTGGACGTTGCCTATTCTATGTAGCTTGGGTGCGTGTA
>CAZUJM010000456.1:0-2463 GCA_964620405.1 uncultured Pirellulaceae bacterium | reverse complement strand
GTGGTAGTGAGCCCGTGGTAGTGAGCCCGTGGTAGTGAGCCCGTGGTAGTGAGCCAGTGGCTGGGAGCCAGTCACGGGGAATCGGCCCGCCTAGTGGCCTCGTCGTACGGAAGGCTGACGGGGAAGGAAATGGAGGATCCATGGACGCGCGTGAGGCGGCGGAACGAAGGACTTTTCTCAAACTGGCGGCGCTGCTGACCGCCAGCTGCGCGGGGCCGGCCTGGTCCGCGGACCAGGCCCCGGGCGTGGAGGCCGATGCGACTCCAGACGGCTCGGCGGCGAACGCGACCACGGCGTCGCGGGTGGTGCTGGGCGTCATGGGGCTTCAACGCGGCCAGGCGCTGGCGGAGCTCTTCGCACGCGTGCCCGGCGTCGAGATCCGCTATGTGTGCGACGTGGACGATCGTCGCTCGCAGGCTTCCGTCGCCAGCCTCCAGGCGTCGCACCAGATGGAAGCGCGTCCGCTGAACGACTTCCGCCGCATTCTGGACGACCCGGAGGTCGACGCCCTGGTCTGCGCCGCGCCGAACCATTGGCACGGTCCCGCCACGATCCTCGCCTGCCAGGCGGGCAAGCATGTCTATGTGGAGAAGCCTTGCAGCCACAACCCCTGGGAAGGGGAGATGATGATTGAGGCCGCGGCTCGTTTCGGGCGTCTTGTGCAGCTCGGTACGCAGCGCCGGAGCAGCCCTGGAACGCGGCTGGCCATGCAGCGCATTCGGGAGGGCGTCATTGGACGAGCCTACCTGGCGCGGGCGCAATATTCGGCGACGCGAGGATCCATCGGCCGCGGCAAACCTTCCCCCGTCCCCGACGGCCTTCAGTACGATCTGTGGCAGGGCCCCGCGCCGCGTCGCGACTACATCGACAACCTGGTCCATTACAACTGGCACTGGCGCTGGCATTGGGGCAACGGAGAACTCGGCAACAACGGCATCCACACGCTCGACCTCTGTCGCTGGGGGCTTGATGTCGCTTACCCGTCGCAGGTGCAGTCCTCCGGCGGCCGCTATGCCTTCCAGGACGACCAGGAGACTCCCGACACGCAGCTCGTCAGCTACCTCTTTCCCGGCGACAAAATGATCACTTGGCAGGGCCTAAGCTGCAACGGTCACGACAAGTCGTTCGTGACGTTCCACGGCACCCAGGGCTCGCTGGCCCTCGACTACGACGGTACCTTCAAGGTCTACGACCTCAACGAGCAGCTGAAGGAGCACCACACGCAGTCGGACGACGGGCAGACGCTGCATGTGGGAAACTTTGTCGACGCCGTACGATCGGGTCAGCGGCAGGAGTTGCGTGCTGACATCGTGGAAGGGCACCGCAGCACGCTGCTCTGCCACCTTGGCAACATCGCCCAGCGGGTCGGGCGTACGCTGCGTTGCCATCCCGACACGGGCCGCATCGAAGGCGACGCCGACGCCAGTCAGCTTTGGCGGCGCGAGTACGATCCGGCCTGGGAACCGAAGCTGGGTTGATCGGCCGCACCCAGGCCTGCCACCGCGGATACCGGTCTGCGGCCGTGGGCGTATGCTGGGTACGCAGCATTCATCCCTGGGGCATGGCCGGCGCCGACCGAGACCCGGACAAACACTGGCAGGAAACCACCGTGCAGCCGCTCGACGAATACCACTACCGTGAGCCCCCTCGCGAATGCTCCTACCTGCCGCTGGAAACCGCGTCGCTCGGGTATCGCTTCTACGGCGATCTCGACGAACCGTCGTACGACGGGTTGCTCGCGCGTGGCTGGCGCCGATTCAGCAACAACTTCTTTCGGCCCGCGTGTCCACACTGCCGCAAGTGCCGTTCACTGCGTGTGGATGTGGCGAATTTCGCACCGACCAAGTCGCAGCGGCGGTGCCTGCGTCGCAACGAGGAGGTGGAGATCGAGGTAGGCAAGCCGTTGCTGACGCCTGACCACTTGGAACTTTTTGAGCGTTACCATGCCGACATGCACCAACGGCGGGGCTGGCCGCATCGCGAAGTTTCGGCGGACGATTATTTCCAGGGGTTCCTTGCGGGCCAATTCTCGTTCGAGCGTGAGTTTCGTTACTATCGGGGGAACACGCTGGTGGGCGTGGGGCTGGTGGACATGACGCGCCGCAGTTCCTCCAGCGCCTACTTCTACCATGCGCCCGAATGGCGTTCGGAAGGCCCCGGCGTATTCTCCATGCTGGTGGAGTTGCAGTTCGCCAGGCAGATGGGAATCGCCCACCACTACCTGGGCTATTGGATTCCCGAAGCGACTTCGATGGCCTACAAGTCGCAGTACGGCCCGCACGAACTGCTCCGCGCCTACGTTTCCGACGACGAGGCCCCCGACTGGCAAGCCCCCTGACGGAGCGCGGACGTCCCGTCCGCAAAGCCCCGCCTTACCCAGCCTCGCCTTACCCAGCCCCGCCTTACCCAGCCCCGCCTTACCCAGCCCCCCCCTACCCCGCCCCCCCCTACCCCCCCCCCCCC
>CAZUJM010000455.1:0-2474 GCA_964620405.1 uncultured Pirellulaceae bacterium | reverse complement strand
CGGACCATGCGAAGGTGGATGAAATTCCCTTTGATTTCGAGCGCCGCATCATGTCGGTGGTCGTCCGAACCCCCGAGGGTCTCGATCTGCTCGTAAGCAAGGGAGCGCCGGAGGCCATCTTTCCGCGCTGCGACCGGTTTGAACTGGATGGCGACTTCCTGCCCATGGACCATGCCCACCTGGGGTCACTCCAGCAGGAGTACGAGCGTCTTTCGGCCGACGGCTTTCGCGTGCTGGCGATCGCCAGCAAGACCGGCCCGCCGCGCGGTGCGTTCCCCGGCCAACCGGCTCCCCAACCCTACTCGCGAAAGGATGAAGTCGGCTTGACGCTGCATGGATACGTCGCCTTCCTCGACCCGCCCAAGGAGTCGGCGCGGGCGGCGATCCGGGCGCTGGAGCAGCGGGCGATCGTGGTGAAGGTGATTACGGGCGACAACGAACTGGTGGCCCGGAAAATCTGCCGCGAAGTCGGCCTGTCGGTGCAGCGGACGCTGCTGGGTTCCGAGGTCGATGCCATGGACGACGAACAGTTGGCGGAGGCCGCGGTGCAGACCGAACTCTTCGCCCGGGTGGCTCCGGTCCACAAGCAGCGGATCCTGCGCGCGCTGCAATCCCGCGGCCACACGGTGGGCTTCATGGGGGACGGAATCAACGACGCGTTGGCGCTGCGGACCGCCGATGTGGGCATCAGCGTGGATACGGCCGTGGATGTGGCCAAGGAGTCGGCCGACATGATCCTGTTGGAGAAGTCGCTGCTGGTGCTGGAGGCGGGGGTTGTCGAAGGGCGAAAGGTGTTCGCGAACATCCTCAAGTATGTCCGCATGGGCGCGAGCAGCAACTTCGGGAACATGTTCAGCGTGCTGGGAGCCGCGGCGTTCGTGCCATTCCTGCCCATGGCCCCCCTGCAGATCCTGGCCAATAACCTGCTCTACGACATCAGCCAGATGGCCATTCCCTCGGACAATGTCGACGAGGACCAGATCCGCAAGCCGCTACCCTGGGATATTCGTGGCCTGACACGTTTCATTCTTTGCTTCGGCCCCTGCTCCTCGATCTTCGACTACACGACCTTCCTGATCATGCTCTACGGGTTCAACTGCTGGGACACGCAGGATGCCGCCACGGCACGGCACAGCGAGCAGTTGTTCCAGACAGGATGGTTTGTGGAAAGCGTCTTGACGCAATCGCTGGTCATTCACGTGATCCGCACGATGCACGTGCCGTTCCTGCGCAGCTGGCCATCGCCCCTGCTGCTGCTGACGACGTCGCTGATCGCCTTGGCGGGCGCATGGTTGCCATCGACAGCGTTGGGCGAGGCTCTGGGATTTGTCCCGCTTCCGAGCGCGTACTGGCCGCTGCTGCTGGTCACCGTCTGCGGTTATGGCCTCGCAGTGCTGGGCCTGAAGACGTGGCTCGCGCGTCGCGGCTGGATCTAGAACGCGACGGTGCCGGCGGGGCGGAAGGGTTACGAGAGAATGCCGCGAACCACCTGGCCATGCACGTCGGTCAGTCGGTAGCGGCGACCCTGGTGCTTGAACGTCAGACGCTCATGGTCGATGCCCATTTGATGCAACACGGTGGCCTGGAAGTCGTGGACATGGACGCCTTCGGAGGCGACGTTCATGCCGAGTTCATCGGAGGCGCCGTAACTGATGCCCGGCCGGATACCGCCTCCGGCCATCCAGAGCGTAAAAGCATACGGATGGTGGTCGCGGCCCCACTGGGGCCGGTTGCCAAGATCTCCCTGGATGAACGGGGTGCGTCCGAATTCACCACCCCAGATCACCAGGGTATCGTCGAGCAGTCCTCGCTGCTTGAGGTCGCGGACGAGGCCGGCGGAAGGCTGGTCGGTATCGCTCGTCTGCGTGTACAGTTCGGTTGTCAGGCTGCGGTGCTGGTCCCATCCCGCGTGCATCACCTGGATGAATCGCACGCCGCGTTCCGCCAGTCGGCGGGCCATCAGGCAGTTGTAGGCGAACGTGCCCCGCTCCTCGACCGACGGTCCATAGAGGTCAAGCACATGGCGAGGTTCGTCGCGGAGATCGGTAAGCTCCGGAACACTGGCCTGCATCTTGTAGGCCATCTCGTACTGCGCGATGCGGCTGGTGATCTCGGGATCGCCCATTTCCTCGAACCGCTGCTGATTCAGCTCCGCCAGTCCATCCAGCATCTTGCGGCGGGTTCCCTTATCGACCCCGGCCGGATCGCTGAGGTACAGCACCGGGTCACCCGACGAACGCAGGGCCACTCCCTGATGCTTGGTCGGCAGAAACCCTGAACCCCACAGCCGCGAGAACAGAGCCTGCGGCTGAGATCCACTGGCCAATCGCGACACAAGGACCACGAACGACGGCAGGTCCTTGTTCGGGCTGCCCAGACCGTAGCTGGTCCAGGCTCCCATACTGGGCCGACCGGGAATCTGGCTGCCGGTCTGGATGTAGGTGATCGCCGGGTCGTGGTTGATCGCCTCGGTG
>CAZUJM010000454.1:1500-2474 GCA_964620405.1 uncultured Pirellulaceae bacterium | reverse complement strand
CGAGATCCTGGCGGCGGAACGGGCGTTGGAAGCCGCCGCGCGGCAGCAGTCTCCCTGACCATGGCCACGCTGCTTGGCCTCGATTTCGGCAGCACGACCAGCAGCGCGGTCATCGCCTCCGCGCACCTCCTTCGCAACGCCGTCACCGGGCGCATGGAACTGGGCGAGTTACGGGAGACCTATCGTTCGCCGCTGGCCTTCACGCCGCTGCGTGACGAGCGGGTCGACGAGGAAGCGCTGGTGGCCCTGCTGGACGGATGGCTGCGTGAAGGCCGCGTGGAGGCGTCGGACATCGTCGGCGGCGGCGCGCTGCTGACCGGATTAACCGCGCGACGGGCGAACGCAGGAGCGATCGTGCGCCTGGTGCGTGAGCGAGTCGGCGATGCGCTGGTTGCCGCGGCCGACGACCCGCGATTGGAATCGTGGCTGGCGTTCCTGGGAAGCTGCGCGACGCTCTCTCGCCGTCATCCGCACGCCTGCTTCCTGAACCTCGACATCGGCGGGGGCACGACCAATGCGGCGTGGGGCCGCGAGGGCCGGGTGCTGGCGACCGCGTGCGCCTTCCTCGGCGCTCGGCACGTGCGCGTGCAACCCGGCAGCTACCGGATCACCGGCCTCTCCGAATTCGCCGAGACGCTCTTTCGCGAACTGGGAATCTTCCGCCGCATCGGCGATACGCTGCTGCCTGACGAAGTCCGCCGGTTCATCGGCCTTCAGGTCGAGCTGCTTGAGGAGCTGGTCGAAGCCCGCATCCAGCCGCAACAAGGCTCGCAGCCACCCAAGGCGTCGATCGCGGCCACGCTGCTGCAGTCGCCTTGGTCGCCAACGGCCAACGAACGGCCAAGCGGTGACGTGTTCGTGACGCTCTCCGGCGGCGTGGGAGAGCTGGCGTATGCGTTGGCGAGCGGCGGGCGGCCGCCAGCCACGACGGCTTACGGCGATCTGGGCATCGACCTCGCGGCCGCGTTAGTTGC
>CAZUJM010000454.1:0-1490 GCA_964620405.1 uncultured Pirellulaceae bacterium | reverse complement strand
CGATGCAACCCGACGGCGGCGGCCGCGCGACGGTCTACGGCCTGCTGCGCCACAACACCCAGCTGTCGGGAAACACGCTGCACCTGGCCGACACCGGGCTGCTGCCCCTGCGCGACCTGCCGATCTTCGGCACGATCGGTCCGGAGACCCCAGACGCGGAACTGGGCGCGCTGCTGGAACTGCTGGAACGCAGCCCAGCGGGCGGCGCGTTGTGCGTTGAACTGGCGGACGCAAGCGGCGTTTCGGTGCGCCGCTGCGGTGAACGCCTGCGTCAATTTCTCGACGCGCGGCGTTTTCCGGACGATCTTTCGCTCGTGCTGCTCGTGCGTCACAATGTGGGAAAAGCGCTCGGCAACTACCTCACCGACTGGGGACGCCGACCGCTGCGACTGCTGGTCGTCGACGAAATCGATCTCCGCGACGCTCGCTACGTCCACCTCGGGATGCTCCGCGAACAGACCATCCCGGTCTCCTTCTTTGGGCTGGCCTGACGCGGCGAGCCCGGAGATGCAGCCTCGTATTTCCGCGGCCCGCGAGCCTCGAGCGACAAGGAACCCTTCCGTGCCCCGTCTCACTCCGCTGGCCGAGATCCTCGTTCCCGCTCCCCGGCCGGACGTGACGTACGCGGGCACGTTCGCGGATCGCCATTTCGCCTTCGCCGGTCTGAAGCGACTGCTGGGGGCGGCCGACTTCAGCAAGGCCGGCGATCGCAACGCGCGGCTGGCGGCTGACAACGAGTTGTCACGAGAGGCGGCTCGCACGCTGCTCGCACGACTCACGCTCCAGCACCTGCACGACCATCCGCTGACCGACGACCAGGGACGCATCGACAGCGTCATGCGCGCGAACTACGAGATCGACCATGACGTGTTCCAGGGCATCGCCGACTGGACGCTGGGTGGCCTGAAGGATCACCTGCTGCGCGCAAACGGCGAACGCATCCTGGAAGTGGGCCGCGGTCTGACCGGCGTCATGGCCGCGGCACTCGCCAAGCTCTGCGATGTCCATGAACTGATCCTGCTGTCGCGCCGCTGCGTGCATCCCACCAAGGCCCGCACGTGGCTCGGCCGGCCCGGCACGCTCTCCTCGCGCCTGCAGCCCAACCATCCGACCGACGATCCGCGCGGCATCACGCTGCTCTGCTACTGGGGGCTCTCCCTGGGCTGCGGCGACGCACTCCTGGGACTCAATCCGTCCATCGACACCGTGGAGCACGTGTCGGCGATGCTGCGGCTCCTGGACCGGATCCGGCAACGCACGGAAGCGCCCACCCAGACCTGCGTGCTGGCCCACATCAAGACGCAGCTCGCCTGCCTGGAACGTGGCGAACCGGTCGAGATCCTGTTCCAGAGCCTCGCGGGCACCGAAGCGACCAACCTGCGCGAATTTGACATCACGGTTGAACTTCTCGACGAAGCCTACCGCCGCATGGCCGAGCGTGGTGCGCTGCGTGGCGAGGCGCGGCAGTTCATGTACTTCGAGACCGGCCA
>CAZUJM010000453.1:0-2479 GCA_964620405.1 uncultured Pirellulaceae bacterium | reverse complement strand
TGGAGGTGGCGGGTGCGGCGGGGACTGTGGCTGCGGCGGCAAGGGCGGCGGTGGGTCGTGCGGCGGGAAGCCATCGAGCGGCTGCGGTGACAAGCCTACCGGTGTGTGCGGCGAGAAGCCGTCGGACGGTGGCGGCGGTCTCGGTGGTGGTTCGGGGCAGTTGCCGCTGATTCCTGACTATGATGGGGAAATCTGGGGCGGGTCAGGGAGGTCTACTACCTTTGGCACATACTCTCTTCCAGGCACCACTGCACCGCAAGATAGTGTTGCGAAGCTTCGAGGGTATTGCACAGTAGAGTTGATTTGCGGAGAGCTACGGAACTTCTTTGGCAACCCAAATCCTCCCCCGCCGGACTACGGTCCAGACTGGCAGCCGCCTGGCTTCCCGTACTTCGGCGTTTGGCATTGTGAGTTGGAAGTGGCTGGGTGCGACGGGAAGTTGATGAGGTACGGAGTTATCGGGCCAGGTAATGAGACTCAGCCCGAGCCAGTGATGGGGTCGGATGGAATCGCTATCGGCTCGAAGCTCGGAGTAAAACAGCGTGTCCCTGCAGCTGGGGAGCGGGCTCCGGATGGTTCCCACGCCAACCCATGGCTGATTACAATCGACAAGTGGGAATTCGCATGCGCTAACTGGTTAGGCTCCGAGGGCAAAGCAGGCCAAGTGTGCGACATTACACCGCTCATCAAGCTTTACCCTCATCTCGACGAGGACTGGAGTGTTATTGGGCCGAACTGCAATTCGTTTGCCATGTGGATCATACAAGAAATGGGCCTGTCAGCCGAGTTTCCACCTTGTCCGCCGATGTGGATGGCAGACGCTAATGTGTGGGCAGGAGATATGGCTCAGGAAATCGCGGAAATCGCCGGCGACATCTGGGATACCACGCTAGACATATTCACTGGGCCAAGCTCGGTTTGGGGCCTTCTCATGCAGGGGAGGTAGTGGCCGATTCTAGAGCCTGCAAGCCGTTGAGGGACTGAAGTAGTCGACATCAGCCATGAGCAGAAACCGCAGCAGTAGGGTATTCGTCCTGTCTTGCCTCGGAGCGGTTCTCTGCGCTCTGCAAGTCGTCGGACTGGGGTTGGCGGCCGGTTGCGTATCGACTTCCCCTGCCGGCGAATTGTTCGGGGAGCACTTGATGCGTTTCTCCGAGGTTGCGAAGTTGCTCCCTTCCGGTCATCAGAGCTACGTGCTGCAGGCGCCGGCATCGAGAGTTGAAGACGCCGGTGCATTACTCGCACTTTTCTCCTGGGACTCCTGGGGTGACGACGACCAGCCAATCCTGGCGATGGCTGGAAGCAACTTCGACCTCCCCGAGTGGAATGGTCCGATGTCGGCCTCACACATTTTTGGAACTGCCGATGGCGTCTTCGTCATCGACTTCGGGGAACGAGGTATACAGAAGCAGCGCAAGTGCCTTTCCGGTTGGATTCCCGCCAATGGGGCAGCAGATGCAAGAGGCGTCGTGCGGATATCGCGGAAGGACAACCTCCGGGTTGGCAGTTGGCCCATTGCGTGCGCAATCGACGATCGGTTCGTGGTTGGCGCGTCTTCGGAGGAGGAGTTGGATCGTGCTCTGTCGAGGTCGAATGATCTCGCGCATCTCGTCGGTTGTTTTCCGGCCTTGGCGCTCATTCCCGAGGGCTTCGACTACATCGTCTGCAGGAAAGGGACGCAAGAGCGACCCCGACTGCGATCCACTTTCACTCCTGCCCAAGACATTGTCTTGTCGGTCAGCATTCGAGGAGGCGACTGGGTGCTCTTCTACGAGGACTCGCTACGACTCGGTCCGCCGAACCGGACACAGGCGTGGCTGACGACAGCAGAGACCGTAGATCGATGCCAAGGAAAGTGGACGGCGAGGACCTATCCTGGCGGACACATGGCCTTCCGACGGGTCGGTCTTGCGCACGTTTTCTCTGCCAGCTTCTTCGAGAGTTGGAAGATGCGGAACATGCTGTTCGGGTTCAGCATGCCGCTCTGGGCCATGGGCGGTGCCTGAGGTTGCGTCAGTTCTGACGTAACCGTCGCGTGAGGCACACCTGGAAGCTCCCGCGACCGCCGGTATCCTGCGGGCATGAAGCGACGCAAGGCGATG
Organism: uncultured Pirellulaceae bacterium; assembly: GCA_964620405.1. Taxonomy (GTDB): domain Bacteria; phylum Planctomycetota; class Planctomycetia; order Pirellulales; family Pirellulaceae; genus CAZUJM01. Next base: position 377 of record CAZUJM010000453.1, on the reverse strand, counting down.
GCTGCGCTACTGGCGCGCGATCGACCTGCCACCCGGCCCCTCGTCGAACCCGCAGTGGGTGAGCACGCGGTCGAGTGCGACTGCGCGGTAGACGTGGAGCTCGCCGTGGACGTCTCGGCGTAGGCGCGGGTCTCGCCAGGCTTGGGGTAGGAAACCGGCGTCTCCGTCCTCCTGCTGCCGACGGCCGAGTCCTCGTCGTCGTCGTCGTGGACCCGGCTGCCGTGGTTCGTCGGCGCGCCTCGAACGTGCGCTCCTGGCGACGGGCGGACTCCGTAACCGTCGCGTGAAGCACTTCTGGTCTCCCCGTCGAGCGTCGAAATCGTTGCGGCATGAACCGACGCAAGGAGATGTCCGCGCTGCTGGCGCGGCGTGAGCGT
>CAZUJM010000452.1:2296-2503 GCA_964620405.1 uncultured Pirellulaceae bacterium | reverse complement strand
GTCAGCAACAAGGTCAGCAACAGGGCCAGCAACAAGGTCAGCAACAGGGTCAGCAACAAGGCCAGCAACAAGGTCAGCAACAAAGCGAACAGCAAGGACAGCAGCAAAGCGAGCAGCAGCAGCAGCAGCAGCCCTCTTTTCCTGGTCAAAAGCGGATTGAGCAGGCGCAGCAGAAGATGCGCGATGCCCAGAAGCGTCTGGAGGAGT
>CAZUJM010000452.1:0-2284 GCA_964620405.1 uncultured Pirellulaceae bacterium | reverse complement strand
CGACCTGGAGTCGCGATTCCGCAAGATGCTGGAGTGGCAGATCAAGGTGTACGAGGACACGCGGGCGCTGGACCAGTTGCCGGCCGACGAGAAGGCCAATCAGCAGGTCGTGCAGTCCGGCAAGCTCAGCCTGGACGAGCGTAAAATCCTGGCGGAGACCGACAAAGCGTTGCTGCTCCTGCGCGAGGAGGGCTCGTCCGTAGCCTTTCCGGAGGCAGTCGAGCAGATGCGGAGCGACATGGAGTCGGTGGTCGATCGTCTGACGCAGGTCAAGATCGACCCGATCACGTTGGGCCTGGAGGAGGACATCGTGGCTGCGTTGGAGGAGATCGTGGCTGCGTTGCAGAAGGCCCAGCAGGATGCGGAACAGCGTCGCCAGCAGCAACAACAACAGCAGCAGCAACCGACCGATCCGGAAGACACACCGCTGGTGGACGCCATCGCGGAGCTGAAAATGATCCGCACCTTGCAGGTACGCGTCAACAAACGCACCACCGACTACTCGAAACGGCTGGCCGATCCGGAACACGAGGTCGGTCAGGCCACCCAGCAGGACCTGCTCGGCGGGCTACGCGACCTCGCAGGTCGCGAACTGCGAATCCGCCAGCTCACGCGCGACATCGTGCTCGGGAAGAACCAATGAGCCATCGACATCCTCGAAACGCAAGCACGTGGCCGCCGTTGGCCTTCCTCGCGATCCTGCTCGCCACGGCATCGATCGTTGCCAAGGAAGACGATCCGCTCGCGCGGCGTGCCTCGTGGCAGGCCCCCGAAGCACCGGGCGTGCGCGACCAGGTGCTGGGCTGGCTGGCGACGCTCGACAAGCCTGCCGATGCCGTGGAGCGTGCCCGCTCAGTCTGGCAGGATGCAACGAACCTTTCGCCTGCGCAGAACGTTGCTCGACTGGTGGAGTCGCTGCGGGCGCTCGACCCGCGCGTCGAGGAGCTCGTTACCCGCTGCGGTCGATCCTGGCGTCCCGACATGGAACCGCTGGTCGATGTCCTGTCGGACGAGAGCCTGCCGACCTGGGTCCGCGGCAACTTGCGGCTCTACTACGCGCAGTGGTTGGCCAACGAGCAGCTGTATCGTGAACTGCAGGAGGTGCTCGGGAGCGTCGCGGTGGGCGACGTGTTCGATCCCGCCGCATTGCTCTTCTTTCAGGGAGTCGCCCAGCATCGTCAGCTGAAACGTGACGAGTGCCTCAGCACGCTGGCGAAGCTGCTGGAGAATGAGGCTACCGTGCCAGCCCGATACGCCAAAGTTGCGAAGCTGATGCAGGCGGACCTGCTGCCACTGAAACCTGACAGCCTCGACGAGATCTCGCGGATGATGGACAGCATCCAAGTCACGCTGGGCCACGGTCGCGCGGGCAAGCTGGTGCGAACCGAAGAAGAAGACGTCATCAAGAAGCTCGACAAGCTCATCGAGAAACTCGAAGAACAGGCGAATTCATCGTCCTCGCAATCCTCCTCCTCCTCGGGGAACCCCAGTTCGGGTCCCTCCCAGCCCATGCAGGACAGCATGCCGGCGGAGCAGAAGGGCCCGGGGAACGTGAATCCGAAGGATCTCGGCTCGAATACCGACTGGGGCAACCTGCCGCCGAAGGAACGTGAAGAGGCACTCCAGCAGCTCGGTCGCGACCTGCCGTCGCACTATCGGGATGTCATCGAGGAATACTTCCGCAAGCTCGCCCGGGAAAAGGAGGAGTAGGCCATGCCATGGATTGCCGCCGCATTGATGACGTTGACCCTCGCGGCCACGCCTGTGGAGATCCGTCCCGTGGAGGGCCCTGCGCGCGAGGTGCTGCTGGAGGCCATTGAGGCCGAACAGCTGGTCGTGCGAGCCGGCGCGGAAGCACCGCTGGAGAGGATTCCCGTCAATCAGGTGCAAAGACTCCGCTGGATCCATCCTGCCGGGGACGCTACGTCGGCCGCCGCGGAAGCATCGCTGAACGTTCAATTCATCGACGGCAGCACACTGCCGGCCACCAGCTTCGTGGCGACCAAGAACGAAGCCACCATCGGTTGGGCAGGGGGCTCGCCTCTCGTTGTCGGGACCGATAGCCTGCGCGCCGTGCGCATGGGCAAGTTTCCCGAAGCGATCGAACGTGGCTGGGAGGAGCAGTTGCAGCGTGCCGTCGTGACCGACATCGTTTCGGTGCTGCGTAAGAACGGCGGCATCGACAGCGTGGCGGGGATCCTGCGCGACGTGCAGCCGGAGGTAGTGAAGTTTGAGTTCGAGGGCGACACGATCGACGTGAAGCGGAACAAGGTCGTCGGCATCT
>CAZUJM010000451.1:0-2522 GCA_964620405.1 uncultured Pirellulaceae bacterium | reverse complement strand
CCGGGCCCGCTGGGAGAGATCTTGGTACAGATCGCCCAAGAACCGCGTATCCCCGTTCTCGACCTGGAACCTTCGTACTAGGTGCCCCTCCTCGGCGTCGATCTCGCGCCAGAAGTCGAGCAGCTTCATCGCCATGTCGCCACTGGGCCCCAGCGCCCACAGCGGTGTTTTGCCTTCGGCGAACAGATCGCGACAGGCGGGAATCTCACGGACCGTGCGGAAGACATGCTCCAAGTATTCGCGATCGGAATCGTGTGGATGATTGCGGAAGTACAACTCGTGCGTATCCTCAGCCAGTTTGCGCCGCTCGCCTTCCCCGGCCAGCCAGCAGTCGTCAACGAGATGATTGTCCTCCAGGAACCGCACGAACACACAACCCAGCACCCAGGCCACGGCCACCTGGTCGAGATAGTCCTCCCGCCAGACCTCAAACGCCTCAGACGTCCGACCGCCGTTCGCGATCTGCCGGTACGCCTCGCGCAGGCCCGCTTCGATCTCGGGCTGGGTGAGCGAACGCTGCAGGAGATCTTTGGAGAGATCTGCTACGAGGCGTTGGAATTGGGGGAGGAGCGGTTTGATATTCATGCGTGATTACCACGAAAGACACGAAAAACACGAAAAATCTAACGAACGATCCGTTCCCACTCTACTTGAGGGTGGTGGCCAAAGTTGACCAACAGACCGAGACGACAACCGGTCGCCTTCAGGTAGTTGTGTACTTGGGCTCGAAATTCATCACACAGCTTCGAGACCGCTTTGATTTCCAAAATGACTTGTTCAAAGCAGACAAAATCGGGAACGTAGACCTGCTTCAGCTGCCTCTGCTTGTAGCCTAACGCGAGCCTCTGTTGTGACCTGAAAGGAATCGATCGCGAGTCAAATTCGATTTCCAGGCACTCCTGATAAACAGCCTCAACAAACCCGCATCCCATTTCCTTGTAGACCTCAAAACAAGCTCCCATAATCCGGTAGCACTCGTCCTTGAAGAGAAGCTCGGCCATGCGCGTTTCCTTCGTATTTTTTTCGTGTCATTCGTGTGTTTCGTGGTCCCCACGGCGGCCACGGTGGAGGTTGTCGATCCAGGGCTCGCTGACTTTGGTGCGTTGGCCGGGGGAGATCAGGGGGATCTCGGCTTCGTCCAGGAATGGCATGTCGTTCTGCTCGTCGGCGGCGATCAGGACCCAGAGGCCGGGGCAGGCCGTGTCTTGGCCCGCTCGATCGCGGAGGGTCTCCAGCAGGCTCATCAGGTCGTAACGGGCGATCAGGCCTGGATGGACCAGCAGCACGTGCTTGGGGACGGACAGCAGTTGCTCTTCGATCCTGGGTTGCACGATGCCCACCAGATGCAGCAGGTTCTTCCAGTCCTGACTGCTCGCCTCACTCCCGTCGGCTCGCTCCACCACCTTCCAGTCCACGTCCAGCTCCCGGGCTTCCGCTCGTAGCGCATCCAGCAGCAGGCTATCGAACGAGATCCGCTCCAGGTCGAACCGTTTTCGCAGGCTGGCTTCGCACGACCGCAGCCGACTGGGACGAACGGTCAGGACGAGGAACCCGCCTTCGTCGTACGCTCGCTGCAGCCGACCTTCGCACTGCCGGGCGTCGGCTATGTCCGGCGTCACCTCGACCAACCGCGTGCCGGTGGCCGTCGACCAACGCCGGGGAATCGCCGTGCCCGAGGTGTAGGCAATCGCCCGCTGACGACGTTGATACGTCAGCGTCTCCGGATTCCAGCTGACTTCCAGCCCGACCTGTTCCAAAAGTGCATCCAGTTCCGGGCGGTCCGGTAGCCGCTCGGCGCGAGGATAGCGGCTCTCCACACGCTCGCGTATCTGCTGGATCGTGAAGCCCTTCTCGTCCTCACCCAATCCCAGGCCAGTGATCGCTCCGACCCCGAGCCTCAGCGCCCGCTCGGCCGACATCTGCTTGGGATACAGCTCCTGCTTGGCCGAGACGGCAGCCTTGGAACTGGTGGCGGCGGCCAGGCGCAGCAGGCGTTCATTGTTCAGCGGCTGACAGCCGTCGGGTACCGAAGGCGGGTGCACACCGAACAGTTCCTGGAAGATGCGCAGAGGCGGCAGCAGCGGATCGGCCTCCGCGAGACGATCGGCCAACTGCCCGAGTTTTTCGGCATAGACGGCCATCTCCCGGTTGCAGGCGATCAGCGTCCTGCCCCCCACTCGACGCACCTGAAACCTTGGTTCCGCCATCGCCGCCTCGGTCTCGACCAGGGCACGAGCGATCGTGGAGGCCATCCGCTGCTGCACGTCAGTATCGAGCGTCTCGACGGCCGGACGCTGCAGCAGCACGAAATCGATCGCCTCCGCGACCGTCATCACGCCGCCCAGCCGCTGCACCTCGTCGTGCAACACGCCCCGCAACGCGTTCAGGTCGCCCTCCTTCTGCCAGCGCCGTCGATCGGTCTGGAGCACCTGGTTCACCTTGACGGCCGTCGCCCTCAACTGGTGAGCCACGTCGGACTGGCTAGGCCAGAGATAGGGATCCGGCGGCGTCTTCCCCTCGCC
>CAZUJM010000450.1:1154-2530 GCA_964620405.1 uncultured Pirellulaceae bacterium | reverse complement strand
CGAAGCGACCATCTGCATCGGCGACCGCATCCTCGCCCGCTGCGTGAACGGCACGATCCCCGACTCGGGCGATTGCGCGGCGTTCGGCTTGAGGTGCGTGAGCGACGTCGCGGGGCCGCGGTGCGTGTACGGCGGCTGTCCGCAGCTCGGCTTGGTAACCTGCCTTGGTCACTGGTTGGCGGCGTCTACTGCTGGCGGTGGGCTCGCGTTGCCTGGGGAGTCAGCGCGGGTTGGGCTGCGGTGACACTGTGGAGCTTCTGTCCGAACCTCCTGGCGTGGACGGCAACCCTGAGTGCCGATGTCGCGGCTGCGTCCCTGGCGCTGGCGGCCTGCTGGCATTTTCGCTGCGCGCTGTCAGACGGTGAGGCTGATTTGCGGCTCGACGCGACGACGGGAGGACTCGCGGGCCAGCGACAGGCCATGGTCGCCGGTTGCTGGACCGGCCTGGCGCTGCTGGCCAAGATCACGTGTCTTGCGCTGCCGGGTATCTTCGCGGCGATGGCGGTCTTGGCGAATCTATTCGCCGGCGAGCGTTGGCGCGGAGTTCCACGACGCGCGTTGGCCTGGTGCGTCGCGACGGTGGTGGCGTTGGGAGTCGTTCGCTTCGGTTACGCATGGGACCAAAGCGTGGTGCGGCTGGGCATCGGTCGTGGATCGAGTGGCCTGTCGTGGAGCGGCATGGGGGAGATGCTGTTGCCGGCCAACTACGTGCGCGGAGTCGAGCAGCAACGGGCGGACTTTGCGCGAGGCCGGCGGTCGTTCTGCTGGGGCTGCTGGAGTTCGCGCGGGTGGTGGTACTACTATGGAGCCGCGGCGCTGGTGAAGCTGCCGCTGGGGACGTTGCTGCTGAGTCTGTGTTCGGTCACGCAACTGGCTCTGTGCGAGACGCCCAGGCGTCGTTGGGAAGGAATGATGCTGCTACTGCCGATGGTGACGTTTGCGGGACTGGTCAGCAGCCAGACGGGCTTCAGCCAGCATTTCCGTTACGCTGCTCCCTGCCTGCCCTTTGTGTATGTACTGGCGAGCCGGCTGGTCGCGACAGCAGTCTGGACGGACGCGACGGTCCGGGGCATTGCGTGGCTGGCTGTGGCGTGGTCGGTGGCAAGCAGCGGGATGGCGTGGCCGCGCAGCCACGCCTACTTTCACGAACTGGCGGGCGGACCAGCGGGCGGACATCGGTATCTCGTCGACTCCAGCCTGGAGTGGGGCGAGGACGTGGAACTGGCAGTGGAGTGGTTTCGCGAGCGGGGGATTCGCGGGCCCATCTACCGAGGCCTGGTGCATGACCGCTTCCTGCGCCGGCTGGAACCGGCCTGGCGGGACTGGCCGGAGACTCTGCGGCCGGGCTGGTATCTGGTCAGCATGCAGCGGGTCAG
>CAZUJM010000450.1:0-1144 GCA_964620405.1 uncultured Pirellulaceae bacterium | reverse complement strand
TCAGCGATCCCGAGGACGCGTGTCATGTGCTGCATGGCCGGACGCCTGCGGCGCGCATCGGAGCGGCGTTGGTCGTCTATCGCGTCGGGAGCGAGCACGACGGGGAACGCGCGATGGGAACCGCCGCGTTGCCGACCGCGATCGACGAGGCAGCGGTCGACTTGGAACTCCCCGCGAATCAGGGGCCGTCGTAAGGTTCGCCGATGTCCTGGTTCCAGAGGGCCGGGCATTCGGCAATGAATTCGCGCATCAGCTCGATGCACTCGGGATCGTTCAGCACGGTGAGGTGCACGCCGCGAGAACGGACGTAGTCCTCGGGACCGCGGAAGGTCCGGTTTTCGCCGATCACCACGCGGGGGATCTTGTAGAGCAGGGCCGCTCCGCTGCACATATCGCAGGGAGAGAGTGTGGAGTAGAGCGTCGCGCGAGCGTACTCCTCGGCGTCCATGGGGCCGGCGTTTTCGAGGGCGTCCATTTCGGCGTGCAGCACGGCGCTATTCCGCTGGACGCGGCGGTTGTGTCCCCGGCCGATGATCTCACCGTCGATGACCAGCACCGACCCAATGGGGATGCCGCCTTCGGTACGTCCCTTGAATGCTTCGTCAATCGCCGCGCGCAAGAACTTGTCCATGCCGTGCTCCCCGGAGTTTTGGCGAATTTTAGCGAAAGCGTGGGCAAGTCGAAAGAAGCGTCTCCGTCGCAGCCCGCCTCCCGCTGCTTGCGATGGAGGCGCGGGCGAGAGTACCGCGACGAGGCTGGCCGGACTCTCGCACGGGGCAAAGAAAAGGGCCGGTCGATCCGCAGAACGACCGGCCCGGGCGAGCCACAGCGGGCGAAACCGACTTGGGGCGGCGATTGGCAACGCCTGCCTCAGGAGGGTCTCGCGTTTCGTTGGTTAGGGAGTTTCCGCTTGGGATTCGATGGTGTAACCAGCGATATGGTCATTGGTCTTGGAGAACTCGTCCAAGATAGTCTTGAGGTCCAGACTGCCGGACTTCATGCGGAAAGTGCAGATCCGGCTGGGGATGTCCGTGGTAATGTCCGTGATGCCCTCGACCTTTGACAGATCACCTCGCACCGAGGCGGCACAGCCGCCTCACGACATGCCAGGCAGTTTGAGGGTCACGAGCGTGGTGTTCGCGGT
>CAZUJM010000449.1:1613-2560 GCA_964620405.1 uncultured Pirellulaceae bacterium | reverse complement strand
GGTGACATCCGCGCCGGCGAAGAGGGCGTCGATATCGCGGGAGATCAGCGACGCGATCGCTTCGGCGACGCCCGACGTGTTGTCGACGGACACTTCGATCAGTTCCAGTCCCATCTCCTTGGAGAACTTTCGCGCGTCCTCCATCACGATCGTCGCGTTGACCTCCCCCGCGTTGTAGGCCGCGCCGATGCGTCGCGCCCCGGGATTGACCGCCTTGAGCACTTCCAACGCCCGCTTCACCGGTTCCTTCGTGCTGTAGCCGACCAGATAGTCCGGGTGAGCCAGCGGTTCGGGCTGAATGCCCACGCCCGCGGCCACGGGGTCGGTGACGAGCGTGAAGATATGGCGTTTTTTGGGGCCGCGGTTGGCGTTGGCGACCGCCTGCAGCATCTGCGTGCCGCAGGTGACGAGCAGGTCGTAGTTGCCGTTGGCCATCTGCGTGCCGATCGTGTTGCCGGTGGAGATGTCGTTCTCGGGCGTGAAGCGGGACACGTCCAGGTTCTGGCCTTCGCGAAAGCCGCGGTCGGCCAGCGTCTTCAGGATGCCGCGCACGCTGTCGTCCATGACCGGATTGCTGCTGGTCTGCGCGATGGCCAGCCGCACCACATTGGCGGCTCCCGGACTGGGCTTGCGATTCTCCATGCGGTCCAGGGACAGCAGCAACGCCGACAGGGCTGCGATGAGCAGCGTGGGAGCGGCGAGGTGGCGAACGAAGAACGGCATGGGAGATGGGCTTTCGGGACGAAGGAGTTTTTCTTGCCGGGGCGCGGCGAAGGATGAACGGTCGATCGTGGACGCTGTGCTTGGATGCTTGATGGGCTGTTCGGACGGGCTGCTCGGAATGCGAGGCCCGCTGCGGCCGGCGATTGGGAGTGCGGCCCGAGAAACGGCCTGCCGTTCTCCGGCACGCTTCAGTCAGCCCGACGGCGAATTCAGCGGAGCAGCAG
>CAZUJM010000449.1:0-1603 GCA_964620405.1 uncultured Pirellulaceae bacterium | reverse complement strand
GCTCTTTGAACCCGGGAATCGCTTGAGGTCTTGGGACCATGCATATTGAAACGAGCCGATCGGGCGATGTCTACACCATGAGCCCGACGGGCATGCTGGATGCTTCGGGCGGCGCGGTGGTCGATTCGACGCTGCAGGAGTTGATCCGTTCGGGGGCGAGCCAGGTGGTGCTCGACATGTCCGGCCTGACGTTCCTCAGTTCGGCGGGCATCCGCGTGCTGCTGACGGCCTTCAACCAGCTGAAGAAGCTGAATGGACGTTTCGCGGTCGCGAATCCACCGGCGGAGATCCAGAACGTCCTGCAGATGACGGGGATCCTCAAGATGCTGCTGGTGGAGCCGAAGGCGGCTGACCCGGTGCAGCGGGGCGAGGCCTTTGAAGACGCCCGCCTGCGAGGCGTGGTGCATTCACTGGGCAGCCATGAGTTGACGGGACGCCTGATTGGTCGACCGGCGCTGCTGCCCTCGTGTGGTTTCCACGAACGCGACTGCGTGAAGGTGGAGGTGGGCAAGAGCGTGCTGGGGCTGGGCCTGGGTGCGTTGGGCAACCAGTATGCCGATTGCCAGGATCGGTTTGGTGAGTTCATCAGCGCGCTGGGCGTGACGATTTCGCAGCCCGGGGATGGATCGCGCGTGCCGGACTACCTGCTGCCGACCGGCGGTTTGGTGCCGAGCATCCAGATGCTGTATGGCTTGGAAGCACGCGGGCAGTTCTCGCACTTCCTGCGTTTCGAACTGGCCGATGGCTGCGACGAGGTCGGCCTGCATGAGGTGGCTGAGCGGGTGTTGCAGAGCGATCCGGCGCGGTCGCCGCTGCTGGGGTTTGCGATGTTGGCGGAGTGCGAGGGGCTGATCGGCGCGACGCTCCGCGAGTCGCCGCCGCGATCGAAACTGGGCACGGGGGAGAACCTGTTTTCATTCCCCGGCATCCGGCGTCGTTTGGCGTTCAGCGCCGATCCGATTCATCGCGAGACGACGGTGCTGGTGGCTGGAGTGATGGGCCGCACCTGTCCGGCGGGGCACGAGGAGTTCCTGCGGCCGCTGGATCCTGAGGGGCGGCTGGTAGGCCATCTGCACGCAGCCGTGTTTCCCTACGAGACGCTGGCGGCGGGCAACCTCGACCTGGCGGATACCTTGCAGGGCATGTTCCAGCGGTCGCAACCGGAAGCGGTGGTGCATCTGCTTTACGACGATCGACGGCCCTCGGGCTACAGCGAATCCCATTTCACCCGCGGTGCCGTCTGGTTCGCCCCCGTGCGATTGGCCGTCGACGCGGCTTGAGCTGGCACAGGGCGGAACACGGCGGCGCGGGTGTTCGCAGGGTTGATTCGCCCTGGGCAAAGGAATCGCGGCCACAGGTGGATAGCGCAAGACCGGCGTCGCCCGTGGCGGCGAGTCGGTGGATGACGAGCGAGAGACGAGTCGTGCGGGGCGAGTGGGGCGTGCGCGGCGAGGGGAACAGCCGGGCGATGAGCTTGGCGTGAGCTGGGGGAAGATACGATGAGCCTATTGATTGGAGCTTGGACGGTAGGACTGATCCTGGCGATCCTGGCGTTGGGAGTGCTGATCAGTTTCCGCATCTTCTCCTTCGCGGACATCACCGC
>CAZUJM010000448.1:0-2564 GCA_964620405.1 uncultured Pirellulaceae bacterium | reverse complement strand
GGCTGGCCACGGCCGACTTCCGCGTGACGCAGTTGGAGGTCAAGCCGTTCACGGAGAAGCCGAAGGCGCCGTTCACCACGAGCACGTTGCAGCAGGAAGCCAACCGCAAGTTCGGCTACACGGCTCGTCGCACGATGCAGGCGGCTCAAAGCCTGTACGAGAACGGGTACATCACCTACATGCGTACCGACTCGACGACGCTGGCCGATGTGGCGGTTGACGCGGCACGGCGCCTGGTCCGCGCCGAATACGGTCCGCAGTACCTGTACGACTCGGCCCGTGTCTATGCGTCGAAGGTCAAGAACGCGCAGGAAGCTCACGAAGCCATCCGACCGGCGGGCACCGACTTTCCCACACCGACCTCGCTCCGCAGCCGACTCTCCGACGAGGAGTACCGTCTCTACGACATGATCTGGAAGCGGACCGTGGCCAGCCAGATGGCCGACGCTCGCAAGGAGCGGATCACGATCACGATCGAGGGCGGCGGCGCGACGTTCCAGGTGAGTGGAACCACGATCCAGTTCGAGGGCTTCCTACGGGCCTACGTGGAAGGTTCGGACGATCCCGAGGCGGAGCTGGCCGACAAGGAGACGCTGCTGCCTGTCGTCCAGGAGAACGAGAAACTACGCTGCTCCGGCACCGAAGCCAAGGGCCACACCACGCAGCCTCCCGCTCGCTACACGGAAGCTACGTTGACCAAGGCGTTGGAAGAGAAAGGCATCGGCCGCCCCAGTACCTACGCGGCGATCATCGAGACGATCCAGGCGCGGGACTACGTCTTCAAGAAGGGCAATGCGCTGGTGCCCAGCTGGACGGCGTTTTCGGTGGTGCGCCTGATGGAGGAACACCTGAAGGAGCTGGTGGACTACGAGTTCACGGCCCAGATGGAGGACTTCCTCGACTCGATCAGCCGCCAGGAAGCCGGGCATGTCGACTACCTGCAGAACTTCTACTTTGGCGATGACCAGCCTGGCTTGAAGCGGCGCCTGGAGGCCAATGAGAAGGAGATCGATCCGCGGGTCATGAGTCGTTTCGTGATCGGCACTCCGGAGGGATCGGACGTTCCGATCGTGCTGCGGGTGGGCAAGTTCGGACCGTTCCTCGAGCATGGCGACCGCAAGGCCAGCCTGCCCGACCAGATGGCGCCGGACGAACTCACGATGCAGCGCGCCGAGGAACTGCTTAGCCAGTCCGCGGGCGCCGACGAGCCGTTGGGAATGTGTCCCGAGACGGGCCGGCCGGTCTACCTGAAGCAGGGGCGTTTCGGACCGTACGTGCAGTTGGGGACGGCCGAGGATGATGAGAAGCCGAAGAACGCGTCGCTGCTGAAAGGGATGACTCCGGACCAGATTACCCTGGAGGTGGCCCTGCGATTGCTGTCGTTGCCCCGCACGTTGGGCGCTCATCCGGAAAACGAGCAGCCGATCGTCGCGTACAACGGGAAGTTCGGGCCGTACGTGAAGTGCGGTAGTGAGACGCGATCGCTGCCTGCCGGCGTCTCGCCGCTGGAAGTGACGCTCAGTGAAGCCGTCACGCTGCTGGCGCAGCCCAAGACGCGCGGCCGGGGACGCACGCCGATCGAACCGCTGCGCGTCTTCGACGCCTCGCCGATCACCAGCGAACCCGTGCGATTGCTCTCCGGACGCTATGGACCGTACGTCGCGGATGGAGTCACGAACGCGTCCGTACCGAAGGGCGTGGACCCGGCGAACGTGACCTTGGAACTGGCCCTGCAGTGGCTGGCCGAGCGAGCGGCTTCCGCGCCCGCCAGCAAAAAGAAGAAGACCGCCCGCAAGAAAGCGGCACCCAAGGCGAGCGCAGCCAAGAAGACGGCCAAGAAGGAAACGACCAAGAAGGCCGCGAGCAAGAAGGCTGCCCCCGAGGAAGCGTCGACCCAGAAGGCGTCAACCAAGAAAGCCGGCGCGAAGAAGGCGGCGAGCAAGAAAGCGGCGAGCAAGAAGTCGTAGGTTCTCGATGGCCCGCAGCGACAAGGGCGAGGGGTCTGGTTTTGTTTTCGCCAAGCCTGCTCCGGCAGCATCGCCGGGCGGCAGGGCGGGAACGAGACCAGGCCCCTTGGGCTTTTATTTTCGCGAGGTGAACCGCCTGTGACCGATGTCAGTCAGTTAGCCGAGCAGGTGCAGCAGTACCGCGAGGACTTCGCGCGATTGCGCGAGGAGATTGGCCGAGTCGTCGTGGGGCAGGAGGCCATCGTGCGCGGCACGCTCCTGGCGCTGGTGGCGGGCGGACACGTGTTGCTGGAGGGCGTGCCGGGGTTGGGCAAGACACTGCTCGTTCGCTCCCTGGCCGAATCGCTCCACGGCCGTTTTTCCCGCATCCAGTTCACGCCCGACCTCATGCCCGCCGATCTGACGGGCACCAACATCATGCTGGAGTCGGAAGCGGGGCAGAGGCGGATGGAGTTCCAGGCGGGCCCCGTCTTCGCGAACGTGCTGCTGGCCGATGAAATCAACCGGGCCACCCCCAAGACGCAATCGGCGTTGCTGGAGGCCATGCAGGAGCGGTCGGTGACGGTGGCAGGCACGACGCACCGGTTGCCGGAACCG
>CAZUJM010000447.1:0-2630 GCA_964620405.1 uncultured Pirellulaceae bacterium | reverse complement strand
AGACGGCGCCGGCAAGCGAAAGCACCGGCACCGTAGAGGAAGCTGCGTCCAAAATCGAAGCGCTGCTGTCGGGCAAGAAGCCCGAGAAACGGCAAGCGGCTCCGGCAGCGGAAGCGGCAGAAACGGCTCCAGAGGCTCCAGTAGCTGATGAAGCCGACACCGAGGATCTCCCGCTAGAGACGACGGCGTCTGATGAAGACGACGAGGCGGAAGCTCCTCACCCCGAAGCTGATGATGAGGCTGAAGGCGACCAGGAAGCCGAGCCGCTCTACACCGTTAAAATTAACGGCAAGGAAGAGCAGGTTTCGCTGAAGGAAGCTCTAAACGGCTATCAGCGGCAGCAGGATTACACGCGAGCCAAGCAAGAGTTCGCCGCCGAGAAACGTGAATTTTCTCAGGAACTGGATGCGGCTCGACAGGAGCGTGAGGTCTACTCACAGCTGCTGCCGGCGCTGATCCAGCGGATGCAGTCGTCTATGCCGTCTGCGCCCGATCCTGATCTAATTGATGTGAACCCCTCGGCGTATCTTCGTCAAAAGGAAGCATACGAGCAGGCAATGGGTGATCTGCAGGCCGCTGTCTCTGAACAGTCGCGTCTGTCAGAACAAGGAAAGGTCGAGCAGCAGCGTCGCCTCCAAGCCTTTGTGGCAGAGAACGCAGCGAAGCTCCCTGAACTGATCCCAGAGTGGAAGGATCGCAAAGCCTACGAACGTGATCGCCCCAAGGTTCGGGAATATCTCGTGTCGCGTGGTTTTTCCGACGAGGAGATCAACCAGGCATACGACGCCCGGCTTGTCGCGATGGCGGCGGATGGAATGCGTTACCGGGAACTGCTGAAAGGCAAGATCCGGCCAACGGCGCCAGCTCCGCAGAAGGCTCTGAAGCCTAACCCGCCAAGCTCTGCTCCTCCGAAGGTAAATCGCGACGCACAGGCTGCGCGCAATCGTCTCGCTAAATCTGGCCGCGTGGAAGATGCCGCTGCGGCCATTCGCGCACTCCTTTAATGGACTAGAGAAATGGCTACGGTAACTCGTTACGACTATTCCTCGTCGATCCGCGAGGATCTTGAGGACATTATCTATAATATCTCGCCGACCAAGACGGCGTTTATGAACAATGTTGGCCGCACCTCTGCGGACAACACCTACCATGAGTAAATAAAACTGCTCATGTAAAACCGGGCTATTTGCTGGAAACCCTTGAGAGCCTGACTACCGAAACAGTAGCTGGAAACGGCAAGCTGAGTGGTTTGAAAATCGTCAGGATTAGGCAATCAGCAGGGAAGGCCGCTACGTCGCAAGATATGCGGAACCCTCAACGACTACATGCCTGGGCCGTCAAACGGCAAGATATAGTCTGACCTGCATTGAGAGATGCAGAGGAGCAATGAAATAGGCTCCCGCCGCTGTGAAGCGGTCAGTAGGCCATAGGATGGGCCGAAAGTAACAGTTTGGGCAGACCGACATCCTCGCTGACGCCAACGGCTCTAACGCCGCTGTCGAAGGCGCTGACGCGACTGATACGTCGTTCTCGCCGCCTTCGCGTTGCGGCAACTACACCCAGATTTCGACGAAGACGCTCAACGTCTCCGGCACCTCTGGCGCGGTTGACGCTGCTGGCATGAAGACGATCGAGGCTTACCTCATCGCCAAGCACGGTAAAGAGCTGAAGCGCGACATGGAGACGATCCTCCTGTCGAACCAGGCTGCGGTTGCTGGCGACGCCTCGACGGCTCGCAAGCTGGCCGGCTTCCCGACGTGGATCAAGACGACTGCTCAGACGCCTGCCGGCAACGGCATCGTCGTCGGCACCGTCACTGGCCCGGCGTATTCGGGCGGCGCTTCGACGGTTTCGGGCGCTCCGACGACCGCCTGGACGCTGACGAGCGGCTCGGCTGCTTTCACGGAAACCAACCTGAAAGACGCCATCCGCAATATGTATCAGAAGGGTGGCGAACCCAAGATGATGCTCGTGTCGCCGGTCAATAAGGCCCGCGTCTCCGGCTTCGCTGGTCTCTCGCAGACGCGCGTTAATACCGAAGTCAAAAATGGTCAGGCGACCATTGTTGGCTCGGCTGACGTGTATCTGTCGGATTTCGGTTCGCTGGACATCGTCCCGTCGCTGTTCTGCAACGGTGCGTTCGCGTATTTCGTCGATCCTGATTACGCCAAGGTCGCCTATCTGCGTCCGTTCCAGCGCACGGAACTGGCCCGCACGGGTGACGCGAAGCGTTCGCAGCTGCTCTGTGAATACACTCTTGTGATAAATTCGCCCTACGCTCATGCCGTTGTCGCGAATATTACCAATAGCTAACAATAGCTTATGAGCTGTTGATAACTAGCAAGAGATATTGACGAAAACATCTCCGGCGCTGAAATATGTGCCGGAGATGAGGCAAGCATGACGCTGGATGAACTGTTTAACCGGTGCATACCGGAACCCAATAGTGGCTGCTGGATGTGGGCCGGATGGACGCACAGACAGGGCTACGGCAGCATAAAGATCGCGGGTAAAACAAAACTCGCGCATCGGCTTTCATATGAAGCCGCTTACGGGCCGTTCCCTAAGTGGATGGACGTTTGCCACAAATGCGATGTGCCGAAGTGCGTTAACCCGGAGCATTTATTTTT
>CAZUJM010000446.1:0-2658 GCA_964620405.1 uncultured Pirellulaceae bacterium | reverse complement strand
TTATCGCGATTCGGGCGACTGGCCTGCCGCCGCGGACGGCGAGGGCTATACGCTCTCGCTGCTCAATCCGGCTGCGTTGGTCGACGCGACGGAATACGGACAGGCGACGCGGTGGACCGCCAGCGAACGCCGGGATGGTTCGCCGGGCCGCGTGCTGCTCGATGGTGACATGAACCTCGACCTCGCCCGCAACGCGTCGGACATCGATCGGCTCTACCTCGCCATCCGCGCGCAAGACCAGGCCTTCGACCTCGATCGCAGCGGCGCGACCGACCAGGACGACATGGACCACCTCGTGCGCGATGTCCTCCGCTCGACCTACGGCGACTCCAACCTCGACGGCCTGTTCGGCAGCAGCGACCTCGTCCAGGTCTTCCAGCGAAGGCAGTACGAAGACGGTGTGCGGGGGAATTCCGGCTGGGCCGATGGCGACTGGAACGGCGACGGCGATTTCGACAGCCAGGACTTCGTGCTGGCGATGCAGGAAGGCGACTACGAGGCCAAGCGAGCCGCCGTGGACTGGGTGGCCGCAGCACTGGCCCAGAACCGAAAGAAGGACAGCGACGCATGATGCGCGGCGAGCAGGGAAGTGCAACGCGTCCGACAGGCCCTCGACGCGTACGATGGAGGCGAAGGTACAAGGCGGCACTGACGCTCGCAGGACTCGCTCTCGCCACGATGGTCTGGGATCACCTCGGATCGGAACGCGGCGATGGGACATTCCTGACGCAGTCGGCCGAGGCTGACACAACGGACGCGCCTGCTGCCGACACAGCACCGCCGGTACCGGACACGCAGGTCGATCCACCGCGTCTGACGACGGCGGCCGAGGCCCTGGCTTCCATTCGCCTGCCGGACGGTTATCGGGCCGCACTGTTCGCCGCCGAGCCGCAGGTACGCCAGCCGATCGGTTTGGCTTGGGATCCTCGAGGGCGACTCTGGATCGCCGAGAACTATTCGTACGAAGTGCAGCCGAACGAAACGGTGCGCGGCGCCCGCGACCGGATCGTGGTGCTGGAGGATTCGGACGGCGACGACGCCGCGGACCGACGCACGATCTTCGCGGACGGCTTTGAGCAGTTGACGAGCGTTGAAGTTGGCGGCGGAGGCGTGTGGGCGCTGAGTCCCCCGAAGCTCTTCTTCGTGCCGGATGCCGACGGCGACGATCGCCCCGACGCCGCGCCGCAGGTGGTGCTCGACGGCTTCGACGTGGGCGCGGCCAACCGGCACAATTTCGCCAACGGCCTAAAGTGGGGGCCCGACGGCTGGCTCTACGGTCGCAACGGGATCACGCACGAGGGACGAGTCGGGGTACCCGGGACGCCGGCCGATCGACGCGTGCTCGTGGGACCCGGCCTCTGGCGTTACCATCCGCGCACCCGGGCCGTGGAAGTCGTCGCCACCGGGACCACCAATCCCTGGGGGCATGACTGGGATGAACACGGCGAACTGTTCTTCATCAACACGGTGATCGGACACCTGTGGCACGCCGTACCCGGATCGCATTTGCAACGCATGTTCGGAGTTGATCGCGATCCGTTCGTGTACGAATTGATGGAGCAGACGGCGGACCATTTCCACTGGGATACCGTGGAGAGTTGGAGGGACGTGCGGAAGGGTGTCAGCGCAACGACGGCCGAAGCGGGCGGCGGCCACGCACACTCGGGATTGATGATCTACCTGGGTGACAACTGGCCACAGGATACACGCGGCGATCTCTTCACCGTTAACCTGCACGGGCATCGCCTGAACCGCGACCATCCACGTCGGCAGGGCGTGGCGTTCACGGCTGAGCATCGGCCCGACTTCGTGTTTTTTGACGACCCCTGGTTTCGCGGCATCGAACTGACCTACGGACCCGACGGCAGCGTCTTTGTGATCGACTGGTCCGATGTCGGGGAGTGCCATGAAGCCGATGGCGTGCATCGCGGTTCGGGAAGGATCTTCAAGCTGACCTATGACCGACCGCTGTCGGAGGCTGAGCGCGAGGCCCATGACGCCAAGGCCCGCATCCTGCGCGCTGAGGGCCTGGCGGCTCTCGAGGGAGCCGAACTCGTGCGTCTGCAACTCGATGCGAACGACTGGTGGGTTCGCATGGCGCGGCGGGTGCTGCAGGATCGCCATGAACGCGGCGTGGACCTGTCGGCGGAGCGGGCACAACTGCTCGCCATGCTGCGAGAGCGTCCCGAGACGACGCGGCGGCTGCGCGCGCTGTGGTGCCTGCAGGGGACGGGCGGCGTCGATGCGCGGGAACTGCTGGAGTTGCTGGAGCAGCCGGACGAACCCCTCCGCGCCTGGGCTGTGCGGCTGCTGATGGATCCTTCCTCGGGAGCCGGCGCTGCCTTGGCGAGTAACGCCAAGACGGAAGCAAGTGTTGTTTCTGCTGAGGTGCGTGCGGCCTTGGTGCGGCGCGCGAGCGACGATCCGTCGGGGCTGGTGTTGCTCTACTTGGCATCGGGACTGCAGCGTTGGCCGGTAGCCGATCGCTGGGAGTTGGCGTCCGCGTTGGCGCGCCGCGCGGACTTCGCGGAAGACCGGCGTTTGGCGCTGATGCTGTGGTACGCAGTGGAGCCGGGAGTACCGTTGCAGGAGACGCGGGCACTGGAAATGGCGGGGGCCGCGCCGAGTGTGCTGCTGCGTCAGCTGATCGCGCGGCGC
>CAZUJM010000445.1:0-2669 GCA_964620405.1 uncultured Pirellulaceae bacterium | reverse complement strand
GCGACGGGGATGGCCAGCGTCAGTTCGGTGCAGATCAAGCTCCGGCCCGGCGCCGACCTGAACGCCGCCTGCCAGAAACTGCGCGTGCGTTTTCCGGCCGAACTGTTCCCGTACCGGATCGAGACGTGGAAGGACCTGCAGGGGCCGCTGCTGGCCGCCGTGCAGATGGAGACGACGATCCTCAACATTCTGCTGTTCCTGATCATCGCCGTGGCCGGCTTCGGCATTCTCGCCACGTTCTTCATGATCGTGGTCGAGAAGACGCGGGACATTGGCGTGCTGAAGTCGCTGGGAGCGACCCGCCAGGGCGTGATGTCGATCTTCCTCGGCTATGGCCTGTCGCTGGGCATCGTGGGCTCGGGCGTGGGCATGGTGCTGGGACTGCTGTTCGTGACGAACATCAACCAGATCGCGGACCTGCTGGAGCGCCTGACGGGGCGCGAAGTGTTTGATCCGACGGTCTATTACTTCCAAGAGATACCGACCATCATCAGCCCGCCCACCATCGCGTGGATTTCGGCGGGAGCGATGATGATCGCGATTCTGGCCAGTGTGCTGCCGGCCTTGCGAGCGGCGCGGATGCATCCCGTGGAGGCCTTGCGCTATGAGTGAGCTTACCCCGATGGCGGTTTCTGGCGGGCTGGCCGGTTCCGGAGCGGCCCCGCACTTCGCGGTTGTCCCTAGCACGCCGCGGAGCCTGTTCGCGGCGGAAGCTCCCCAACTGATGGCCGTGCGCGAACTGAGGAAGAGTTATCGCAAGGGCCAGGTGTCCGTGCCGGTCCTCAATGGCGTGGATCTCTCCATTCGCACCGGCGAGTTCATCGGCATCGTGGGCAAGAGCGGTTCGGGCAAGAGCACGCTGCTGCACCTGCTGGCCACGCTCGACGCGCCGGATGCGGGCGAGATCTGGTTCCAGGACCGCCGCATCGACAACCTCGCCCAGTCGCGCCGCGATCGCATCCGCAACGAACAGCTGGGCATCGTCTTCCAGTTCTACCACCTCCTGCCCGAACTCTCGACGCTGGAAAACGTGCTGCTGCCGACGATGATCGGACACGGCATCTGGGGCTACCTGGGCCAGCGGCGCCGCCTGCAGGCGCGCGCGCTGGAACTGCTCGAACTCGTGGGGCTCGGGCACCGCTTGAAGCACCGGCCGCGGGAGCTTTCCGGCGGCGAAATGCAGCGGGTGGCGATCGCCCGGGCGCTGATGAACGAGCCGATCGCGCTGCTGGCCGATGAGCCGACCGGGAACTTGGACCGCGCGACGGGCACGCAGATCATGGACCTGCTGCGGTCCTTGAACGAGGAACAGAAGCTCACTATAGTCATGGTCACCCACGACATGGGACTTGCCCGGCAGACGCATCGAGTCGTCCAGCTGGTCGAGGGTCGCGTGGGCCTGCGTTCCGAAGTCTGAACGCCCGGCGCGGTGCCGCCCGCAGCGGGTCCCCGACGAAGTGCGGTGCCCGTCCCGCGTCGTCCATCGCGGGCAACCAAGGCCTCGTTTCGTTGGGTTTCCGCCAAGGCCCTGGGCTGTGGCGGATCGGACGCCGGTGCCGGATTGGGCTGGAGCCCAGGTCGTGTTTCATCCCTCCGTTTCATCCTCGAGTCTCATGGCCACCCGGCCGGACGCTCCTTCCCCTCACGGATTGCCATGTCTCTGCAGGTCTACATCAGCGGCAAGTACTATCCCAAGGACGAAGCCAAGATCAGCGTCTATGACCACGGGCTGCTCTACGGCGATGGGATCTTCGAAGGGATGCGGAGCTACGGCGGGAAGGTGTTTCGTCTGGAGCAGCACTTGGACCGTCTCTGGAAGTCGGCCAAGGCAATCTGGCTGCAGATTCCGATGACGCGGGAGGCGATGGCCCAGGCCGTCAACGAGACGCTCGAACGCAACCAATTGAAGGATGGCTACATCCGACTGGTCGTGACCCGCGGTGCGGGCACGCTGGGGCTGGATCCCAATCGCACTTCCGATCCCCAGGTGATCATCATCGCCGACAAGATCTCGCTGTATCCGCAGGAGTTCTACGAAAAGGGCCTGGAGATCGTGACGGTCAGCACGATCCGCAACCACCCGGCTGCTCTCAGTCCCCGGATCAAGTCGCTCAACTATCTGAACAACATCCTCGCCAAGATCGAAGGCCTGCAGGCGGGATGTGTCGAAGCCCTGATGTTGAACCACAAGGGCGAGATCTCGGAGTGCACGGGGGACAACATTTTCCTCATCCGCGATGGCGGCCTCTACACTCCGCCCATCGACGCGGGCATCCTGGAAGGCATCACGCGACAGGCCGTGCTGGACATCGCCCGCGCGCACAACGTGCCCACCTACGAGATTCCGATGACGAAGCACGATGTCTACATCGCCGACGAGTGCTTCCTGACGGGTAGCGCGGCCGAGATCGTGCCGGTCGTGAAGGTCGACAGCCGGATCATCGGCGAAGGCACGCCCGGCCCCGTGACGCGGAAGCTCACGACGCTTTTCCACCAAGCCACACGCAGCGAGTAACGTCACGGCACTGCTGTGACAGCAATCGGTCACACCGCTCTGCGTAGCCGGCGCACGCTCTTTGTAGCCGGCACACGCCGTGTGCCGGTTCTTCTGTGAACGCTACCTGCTGGCACGCGGCGGGTCGGGCTTGGATGCGATGCGTTCGGCACAC
>CAZUJM010000444.1:0-2673 GCA_964620405.1 uncultured Pirellulaceae bacterium | reverse complement strand
GCTGCTCGTAGCGGGCGAGAGCTTTCAGGCCGTCGGCGTCCGCTGCCTCGTTCAATTTGTCGGTGAACTCAGACATTCTTGCGCCGCCAGTTACGGACAGCACCCTCGGAGACTTCGTGGCCCATCGATGTGAGGGCTCGAGCGATCTGCGCCGGCGGGATCATCGGATCATTCAACGCGATCAGCACGTCGGCCTTCGCTGCTCCGCATTCCTCGAGGATGGCATCCATCTTCAACGGTTGACCGGATTTCCCTTTCGCAGCGTTCAATGCTGCACCGAACTCAGTTCCCATCGGTACGCACAATCTGGATGCTGCACTTGTACGGGCCGTCGCCGTAGTCGTCCGGGTCGATGTCGTGGTCCCACAACCATGTGGTTCGCACGTTGTCGCCGGAGAGCCGGAACGCAGAACGCAGATTGTGGATCACGACTTCGGTCGGATTGACCTCGCCCGTTTCCTGATTCCACATGGCCTGGCGCGTCACCGCTGACACCAGGCCATCGTTGTCGGACCACTTGCGCTGCTTGCCCCACCGGAACTGCACCGAATACGGACCGACCATGGCGTCCTTGTTGCCCTGCCATGCTTCGGTGACGAGCCCTTCGATGACTCGGCAGGTGTCGGATGCCAGTCCCTTGATGACCCGGATCTGCTCGAGGAGCGACAGGAGGGACTCCTGCTCCTCGCTGGTCATCGGGATGTCGGGGTCCACGGTGGCGAGGCGCTTGGCCTCCTGCTCCATTTCGTGGATGATCAAGCTCACGGTGTCGAGAGCCTCACGCTTGCTCATGCATTCCTCCGTAGGTTTCCCCGCCTCAACGGATATTACATTGCCCGCGCAATCAGGGCGCGGAATCCCCGCCCGGTTCTTGTACTGCTGTAGCCCAATCCTCATACGGCATGATCACCCACCTGGGCTTCGTCGCGTTGCCGACCTTCCACGACAGGATCAACGCCCGGCTCACACCCGTGTGCAGCATCGTGCGGGCCATCTTCGTCTGCACCGTCTTCGATTCCACCCACCTGCGGAACCCGCGCACCACCGCCTCGCCTGACGTTTCCTCATACACCCACAGGCCGACCCGCCCATCCACGCCGGACAATTGTCCAGACAACGGATCTCGAGTGCCGCCCGTCTGCTTGGCAATCCGATTGATGCGAGTGCGTTCCATGCCCCGCTGCCGCCCACCGACGCATCGCCGGCACGGGCAGCCCCGCACATGGTGCAGGCCGTCCTTCCACATCTTTTTCTTCGGGGTGCCGAACGTCCCGCATCCGCACGGGCAATCGCACTTCTCAGGGCCCGGCAACATCGCCCGCCGCCTCCCGCCACGCATCGAGTTCGATCATGAGTTCCATGATCCCCTCATGAAACGCAGCCTCCACGCAAGTGATCACGACCTGCACGGCGGTTGCCACGTCGTCGTCGGCCAACGTGATTCCATCATCGAGGAGGTCGTCACGGATCTCGGCTCGCCGCTGATCGACTGCCGACGTGATCCACGCCGGCCGCTTCCTACCGCCCATTGCCGTCAGCGATTCCCAAGTACTTGAGGTGAGACTGCCCGGCTGAAAGACGATGCTCCAGCTCGCTGATCTTCGCGCGGCACGCCTTCGACCTGGCAACGGCTCGATTCCACACAGTTCGCTCATCCGTCGCCGCCACCTGCGAAGCCTTGTCCAGAATGGTGACCGGTAGCCCATCTTCCCTCCCGATGGTGAACGCTGCCGCGTAACATTTGAGATACGCGTTCTCGGCTTCGGCTTCGGCATCCAACGCTGCGGTGTAGGCGTCGGTTGCTTCCTCGAGTTGGCGGGACAACCGCAACAGCGGCCCGTCTTGGATCACTAGAACGGTTCCTGTTCCAGCCGATCGACCAACGCGACGGCCTTCAGGAACTGCTCGTCGTTGCAGTCCGCGAGCTTCGGTAGGTTGGCCTTCTTCCATGCGTCGGCGATCGGCATCTTCGCTGCCTTCAGCGCCTTGATGCGGTTGGCCAGCACTTCTCGAGCATCAGCGGGGGCCGGGGAGTCCGCGGCGTCTTCGCCAGAAGGTACCCGTACTTCTGGCGGCGCGACCGTCGCGACCACAGCCTGACCCACTTCAGGGTTGGTTGCGATCGGCTGCGGACTCCCCGACTTCTTGAGCGCCGTGTGCAGGTAGTAGTTGTCGCCAGCCCACAGGTGCAGGCCCAGCCCCAGCCGCATCGCGCATCGCTTGAACGCATCGGACAGCGCGTCCTTGGCGCGTGCCCCATCGTTCTTGCTTGCCGATCCCGCCGGCTCCACGTCGCCGACTTCGGTGATGGATACGACACGGTCATCGACCGTCACGACGAGCGTGGCAAGACACCCGACGACATCCCCTTGCTTGTCTCGGATCAGTTCGTCCAGCGAGAATGAGAACGGGCCCAAGACCTCGAGCATGCGTTGCGTCACGATGTCGTGCGCGACGTAGGACGCCGAGAACTTGCCGGGTTTCTGGCTGACGAACTTCGCCGGGAACGGCGTTGCGAGTTCCGACAATTGGCTCATTCTGCCATCCGTCCCTTCGCCGCGGTCTCGCGCACCAGGTCGATGCACTCGCGCTGGCTCTTGTTGAACAGCGTGGGCATGACCGCGTACACGCCGTTCAGTCGTTCGTTGGCGATGCGGCAGAGGTCGTGGTTCT
>CAZUJM010000443.1:0-2694 GCA_964620405.1 uncultured Pirellulaceae bacterium | reverse complement strand
CTCAGCGGATTCAGCAGCAGGCGGTTTTCCGGAGCGGACGTCGACGAAGACGGGGCGTTTGAGGCGTCCGGCGCGGCCGATCCCGCGGGCCGCTGGAGGAAGCTGGCCAGGTGCCGCGCGGCGGCTTCCGTTTCCGCAGCCACATCCGACAGACGCTCCTGCCACGACGGATCCAGCGGTCGCTGCGTCCACTCCAGCCACCGCTGCTGCGCTCGTTCGTACGCTTCGCGCGCGGAAGGCGTTTCGTGCAGCACCAAGCCCAGCACCGCCAGATGGCACCACGACTGCAGCCGCTGGTGCTGCCGCCAGTAGTCGACGATCGCCGAGATGGGGCGCTGCCGCGTCTCGGGCAGTGGATCCTGGAGGTACGGGGAGCGGTAGTCGTCGGCCGCGAAGCGATCGTGCAGGCCAGGATCGTAGGTGTCCTGGAAGTAGTCTTCGACGCGCACGAAACGGCCCAGGGCGCGCGTATAGTAGGAAGCGCGCCGCAGGTCGCGGTACCAGGGGCTCAGCTGCCCGGCCCAGTGGACGAGCGCTCGAGTGGCGATGTGGTCCATGTCCATCGACTCGCCGACGCTGGCGCCGAAGGCCAGGAAGGTGCCGGGCTGGCTGGCGTCCAGCGGCGCGCGGAGGATCGCGTCGATGCCGGTCTGGCCGTCGCCCTCCCAGCGACTCTTGCTTTGCGAGCCCTCGGGAAAGCGTCCGCCATCGAAGGTGGCGTGGTACGCGCCGGTGAAGCCGAAGTGGATCAGCAGCGGCGGCAGGCTGGGGTTGAGTCCAAAGCGATGGCGACCGTAGACGCGGGGCGACTGTCCCAGCACACGCTGGTATTCCGCGCGACCGGCGGCCAACTGACCGCGGGCCGTCTCCGTCGATAGCAGTTGCAGCGGCCAGTTGGCATACTCGCCGCCCACCAGCCCCAGCCGCTGCTCGTCCAACGCCGTGCGAATCGC
Source organism: uncultured Pirellulaceae bacterium (assembly GCA_964620405.1). GTDB lineage: Bacteria > Planctomycetota > Planctomycetia > Pirellulales > Pirellulaceae > CAZUJM01. The sequence goes on along the minus strand of CAZUJM010000443.1, from coordinate 1,741 downwards.
CGCCAGCGTCTCCGGCTCGTGCGATTCCAGATGCGCCAGCAGTTCGGCCGGCAGCAGCAGGTTGGACTTTTCCGCGGCGGCCAGCTGGTCGCGCAGTCCCTGTCCGCAGAAGGGCGGCGCGACCAGGCTGAGGTCGACCAGATAGACATCGACCGCATAGTAGTGGTCGCGCTCCTGCGACAGGAAGTCGAAACAAGCCTGTAGCAGCTCCCGCGTGCGGCTCGCGTCGCCCGCCAGCGCCGCCCTGGACGCCTCGACCAGCTGCGTCTCAAAAGCTGTTTCGCCAAGTCGCGTGGCGTGGCGCATCTGGCGAGTGAGCAGCTCGACCTGCAGGTAGGCATAGCCCAGGGCAAAGAAGTCGGCGGCCAGCTCGTCCGCGACGGGCGGCAGCGCCGCGTCGGGGAACTGGCGTTCCAGTTCGGCGAAGAAGCCTTCGCGCGACGTGACCTCCATCACCAGGCAGCCGCCCGCCTCCGCGATATCACGCTGCACGATGTCGGGCGACGCCAGATACTGGTTGCGGGGCAGGGAGAACAGCCGTGGCCGATCATGGGGAGGGGCCACGTCGGCGCGATACCAGGTGGGCATCCGCTCCGCACCCGCCACCAGCGCTGGGTGCCAGAGCGCCGTCCAATGCGCCAGCAGGCTGTCCGCGTCCTCGTCGGTGGCGTGGGTGGGGAAGTCCTGGAAGGTGCAGCAGTTCAAGAGGATGGCAAGTTCGTCGAACTTCATGGGCCGCGTCTCGGGGGGCTGCAGTTCTGGGGCGTGCGGTCTGGGGCGTGCGGTCTGGGGCGTGCGGTCTGGGGCGGGTTCCGCCGGCGTCCGGAAGCGGAGACACGGCTGGCTCGAGGTCCGGGAGCGGAGTCCCCTCCGTACCCACGGCCGCGGAGAGTCACGGTCGGACGACGCGACGCCGGGAACGCCGTCCTGGTCCGGGGCTTGAAACGGGCTCGCTCGTGAAAAGTCTACGGGTTTCCAAAAGGCAACAGGAGACGCCGCTCGGCCGCCGCGGACTGGCCGCTGAACGTGCGTCCCGGTTGCTGCCTGGCGGGGCAGGCACCCGGCGATCGACGGGCGATCGCCCGTTCTCGCGGGAAAAGACAAGATAGCCGTTCAGAAACGATGCGTCGACCAGATGAACGAAGCTGAGGGATCGAAACAGCAAGGGACTATCTTCTTGAGGCGAGACGAGTTGCGCGGGCTCAAGTTGTCGGGCTGTAATTTGACAATGGGTAAGTGGCCTCGATAAACTGAAGAGGCGGGGCGAGAGGCGGCTGGTAACTTATGTTTACGCAGCGCCTGCGGCCCGCCGGAACAGACTGCTCATCTCTTCGACGCTCCCGAATCCACCGGACAGGCGGCCGGCCGCCGTCGCGGTCCGCGCGGATTTTCCGCGGGGGTTTGCTCGAATCGAAAGAGGAAACTTGCTATGGCTTCATCGACTCCCGTCTGGGGTATCGACCTGGGACAGTGTGCGCTCAAGGCGCTGCGGTGCACGCTGGCCGACGATGGAAAGACGATGGTGGCCGATGCGTTCGACTATATCGAATACCCCAAGATGCTCACGGAGCCGGATGCGAACCCCGAGCAGCTGGTGCGGGATGCGCTGAAGCAGTTCCTGGAGAATCACTCGGTCCGCGACGCCAAGGTGGCCATCTCGGTGCCGGGGCAGAGCGGCTTGACGCGATTCATCAAGCTGCCGCCGGTCGAAAGCAGCAAGGTGGCTGAGATCGTCCGCTAT
>CAZUJM010000442.1:0-2746 GCA_964620405.1 uncultured Pirellulaceae bacterium | reverse complement strand
AGCAGCGCGGCCTTCTTCTGCGGTGTCGACATCGTTCCAAACTTCTTGATGTCGCCTAGAATCTTCGACTCAGGGCTGCGCTCGTCCATCACGTTGCCGGACTGGGCCATGCTCTGCAGGTACGGAGCCAGCGATTCCAAGCGCTGCGTGAGGAACTCGCTCTCGGCCTTGTTCTGCCCATACCGAGCCAGCGACTCGCCGATGGCATTACCGATCTGCTGGATACCGGCGCCGATGTTGCGCCCAGCCTGCGAGTAGGCCTCGATGTAGCCGGAAGGCACGGCCTGTGGACCGCCGCCTTGGTAGCCTGCTGAATAGCCGTAGGTTGCCATAGATTAGCCTCCAAAGAGTTTTCCGAAACCGCCGATTGATCCAGCTCCCTGAAACATTCCGCTACCGATGCTTCCCAAAGCACCGAGGCCGCCACCGATGAGTCCTGATGTGGCGGATGCGCCGGCAGCCCGGGCGGCACCGAGCGACTGCTGGTTGCCTGCGTAGATGTTGCCCGCATAGGCGCTCTCCGGATTGAAGAGTTGGCCTGGGTTGAAGCCCGAGGCCTGACCTACGAATCCCTGGGAGCCGGCAAAGGCCTGCGACGGGCGACCCAAGACCTGCTGGAACACGTCGCCGTAGACGCCCTGACCGGCCTGCAAGGCGCCCATGGCCTGCTGCTGGCGCTGCTGCTGGAGCCCGGCACCGATCATCTGGGTTCGCAGGGCTTCCTGTAGCGCGGCATTGGGTCCCTGAGCCATACCGCGGGCGGATGAGGCCATGCGGGCCTGCTGCTGCGCCATACGCTGCTGCTCCGGGGTTAGACGTGATCCGGCAAGGAGATTGGAGGTCGCGTTCTGGGCAAGGATGTCGGCGATGCGGGTCTGCTCAGGAGCAAAGCCTTGGATGGCTGCACGGGCTTGAGGCCCGAGCTTGGCAATGTCGGCAATATCACCGGCACGGGAGGAGGCGCGGCTTGCGGCCTCGGTGCGTCCCATGGCTGGCGCGATCTGCTCTTCGTACAGCTTCAGCAGCTCAGGGGTCGCCTGCTTCAGCATATCAATTGTCAGCGCTTGATACTTGGGCGCGAACTGTGCCTCGGCGGCGTACTTCTCCGGCGCCAGATCAATTTGGCTGCGGAGTGTGTCCCGGGTTTCCTGGGCGTAGTTGCGTGCTGGAGGTGCTTCGACTGTCATATCATTTTGGAGGCCACCCGATAGATCGGCATCGAGCCTTTCTTGTAGGTGGTCAGTTTGCCGTTTCGATAGCCGATGGCCGGGAGGATTGCAGCCTCCGGTCGGTCGTGGAAGAACTTAGCCGCCACCGCCATGGCGAATATGGCGCTGTCGGCAGCGAACTGGTGCCAATACCAGTAGTCGCCCTCGGGGTCGCTGGCCTGCCAAGCCCATGCCTGCGGATTCGGGCTGAGTTGACGCCAGCCCACCAGCACGGCAACCACGTGGTCGTCCTGAGTGGCGATCTTCAGCGTGCCCTGTTCCGCATGGAACAGCACGTAGTCCTCCACAGCCTCCCGGGTCCAGCCTTGGAAGCTGTCGGGGAGCTTGCGGAGCAAGTAGTCTGTGATCTGGGGGATCATCCCTGCGGCAGGTTTCTGGTTTGGAACTCGGTGTTGATCTGGCCGGAGTCACCGTTCACCGGGTCAAACACTTTGACCGATATCACGATGACCGGATTGTTGATGGCAGACTGACCGATGATTGAGTACAGCGTGAACTGGGTCGCGTAGGTGTTGAATGCCGATGTGTTGAGCACCGGGTCAATGGTTTGGGTTTTCGGTGCAACGCGGAACTTTACCGTTTTGCCGACCGGATAGGGCAGTCCGTTGTCATTGTCGACGATTGTCAGCAGCGACGTGTTTGGGTTCACCACCGGCTCGTTTGAGTAGGGGTCAATGGTATACATATCCGGGAACACATACGGTATGTTCGTCGGAACACTGACCCCACTGTCAGCAGAGTTGAACCATGCGTCGTGCATTAGGCCAAGAAGTTGGGGATCTGCTTGCCGTAGATGTTTGACCCGATACAGGCAAAAACAAAGAGGTCTGCCTTGTTGGCTCCGGTAGTCAGCACCGGGCTGACGCCGCCCTGCCAGTAGATGGTTTTGCCACCGGACGCGGTGAATGCAGCGGTCAGGTTTCCGCCGGAATCCTGCTTCACCTTCACCAGCACGGTCTTGCCGTCGTCGTTGGCGTTGAATGTCAGCGTGATGGTCGCATTGGCACTTGGCGTCAGGTTCCAGGTGAGGCTGGTGCCAGCGTTGACGGTGGGAGTGGCCGAGCTGCTGGCCTGCGGTGCTGTTGAGAGCTTGGCCGACGTGACCGAGTTGTCCTTCAGCCGGATGGTGCTGCCGGTCGTCTCGATGGTCGTCTCATCGGGGACCAGCGAGAGCATTGTCTTGACGTTGGCCACCGTCAGGTCGCTGGCCGCAGCGACCGACCCGGTGTTGTTGCCCTTGATCGTGTTGGCCGCCATGGTCGCCAGCTTGGCGTTGGTGACCGCGGCGTCATTCAGCTTGCTGGTGGTGACAGAAAGGTCCTGCAGCGCCGCGGTGTTCACCGAGTTGGCGCCGATGGTCAGCGTGCCGCCGTCGATGGTGCCGGTGATGTTGACCGTGGGCGTGCCAAGGAGGTTGAGCGTCGAGGCCGACAGCGTGGTTGTCGGGCTGATCGTGGTGCCTGGGGTGACGTTTACGAAGAGTGGCATGGTGGTTTAGACGTCGTTCTTGCCGTAGA
>CAZUJM010000441.1:1188-2766 GCA_964620405.1 uncultured Pirellulaceae bacterium | reverse complement strand
CGGCTTGGCCGCGGAGGAATCGCATGCGGCCGGCCAGTTCGGAGTTGCCGGTGACAATCATGCCCCCTTCGCCCGTCGTGATGATCTTGTTGCCGAAGAAGCTGAAGACGGTGGCGTCGGCCAGGGAACCAACGGCCTGGTTGCGATAGCGGGCCCCGAGCGCCTCGGCGGCGTCCTCCAGCAGGAACAGGCCATGGCGAGTGGCCAGCGCGTGCAGGGCATCCATGTCCACCGGATGGCCGTAGAGCGGTACGGTCAGGATGCCGCGTGTGCGGGGCGTGATGCGCGACGCGACGTGGGCCGGATCGAGCGTCAGGGACGGCGACAGGCTGTCGACGAAGACCGGAGTTGCTCCGCAGTAGCGGATTGCGTTCACCGACGCGATATAAGTCAGCGTCGGCACGATCACCTCGTCACCCGGCCCGACGCCGAGCGCCGCGAGGGCCAGGTGCAGGGCGGTGGTGCCATTGTTCGCCGCCACGCCATGCTGGACGCCGCAGAATTCGGCCACCATCGACTCGAACTGCTCGATGTACTTGCCGCGCGACGAGATCCAGGTGCTGTCCAGACAGTCGAGCACATACGCCCGTTCGTTGCCGTCCAGTACCGGTTCCGCCACTCGAATCGGCGTCCGCCCCGTCTGTGTCATGCTCGCGTTCCCGTCTTCAAGGGCTCCGCCCCGTCGCGGTTCCGATTCCTGTCCGCCGCCTCTCGCACCGCAGGGCCACCAGTTGCCCAGTCGATCCACAGCCAAGCCTCAGGCGGCTCGCTTCTGGAATTCCTGGCCCTGGTTCTGCTTCTCGCCCCGCGCCAGTTCCACATCGTGGTCGACCATCATCTGCACCAGCTGGCGCAGATCGGTTCTCGGGTACCAGCCCAGGCGTTCATTCGCCTTGGTCGGATTGGCCAGCAGCAGGTGTACCTCGGCCGGTCGGTAGAACTGCGGGTCGACGAACACATGCGCCTTCGGGTCGAGGTCCAGGTACTGGAAGGTCATGTCGACGAAGTCACCGACGCGGGTCGTCTTGCCCGTGCCGATCACGTAGTCGTCGGCTTCGTCCTGCTGCATCATCAGCCACATGGCTTCGACATAGTCCCCGGCGAAGCCCCAGTCGCGGCAGGCGTCGAGATTGCCGAGCCGCAGTTCATGCTGCAGGCCCATCTTGATGCGGGCGGCGGCATGCGTGATCTTGCGCGTCACGAAGTCCAGGCCGCGACGCGGCGACTCGTGGTTGAACAGGATGCCGCTGCAAGCGTACATGCCGTAGCTCTCGCGGTAGTTGACCGTGATGTGGTGCGCGAAAACCTTCGCCACCGCGTACGGGCTGCGAGGATAAAAGCGGGTCGTTTCGCTCTGCGGCGTTTCGACCACATGCCCGTACATCTCGCTGCTGCTGGCCTGGTAGAACTTGATCCGCGGGTTCACGCTGCGGATGGCTTCTAGGGCCCGCAGTGCGCCCAGCCCCGTCACCTCGGCCGTAAACGTCGGCTGCTGCCAGCTGACCGGCACGAAGCTCATCGCCGCCAGGTTGTAGAACTCCGTGGGCTGCACCTGCTCGATCAGCGTCTTCAGCGATC
>CAZUJM010000441.1:0-1178 GCA_964620405.1 uncultured Pirellulaceae bacterium | reverse complement strand
TCCTTCATCCAGCAGGTCGGCCTTGTGCAGCGCGATGCGGCCGCGCAGGTGGTCGAGTCGGCTGTAGCTGCCCGAACTCGTGTGACGCACCACGCCATGCACGTCGTACCCCTTGCTCAGCAGGAACTCGGCGAGGTAGGAGCCATCCTGGCCCGAAATGCCGGTGATGAGCGCTACGTTCTTCATGAAGGATCATCCTCGTTCTGGAGATACCGGGTGACGTAGTGGGTTTTCGGCAGGTGGACTGGGTAAACTTTTCTTGTTTTTCCGGCTGTGAGGATTCTGCGGGGCTTGAAGACGCAGGAAGATGCTGGCGTTGCTGGCAGCTGCGCGGAGGGGATTGGGATGGGGCTCTTGTTGGTCACCACGGAGAGCACCGAGGGCACGGAGTGTCGACGGGCACCTCCGTGCTCTCGGTGTCCTCCGTGGTTCAATCTCCCCGGCATGGGAGCAGAGTGCGGCAGTAGCCGAACTTAGCGCGGCGCCGCGATGCTGATGAGGGCGACGCCGAAGAGCAGCATCGCGAGGCACGCCGACTTGCGGCGCAGATACGATTCCTCGAACAGGTAGATGCCCAGCAGGAAGCTGATGATCACCGAGACGCGGCGCAGCGGCGAGATCAGCGAAATCAGGGCGCCCTGCTGCTCGAGCGCGGTGAAGTACAGGAAGTCCGAGACCAGCAGGTAGAAGCCGATGGCGAGGATCGACCAACGCCAGGAAAACGGTTGGCTTGCGCGATGCCGCCAAAACCAGACGCAGAAGCCTGGCAAGACGACCAGCACGAGGTCGATCGAGAACCAGGCCTGCACGGTGGACGTGTCGAGGCCCTCATTCTGCAGCAGGTACTTGTCATACAGTCCGCTGCACGACGACAGCAGCGTTGCCAGCGCCAGCATCCCGATCCAGCGATCGCGGTGGAAGTGGATGCCTTCCAGGCTTCCGACCAGGGAGTAGGCATAGATCGAACCGAGCAGCACGAGGATCCCGGCCCACTGCCACGCGTTGGGGCGTTCTCCCCAGAGGGTGGTGGCGATGAAGATGGCCCACAGGGGCCCGGTGCTGCGGATGGGGCTGGCGATCGAGATCGGCAGCTGCTTGAGCGACGCGTAGGTGAGGGCCCAGGAGATGCCGACCAGCAGCGACTTGAATGCCAGCAACCCATGCTCGCGCCAGGACAG
>CAZUJM010000440.1:0-2770 GCA_964620405.1 uncultured Pirellulaceae bacterium | reverse complement strand
GGATCACCCAGAATCTGCCCGGGGGCATCTTCCGCGACAACATTCCGTCGAAGACGCAGTGGGGCACCATGATGGCGGCATCGACACGACGCGCCGCCCCGCAGGACTCGTTGCTGCGCGAGCTCGCCGGCGAGGAGGCGACCCTCGACGACGGCGCACGCCAGGTGAAGACCGGCTACGACGCACCGTTCTTGGGTCTCGGAGACGAGGGGGTCACAGGGCCGCGTCGTTTCCCTCTCAGCATCCCGTTCCATGATCCCGTCGCTGGCAACGCGGTCGAACAGGCGAAACACTTCGCCGCAGTGAACTCGACGACGCTGCCCGTGCATTTCGTGTGGGGCGATGCCGACAACGTGTTCACGATCGACTGGGGCCGCAGATGGCATTCGTTGATTCGCCACTCCACGTTCGACGTGATGGAGGGTGCGGGCCACTTCCTGCAGGACACGCACGGCGAGCAGATCGTGACCGCATTCCTGTCGCGGGTCGCGGGCAGGTGACATGACGCCGGATGCGCGCACCCTTCTTGCGGGGAACCCTGACTGGACCGCGAACTGCACGCTCGGCGGCATCGTGTTCTGCGGCGAGAATATTGACAGTGCCACGTTCGGCGTATGGTTGACCACCGAGCCCATCACCCCGGAGGACTATGCGGCCTTGGTTGTTCCGGACGGCTTCCGCAAGTCGGGCTGCGGACGCAGCCAGCACTATGTCGCCTTCTTCTGCCGCCCGCCCGGCGCCGACACCGACGGCTCCGTCGAGACCATCGAGGTCGGAGGATAGGCGACTCAAAGGGCCTGGGCTTCACGCGGGAAGATGGGCTCGCTGTGCGGCTGGTCGGCAGCGGGCTAGGCGGGAATGGTCGCGTCGGGTTTCGAGAGGATCAGGTTCGCCATGCCCGCGATGATGAGCCAGATGTTCACGGCCCACCAGGTGACGCTGAACTCACCGGTGATCGTCCAGTAGGAAATGGCCATCAGCCCGGCGCAGAGCATCAGGACGGCGGCGATGGTCTCGAGCTTGAACTTGAGAGGGCCGGTGATGGAGCCAAACCGGGCCGTCAGGCCGATAACGAGTGCGCTCGCGAGGACCCAGTAAGCCAGCATCCCGATCTCTGTCAGCGTAGTCACGAACCTGAGCATTCAGGCCGCTCCGTTTATTGGCGAAGAATTTGGGCGGTCATGAAAACGACGCCATGAGGGCCACGTCGATGACCTGCCGCTTCATTGCCGTAGAGCACGAGCGGGGGAACAGGTCAGCGGCACTCCAGCGGATAGGTAATTCAACGGGCCAATTCCAGGGCCATACTTCGTAGAGGTTAATGGCGTGAGTTCGCTCCGGGGGGCTGGTCACTGCGGTGAGCAGACGAATCGAGCGAAACGCTGACGCTGCGACGTCCCCCCGCCTTGAGTAGCGGTTGGGTTTAGAGTGTTCCGGGCATTGTATGGGCCTTATCGGCCAGTTGCCTTGCGTAGGCTGCCGGTGGCAACCCTCCCAGGGATCGCTTGGGCCTTTCCTCGTTGTATTCCCGTCGCCAGCGTTCGATCTCCACGCGTGCATGCGCCAGGCTGATGAACCAGTGCTCGTTCAAGCACTCATCGCGCAAGCGACCGTTGAACGATTCGACATACGCGTTCTGATTCGGCTTTCCGGGCTCAATCAGCTTCAGCGCCACCTCGTTCCGGTGCGCCCAGGTCAGCATCGCCCGACCGGTGAACTCGCGCCCGTTGTCCGTCCGGATGATCTTCGGCCGGCCTCGTAGCGAACAGATCCGGTCCATCAGCCGGGTCAGCCGCGTGCCCCCGATACTGTGCTCCGGCTCGATCGCCACCGCTTCGTGCGTCGCGTCGTCGACGATCGCCAGGCACTTGATCACCCGTCCGTCGGCCACCCGATCGAACACGAAGTCCATCGACCACACCTCGTTTGGCGCCGAGGGACGAATCAGCGGCTGGCGATCGCCGATCGGGATCTTCTTGCGCTGCCGACGACGTACCTGCAGACCCTCCTGCGCGTAAAGCCGATCGACCCGCTTGTGGTTCACCCGTTCGCCGGCCTGGCGCAGCTTCAGATAGATCATCGCCGCACCGTAGCGCCGATGGCGCTGGGCGATGGCTACGATCTTCTGCCGCAGCTCGGCGTTGCGGTCCGCTCGCCGCTCGTAGCGCAACGCGCTCGCGCTCATGCCCAGCAGCCGACAGCAGCGCCGCTCCGACAGCCCACGCGTCTGCATCCACCGCACCAGCTCGCGTCGTGCCGGTGCGGTCACCACTTTTTTCGCAGTGCCTCACGCGTCACCTCGTTCTCGAGCATCGACTCGGCCAGAAGCTTCTTCAGCCGCGCGTTCTCGGCCTCCAGCGCCCGCAGCTTCTTCGCATCCGACACGTCCATCCCGCCGTACTTGCTGCGCCACAGGTAGTAGCTCGCCTCCGAGAATCCGTGCTGACGGCAAAGCTCCTTGATCGCCACTCCCGCCTCGGCCTCCTTCAGAAAGCCGATGATCTGCTCTTCCGTAAACCGCTTCTTCACGTCCGATCTCCTTCACCTCAGGCTCGGACTCTAATCCTTCGTGCTACTCAAAACCGGGGGGACGTCGCTGGCTCGGAGACCACAACCGATGATTGTGGCGGAACCTCAGCGTTTCAGAGACATCTCTTTGATCGACGATAGGGATGCCGAGAATGAGCGCGTTTGTCACACTTCCAATTATCCTGCTCGTCTGACAATCTGGGCGCTCTTATTGCTAGCGATCTGGCGGAGGTCTCTGATG
>CAZUJM010000439.1:522-2774 GCA_964620405.1 uncultured Pirellulaceae bacterium | reverse complement strand
GGCAGCGATACGCTCAGCGCCGCGGCCTACACCAAGCCGATCGCCGTCTTTGGCGGCGATGGAGCCGATACGCTTACCACCGGCACCGTTGCCGACCTGCTTTCGGGCGGAGCCGGCGATGACAGCCTCACCGGCGGCAAGGGGAACGACGTCTACCTGTTCGACGCCGACAGCAGCCTGGGCACCGACACACTCACGGAGGTAGCCAGCGGCGGCGGCCTCGACCGGCTGGACTTCTCGGCCACGTCGCTGGCCGTGGATGTGAACCTTGGGATCGTGCCGCTCCCCGGACAGACCGTGAATGGCAACCTGATCCTCAAGCTGAACGCCGTGAACTCCTTCGAAGAACTCGTGGGTGGCGACGGCAACGACAAACTGCAGGGCAACGCGCTGGCCAACCTGCTGGTCGGCAGGGGCGGCAACGACAAGCTCACCGGCGGCACCGGAAACGACACCTACGCCTTCGATGTCGACATGCCGCTGGGGATCGACGAACTGGTGGAGACGGCAGCCTCAGGAGGCACCGAACTGCTCTCGTTCGCCGACACGACGACCGTTCCCGTCGCGGTGAACCTGGCGTTGGCAACGGAGCAGACCGTGCACGCCACGAACCTCAAGCTGGTCCTTGGCAGCGCCAGCCTGTTTGAAAACCTGACCGGCGGCGGCCTGGCCGATACGCTCACCGGCAATGCGCTGGCCAATCTGCTGCTGGGCGGAGCGGGCAACGACGGCCTCACGGGCGGCGCCGGCAATGACACACTGGAGGGCCAGGCTGGCAACGACAGTCTGGCGGGTGAGGCGGGCAGCGACCTGTATCGATTCGACGCCGATACGACGCTCGGCAGCGATACGATCACCGAAGCGGCCGGCGCGGACATCGACGCGGTGGACTTCGCGCTAACCACGACGCAGGCCGTGGCGCTGAACCTTGGGCTGACGACGCTGCAGACGGTGAACGGTAACCTGTCGCTGACGCTCAGTGCCGGCGACGGGCTGGAAACGATTGTCGGCGGGTCGCTCGCCGATACCCTGACCGGCAACTCGCTGGCCAACCGCCTCACGGGCGGCCCCGGCAACGACTCGCTGGCCGGCGGCGATGGCGATGACACCTACGTCTTCGACGCCGACATCGCCCAGGGCAGCGACCTGGTCACGGAGACCGTGCCCGGCGGCAACGATACACTGGACTTCGCCCTGACGACCACCAAGGCGGTTGTGCTGAACCTCGGCAGCACCGCCGCGCAGGTCATCAGCACCGGCCTGACGGTGACGCTCAGCGGCGCGGAAGTGTTCGAGAACGTCGTCGGTGGATCGCTGGCCGACCAGATCACGGGCAACGGCCAGGCGAATCGCCTGGTGGGGAACGCAGGCACGGACACGCTGATTGGCGGCAACGGCAACGACCTGCTGATTGGCGGCGCGGGCAACGACTCGTTGCAGGGCGGTGGCGACGATGACACCTATTCCTTCACCACGACCGCGGCGCTCGGCACCGATACGCTCACCGATACCGGGGGCGTCGACCTGCTGGACTTCTCGGCGTCGACGGCGGCGGTGACCGTTGACCTGGCGGTGACGGCGGCGCAGATCGTCAGCGCGAACCTGAGCATCGTGCTGGGTGCGGCCGACGCCTTCGAGATGGTCATCGGCTCGTCGGGCGCCGACACGCTGCGCGGCAACGCACTCAGCAACATCCTGATCGGAGCGGCCGGCAACGACCAGCTGTTCGGCCTGGGCGGCCGCGACCTGCTGTTTGGCGGCGCGGGGGCGGACAAGCTGGAGGGTGGCGACGATGAGGACGTGCTGGCGGGCGGCCTGTTCGCGTACTACAACGAGGCCACCAAGACGCTGAACCGCTCGGCCCTGGATGCCATTCGCGCCGAGTGGACGCGACTGGACCTGGCCTACGCCGCGCGGATCAACAACCTCCGCAACGGCGGCGGGCTGAACGGATCGAATACGCTCAGCAGCACGACCGTGCTCACGGACGGAACGGCCGTCGATACGCTCTTCGGCCAAGCCGGACTCGACTGGTTCTGGCGATTCGGCACCGACACGATCGGCGACCAGAACACCGGCGGAGCGGAAACGGTGAACTGATCGCGCGTTGGAGCATCCAGCACGCAACGCCCGGCGCCTTGAGGCTTCACGATGCGACCGAGGACGGTCGCGCTCCGGCCTAGCTGTTTGGAGCGCGGCCGTCCCGGCCGCACTTGCGGCGCCCAGCACGCAACGCCTGACGCTCAGGCACA
>CAZUJM010000439.1:0-512 GCA_964620405.1 uncultured Pirellulaceae bacterium | reverse complement strand
GCCGCACTAGCGGCGCCGCACAAGCCACGTCGACGCCTTAAGGCTTCACGATGCAACCGAGGACGGTCGCGCTCCATGCCGCACTCGCAGCGTACACAAGCCACGTCGACGCCTTAAGGCTTCACGATGCGACCGAGGACGGTCGCGCTCCAGCCCGCAAGAAACCTTTCGTCGGGGACTTTGGGGAGACGCGACCAGCGATTACAACCAAGGTCTTCGAGAAAGCCGAGGATGCCGCTGCCGGACAACGAACGCAACGGGCCTGGTTGTTATGTCACGGGGACCAGCATGGCACGGCAGCGAACGTTTGTGGCAATCGACTTGAACGCGGAAGTGCGTCGGCGGGCGAAGACCTTGCTGACCGCGTTATCGCGAACCACCTCGGGCGTCCGCTGGGTCGCGCCGGACCAGTTGCATGTGACGCTGAAGTTCCTGGGCGATGTCGACGACACGCGGTTCTACGCCGTGTGTGAAGCGGTTCGGAAGGCCGTGCGTGGGCGAACGCCGTTCTC
>CAZUJM010000438.1:0-2792 GCA_964620405.1 uncultured Pirellulaceae bacterium | reverse complement strand
GCCCTGCAGCAGTATTGGGGCTACGATCAGCTCCGGCCGCTGCAGCGTGAAGCCATGGACTGCGTGGTCACCGGCCGGGACTCGGTGGTCATCATGCCCACCGGTGGCGGCAAGTCGCTCTGCTTCCAGGCTCCCGCCGTCTGCCAGTCGAAGCTGGCCGTCGTCATCTCGCCGCTCATCTCGCTCATGAAGGACCAGGTCGACACGCTGCAGGCGTGCGGCGTGGCCGCGGCGTGCGTGAACAGCAGCCAATCCGCCGACGAACGCCGCCGCGTCGCTCAGCAGGTCCGCGGCGGAAAGCTCCGGCTGCTCTATGTGTCCCCGGAACGACTGCTGGGCGAGCGGATGCTGGAGTTCCTGCAGGAGGTGCCGCTGGCCTTCTTCGCCATCGACGAAGCGCACTGCATCAGCAACTGGGGCCATGATTTCCGCCCCGAGTACCGCGGGTTGAGCCGACTGCGGGAAGCGTTCCCCGGCGTGGCCATCCACACCTACACGGCCACCGCTTCGGAACAGGTGCGGCAGGACATCATCGAGCAGCTCGGCCTGCAGGACCCCGAGGTGCTGGTCGGCTCCTTCGATCGGCCCAACCTGACCTACCGCGTGCGGCCCCGCGCGCAGCTGATGCGGCAGATCCAGGGCGTGCTGGAGCAGCATGCGGGCGAGTCGGGGATCATCTACTGCATCAGCCGCGCCGAAGTCGACCGCACGACGGTCGCGCTGCAGGAGCAGGGAGTGCGCGCCTTGGCATACCATGCGGGGCTGGAGGACGAACAGCGGAAGCGGCACCAGGAGTCGTTCATCGAGGACCGCTGCGATGTCATCGTGGCGACCGTGGCCTTCGGCATGGGCATCGACAAGCCGGACGTGCGGTTCGTGATCCACGCGGGCATGCCGAAGTCGCTGGAGAACTACCAGCAGGAGAGCGGCCGCGCGGGCCGCGATGGCCTGGCTTCCGACTGCTGGCTGTTCTATTCGGCCGGCGACGTGATGACCTGGAAGAGCATGATCAACCACGAAGATCCGGTGGCGCAGGAAGGTGCCGAGCGATCGCTGGAGGCCATGGCCCGTTTCTGCCGCGCGGTCACCTGCCGCCACCAGGCCATCGTCGAATACTTCGGCCAGGACCTCGAACAGATCCCCTGCGGCGCCTGCGACGTCTGCCTGAACGAACTGGACCTCGTCGAGGATCCCCTCACGCTCGGCCAGAAGATCCTCTCCTGCGTCCTCCGCCTCCGCGAACGCTTCGGCGCCGACTACACCTCCCTGGTACTCGTCGGTTCCAACGACCAGCGGATCCTGCAGCAAGGGCACCAGGAACTGAGCACCTACGGGCTGCTGGCCGACTACGATCGCCGGCAGGTCCGCGACTGGATCGAGCAGCTGGTCGGGCAGGGATTCCTGGAAAAGGTCGGCGAGTATTCGCTGCTGCAGGTGACGCCCGAGGGTAGGCAACTGCTGCGCGGCGAACAGACGCCGCGCCTGCTGCGTCCGCGACCGCGGAAAGACACCAAGGGCGCGAATGCGGGACGACGAAGCACTCCGGACGACGACTGGTCGAATGTCGACCGGGGGCTGTTCGAGGTGCTGCGGATCCTGCGCCGCGACCAGGCCGAGCAGCGGGCGGTGCCGGCCTACGTCGTCTTCGCCGACGCCGCCCTCCGCGAAATGGCCCGCCGCGCCCCCAAGTCGCTCGAAGCCTTCCGCCAGGTCAAAGGCGTCGGCGACAAAAAGTGCGAAGACTACGGCGAACTGTTCATCTCCACCATCAAACAGTACTACGGCGAAGAGTAGCTGGAGCGTGAGTTAGAGCGTAAGTTGGAGCGTAAGTTGGAGCGCGACCGTCCCGGTCGCACCTCCCTCTCCCTACACCTCCCTCTCCCTATCCCTCCCCTTCACGCACCAAGCCATCGTCTCTCCGTCTCCCCTCCGCTCTCTCCCTCACGCGCCTTTGACGAACGTCCACAAGAACGTGGGACTCCGACCTTCGAGCGCGAGCCGATCGAGCTGGTCGGTCCCGTGCGAGATCTGGAGCATCCGTAGCGTCGCTTCACCCTTCACGCCCAGCAGCACTTCGCGGATGGCCAAGACGTTGTCCATGCTGCCCGTGTTGACGACCAGGCGTCCGCCGACCTTGAGTCGACCGAGGGCCAGCGCGACGATCTGCCCGACCGCGCGGCCGGTGCCTCCCACGAAGACCGCGTCCGGATCGGGAATGTCCTTCCAGGCGTCGGGCGCTGCCCCGAGGATCCGCACGAGGCTGGGTCCCACCTGGAAGCGTTCGGCGTTGCTCGCCATCAGCTGGTGGTCCTCCGGATCCATCTCGATCGCGTAGACCGTACCCTGCGGAGCGAGCCGGGCGGCTTCGATGGCCACCGAACCGCTGCCCGCGCCGACATCCCACACGATGCTCGACGGCCCCAGGTCCAATTCGGCCAGGGCCAGCACGCGGACTTCCATCGGAGTCAGCAGGCCGCGTTTAGGCTGCGACTGCAGGAAGAGATCGTCCCGATTGCCGAACAGACGCAGGCCCCGCATCTCGGCGGGACGATCCGGCACATCCGGCTTCCGCACCAGGATCATGACGTTCAGCGGCGAAAAACGCTGCCGGGCGATATCCGCCGGATCGGCCTGCGTCACCCGCTCGTCCGGCGACCCCAGGTTTTCACAGACGTAGATCGTAAAATAGTCGACCTGCCGCGCGACCAGTTCCGCGGCGATCCGCGGCGGTCCCACTTCGTCGGTCGTGAAGAGGCCGATCTTTTCGGCGAGCCGGATCTTCTCCAGCACGC
>CAZUJM010000437.1:0-2798 GCA_964620405.1 uncultured Pirellulaceae bacterium | reverse complement strand
CCTGATAGGCGGAACAAATCGGCACACGGCGTGTGCCGACTACGGGTACGCATGGAAGCCGGCACACGCCGCGTGCCGACTACATCGGGCCATCGGCTGTTTGGCGACTCGCTGCTGGCTGACCGGATGCTGTCACTCAGGATCTGAATTACCCGGTTTGCCTTGGTTGGTGTGCGGGGAGCAGCTATGATCCGGCAGCCGCGTCCCAGGATTCGCTGGACGCGGAGGAACGATGCGGATGCCCTGAGGAGTTGAGGGGCGACCACGCGTCGTTTGTGAAACAGGAGGTTTCCGATGCGATCTTGCCTGCAAACGGTGAAACACAGGTCCGCCTGGGCGTTGGGGTTGGGCCTGCTGGTGCTGGGCCCGGTGTCCTTGGGTTCGGCCCAGGCGCAGACTCGGTTTCCTGGCCTGCCTGTGCCGGGCGGATGGGCCGGCGGTGGCCGGAACGCGGCGGAGGGACCGTATGCGGGACGACCGGCCGCGCGCGTCGCTTCGGTTGCTGACGTCGCGCCGCAGGCCGCGACCGCGCGCGTGCGGGCCAGCTTGGATGCCATCTACCGCGAGGCTGCTCAAGCGAACTCCATCCAGTTGCTCGATCGCTGCATCCAGCAGTGCCAGTCGATCGACCCGAACTCCTTGGATCAAGAGGCACGTGCCTACCTGCCGCAACTGGAGGCCTGGCTGCTGAATCGGCGTGGCGAAGCGTACGCGCAGGAAGCCGGCCGGCTGATGGAGGCCGACGACTCCAGGCAGTCCGTCAGCATGGAAGAACGGGCCATCGAAGACTACTCGGCGTCCATCAGCATCCGCGAAGGCTGGCGGGCCTTCCATAATCGGGGTGTCAGCATGGCCATGCTGGGACGTTACGATGAGGCGATCGCCAGTTTCGGCGAAGCCATCCGTCTGAATCCCAACTACACCAACACGCGTTTCAACCGCGCCGAGCTCTGGTTGGAACTGGGTAAGTATGAAGAGGCGGAGCAGGAGTACAGTGGTGTGCTGCAGTTGGATCCGAGCGACCTGGGAGCCCGTATGGGCCGCGGGCATGCTCGTTTCTATCGCGGGCAGTTCGAAGCGGCGCTGGGTGACTTCGACGATGTGATCAAGGCCGAGCCGAGCAATGCGGTGGCGTTCGCCGACCGGGCCGACCTGCACGCGTACCTCGGACACTGGGAACTGGCCGCTCAGGACTACCGACGGGCGATCCAGTTGGACAAGTCGTTGGGCCGTGCGTACCAGAGTGCGGCGTGGCTGATGGCGACCTGTCCGGATGAACGATTCCGCGATCCCCAGTTGGCCCTCCGTTCGGCCGAACGGGCGATCCAGATCGACGGCACCGACGACTATCGCTACCTGGATACGCTCGCCGCCGCCCAAGCCAATGCGCAGCAGTTCAACGAGGCCCTCAGTTCGCTCGGGCAGGCGATCCAGAAGGCACCGGCTGACGCCGCCCAGGAACTGCGGAGTCGCCAGACGCTCTATCAGGCCAGCCAGCCGTTCCGAGACCGAGCGAGGTAGATGGGGGGCTGGGATCTGTGGCGAACTTGTCCGCGTCCAGGCCGCCGTCTTGAACGGGGGCCATGCAAAGGCGGGTCTGGCCGCGTCGCTCGCCGGCGCTAAGATTCTGAAGCCGGGTGAAGCAGGTTGAGTGCGGGGTTCGGGCGGCTTTGGCGCGTCTTGCTCTCAGCCGCCAGCAACTCGGCCGGATGCCGCCGAACGCGGCCCGATGCCAGACGGCTGCTCGGAAATCTTGGCGAGAAGTCGATTAGGGATAGTCGACGGGGGCCAAGATGTTTATATTCCGCAGCTACGTCTTGGTGCGCCTGCGATGGGCATGCAAGCGTTCCTTTCCCAAAATCCATGATCCCGCTCGTTTCGGTGGGGTCGGTGGAGAGAGCCGCCAGGCATGGGCGACTCCGGGCCGGGAGGACTCCGGGCATGAATTAGGTGCCCGGGAGCGTCGTCGCCTTTGGTCGCGGCAGGCCTCTGTCCGGTAAAAAAGCGGTTGGGTGACCCGGAAGCAGCCGTCGAATAGCCCGCGTTGGACTTAGACGCTCCGGGTGGAGTACGGTTGGCAGCCCGGCCGCGACTCGCCTCCTGCCTGACGCTCCGTGAATGCTAGACAACATCGGCCCCTCCCGGGAACTTTGCCCGACGATGCCGAGAGACTTACGCGCCCCTTTTTGCCTTTCCACCTCCCTTTTTATTTTCTGATCTGCCATGGACCTGACAAAAGTTCGCAACATCGGTATCTCCGCTCACATCGACTCCGGCAAGACCACGCTCAGCGAGCGGATCTTGTTCTACACGGGTCGTATTCACAAGATGGAAGAGGTGCGTGGAGGTGGCGATGGCGCCACGATGGACCACATGGAGTTGGAGAAGGAGCGCGGGATCACGATCACCAGCGCTGCCACCTTCGTCCAGTGGAATGGCTACCACGTCAACCTGATCGACACGCCCGGCCACGTGGATTTCACGGTCGAGGTGGAACGCAGTCTTCGCGTGCTGGACGGAGCCGTGCTGGTGCTGTGCGCCGTCGGTGGCGTGCAGTCGCAGTCGATCACCGTCGATCGCCAGATGAAGCGGTACCATGTGCCGCGTTTGGCGTTCGTCAACAAGATGGACCGCACGGGAGCCGACCCGTTCCGCGTGACCGAGCAGCTGCGTGAGAAGCTGGGCGTGGACGCGGTGATGGTGCAGCTGCCGATGGGCGCTGGCGAGAAGTTCGAGGGCATCATCGACTTGGTGAAGATGAAGGCCGCTTACTTCGATGGCAAGGACGGTGAGCGGGT
>CAZUJM010000436.1:0-2865 GCA_964620405.1 uncultured Pirellulaceae bacterium | reverse complement strand
GGACGAGCCCCGCAGGAACGCGGCGTTCCCCGACTTCACGCACAGCCCCGCTGCGTCCGAGGTCACGTTGGGCCGGCTCTCGTAGATGATCGCGACGACGCCGAGCGGGACACGGACGCGGGACATCCGGAGGCCGTTGGGGCGCTCCCACGAGTCGACGACCTCGCCGACCGGGTCCGGGAGGTCGGCGACCTGACGGAGCCCGCCGGCCATCGCCGCCACGCGGAGCAGGACACCCTGCACGTAGCGGCGGTAGGGAACGTCCAGCATCTTGGCCACGAACCACGGAATCACAAAACCGTGGCAGAGCACCGCGGGCACCAGCGTGCCGATGGCAACTCCCCACAGCCCCAAGCCCAGCGGCCCCGCCAGCAGGATGCTCAGCAACACATTCAACACACCCTCGCCCGCCGAGAGCACGGACAGCTTCCGAACGCGCCCGGTGCCCAGCACGACTTGGCGCCCCAGCGCCTGTCCGCAGGTCACGGCCGCGCCCACGGCCAGGGTCGAATAGATCGTGGCGATGCGGCAGAAGCCTTTGCCCGCGGCCACGTCCGTTCCCACCCAGATATTGAAAAAGGCGTCAGCCCAAAGGGTGGAGACTACGGCCAGCGTGACGGCCAGGCTGAACATCAACCGTGTCCCCACCAGGAAGAAGCGTCGCAACTGGTGCTCATCCCCTTCGGCGTCCAGTTTGGTGACTTCTGGAAAACACACGCCCGCCGCCGAACGAAACACTCGGTCGAAGTGCAGTGCCAGCGAACCGCCCAGGGCAAACGGCGTGACGGCTTCCACGGGCAGGAAGAGTCCAATGACCAGGATGTCGGAGTAGTGGATCAGCTGGTGCGATGCGGCATTCAGGACGCTCCAGACGCCGAACGACACAATCTCCCAAGCCTGGGTCCACTGCGCCCGGCCCAGCGAAATGCGGAGGGTTGGCAGCAGCCGGAAGGCCACAAGGCAGCGGGCCAGGTAACCGAGCGTGTTGGCCACCGAGGTAGCGGTGGCGACACCGACGAGGCCATATCCGTTCGACAAGGCCAAGTAGGTCAGGATCGCTCCCAACATCGACGTCGACATCCCCAACGCGTTGGACAGGTCATATCGCTGGGTGGCCGAGAAGACCGCGGAGAAAGGGAAGCAGATGAACTGCACGGCCACCGAGAAACCGACAATGACCACGGCCCAGCGGATGGACTGCTGGTATTCGGCCGGCACGTCCAGCACCAGGTGCAGGAAGACCGCCAGCAGGCACGAAGCTGCGAAGGCCAGCAGTCCGCAACTGCCCAGCGTCACGACCCCCGTGCTGGCAACCCGATTGGCTCGCTCATAGTCCTTCCGGGCCAGCGACCGAGCCATGTACTGCGTCATGCCCGCGCGCATGCCCAGGTCGAGCAGGCCGTAGTAGCCCATCGTTCCGGTGATGAACGCCCACAAGCCAAACTGCGTCGGGCCGAGCAGGCGTACGACCAGCGGCGTGAGGCAGAACGACAGCACCAGCTGGAAGATGAGGCCCACCCAGTTCGCGACGACGTTCCGCAGTATTCTCTTGGCTCTGGCCATGCAAGATGCCTTCTTCGTCAGTTAATTCCGCTAGTGTTGTCCTGCTCGTCTCGTTCCGTTCGTCCGACGTTCGCGAGAAGAGTCCTTCGGTTCACGACCTCGCGATACCTCTCCGATGTCCGCGGCAGCCGAGAAACGCGGAGGGCTTCGCGACCGCAACTCGTTCACGAGCACCGCGATCCGGTGGCTCGCTGGCCCGCTTGGACTCGGAAAGCCGTGCCCGCGAAAGTATGGGGCATATCCGGTGACAATCACTCAAAGTCGCCACGGGAGGCCGGGAAATCACGCTACTGCGGGCAGCCCAGGAAACATCACCGGTGGGGTGTACCCCCTTGCGGACTCCCGCTCGTTCGCCGGCAACGCATGCTCGACTTGCCCGCGTTGTCTCGCGCGGTGTTCGCGAAAGGGAGTAACTTCTGCCACCAGGAGACGCGGGCGCCGGTTGTCTCGATGCGCGTGGACTCCTAGAATCAACCCGGCTCCCTCGGGCGCTAGACTCCAACCAGCCCGGGGGCGATGTCCGGCCGCCGATCCGAAGCCCTTCCTCTTACGTCGCCCCCAGGAGTTCTCCTCTACCCAGGCCACTCGGCTCGCGCCTTACCCGGGCGACAGGATCGACGAGAACGGATCGAAGCGGGGAACTTCCGCATCACCGGAACTCCGGCCGGATTCGTTTCTCGCGAATGCTAAACTCCACCATGGCATAGCACACGCGGAGTTTCCGTTCCTGTCCTTTCGAGTGCTGGTTGAATCATGCTGATGACCCTGCCCCACGAGCGTCCCCACCGGCTGCGCATCGCCTTCGTCCTGCCCTCGTTCGGCAAGGGTGGAATGGAACGCTGCGTTGCCAACCTGGTCAACCACCTGGATCCGAGTCGCTACGAGACGGTAGTGATTTCACTCACCGAGTCGACGGCGGCCGCGAACTGGATTGAACCGGAGTTGCGGCAGGTGATCGCCCTGAACAAGCGCGACGGTTCCAACCTGCGGATCGTGCGCGAACTGGCCCGCGAACTGCGTGAACAGCGAATCGACCTGGCCTATTCGCACAACTGGGGCACCCTGCTGGAAAGCGTACTGGCCATCCGCATGGCTGGCACGCCTTTCCATATCCATGCGGAACGAGGCACGGTGCTGGGCGAGATCAACCTGACGCCCGCCCGCCGACGACTCCGGGCACTGGCCACGCGATGGGGACTTTCCCGGACCGACGGCATCGTCTGCCCAAGCATCGCGACGGCCAAGACGCTGCGTGACGCCTGCGGCCTGCCCCTCGATCGCATCTCCATCCTTCCCAACGGC
>CAZUJM010000435.1:0-2915 GCA_964620405.1 uncultured Pirellulaceae bacterium | reverse complement strand
GCGGTTCCGGCAGTCGACCAGCGGGCAGTCGACCAGCGGGCAGTCGACCAGCGGGTAGTCGACCAGCGGGCAGTCGACCAGCGGGCAGTCGACCAGCGGGTAGTCGACCGTCTGGAGACCGACCCTCCGGCGGCCGGCCCTCCGGTGAACGCAGCGGAGGCGGCTATCGCGGCGGCTACAGCTCCGAGGGGCGTGGCGGTGCCAGTCGCGGAAGTGGCGGGCCGCGTACGGGACCGGGCGGCAAGCGGCCGGCGGTCGGGGATCGGCCCCGCTACCCGCGGGCAAACTTCGACGAAGAATCGCGCGACCGTCGACTGCCTTCGAGCCCTCCGCGGTTCGACGCGCGGCCTCTGGTCGTGCCTCCCTCGGCTTCCATTCCCGCCGTCTATGTACGCGCCAAGACGCTGCACCCGCTGCTGTATCGCAAGCGGATCGACCGGGTGGAGCGAGCGCAGCCGGGCGACTTGGTCGCGGTCTACGATGGTGACGAGCAGTTGTCAGGCTACGGCATCTACAACCCGCGCAGCGAGATCGCCATTCGCATGCTGTGGCATGGTCCCGACCTGCCCTCGGAGGAAGACTGGAACGAACGCCTGCGCGGCGCGGTCGACCTGCGACATGGGCTGCTGGGCATCCCGCGCGACAGCGATGCCTATCGCGTGGTACACGCGGAGTCGGACGGCATGAGCGGGCTGGTGGTCGACCGGTTCGGGGATGTGCTATCGGCGGAAGTCTTCAGCCTGGGCATGTACCAGCGGGCGCAGGACATCCTGGCCCGCCTCGCGCCGCTCTGCGGAACCAAACACACGCTGATCCAGCCCAGCCCGCAGTTCGTCAGCCAGGAAGGCTGTGAACCGCCGTCGCTGCGTTCCGCGGAATTGCCGTCGCAGGTGACGATCCAAGAATACGGCACGCGGTTCCGCATCCGCTTCGACGAGAGCCACAAGACGGGCTTTTTCTGCGACCAGCGCGAGAACCGCAAGCGGCTGGCGGAATTCTGCGCCGGCAAGGACGTGCTGGACATCTGCTGCTACACGGGCGGATTCTCGGTGCAGGCCGCCAAGCTGGGCAAGGCCGAACGCGTGACCGGCATCGACCTCGACCACCATCCGCTGGCGCTGGCTCGCGAGAACGCGAACTTGAACCAGGCGCGGGTGAAGTTCGTGCAGGCCGACGCCTTCGCCTTCCTCCGCGACATGATCCAGAACGGACGCCAGTACGATGTCGTGATCCTCGACCCACCCAAACTGATCCGCACGCGAGCCGAGGTCGAAGAGGGCACGCGCAAGCATTTCGCGCTCAACCAACTGGCCATGCAGGTGGTGCGGCCCGGCGGAATCCTGCTCAGCTGTTCGTGCGCGGGACTGTTGTCAGAGGCGGAGTTCGTGAACCTGCTGGCGGCGGCCGCGCGGCGGGCGGGCCTGAACCCGGGTGAAGCTCCCGAGCCGGGGCGACCGCTGGGCCGCGAAATGCGGATCATCGGCAAAACCGGAGCGGCCCCCGACCATCCGGTCCTTGGCAACTGCCTGGAGACGGAGTACCTCAAGGCCGTCTGGATGGTTCTAGACTGAGGGTATGAAACGCATTGCCTACCTCGTCAACCAGTATCCGGCCATCAGCCACACGTTCGTCCGCCGGGAGATCCGCGCGCTGGAACGTGAAGGGTTCGAAATCCGCCGGTTCACCATCCGTACCACGCGCGAAACCCTGATCGACCCGGAAGACCTCGACGAGTTCTCCAGGACGCGCCGAGTGCTCGATCCGCGCCGCTGCCTGCTGGGCCTGCTGGAGCGCGCCGTGCGGCATCCGCTGCGATTCTGCCGAGCTGCCCGCACGGCCTGGAAGGCCTGGAGGCACTCCGGCAAGGGCTTTGCGAAACACGCCGCCTACTTGGCCGAGGCGGCTCATCTGGCAATGGTGCTGGAGCGTGAAGAGGTCGAACACCTGCACGCGCACTTCGGCACCAACCCCGCCACCATCGCGCTGCTCGCGCACGAACTCGGCGGACCCCCTTACAGTTTTACCGTCCATGGTCCCGATGAGTTCGACCGGCCCGACCAAGAACTGCTCGGGCAGAAGATCCGCGAGTCGCGATTCGTCGTGGGCATCAGTTCATTCGGACGCAGCCAGCTCCAGCGCTGGTGCGACGTCGAACATTGGCCCCGGATCCAGGTCGTGCACTGCGGACTCTCGGAGGACTTCCTCCAACGCCCGCTCACACCCGTCCCCGCAACCCGCCAGCTCGTCTGCCTCGGCCGGCTCTCCCCGCAGAAAGGCCACTTCCTGCTCCTCGAAGCCATCCGCCGACTCGCGCCGCATGTGCCTCCATTTCGCGTGGTCCTCATCGGCGACGGCGAACTGCGGGATGGCCTACAGCGGGAAGCGCGTCGACACGGCATCGAATCGTACCTGCACTTCGCCGGCTGGCAGACGCAGGCCCAGATCCAAGAATGGCTCGAGGCGTCGCGGTGCCTGGTGCTGCCCAGTTCGGCCGAAGGTCTTCCCGTGGCGATCATGGAGTCGCTGGCCCTGGGCCGCCCGGTGCTGACCACCTACGTCGCGGGCATCCCTGAACTGGTGCTCCCCGGCGAGAACGGCTGGCTGATCCCCGCCGGCGACGCCGACCAGCTGGCCCAAGCCATGCAGGCCGCACTCGATGCGACTCCCGAGCAGCTCGCTCGCATGGGCGAAGCCGGTAAACGCCGCGTCCAGGAACGCCACAACATCCGCACCGAAGCGGCCAAGCTGGCGAGGATCCTCCGCGGCGCTAGTGACACGTCGGCGTCACCGAAGACGAAGTCGCTCGACACTTCCTCCTCGGATGCGAGCAGCGAATTGCGTGCGCAAGTCATCGAGGAACACGCCGCCACCTCGTAGTCGACGCGCTCTCGTAGTCGGCACACGCCGTGTGCCGA
>CAZUJM010000434.1:0-2926 GCA_964620405.1 uncultured Pirellulaceae bacterium | reverse complement strand
GCCCACTTCCCGCCGGGCCGGCGGCTACTTGCGACGGCGGCACCGAGCGGCCAGCATCAGCAGCCCCAGGCTGCTGAGAGCCAGCGCCGAAGGTTCGGGGACCAGCGCTCCCTTCTGGCGGCCCGCGAAGGCAACTTCAGCCAATCCCAGGAACTGCGCGTTGCCCAGGTTTTCACGAATCGCCAACTCCACGAACCGCACGCAGTCCGGGAAGGGCAGCAGGATGCAGTCGCCGAACGCGCTGAAGTGCACGACCGGTCCGAACTCGGCCGCCTTCAACTGATCCACGTTCGTGGTCAGCTGCCCGACAAGCGTTCCATTCGCGTCCTTCATGATCACGTCAAACTCGCGGACGCCATAGTCGGCCATCGTGCCCTGCAGCTGCCAGAGCCACATTTCGGTCACGAGGAAGTTGCCGCCGAGGTCGAACTCGAGTGACACTGGGTAGTCACTGGCGCCGGCTTCGTAGATCCATGCCGTGGAAGGATCGTTGCCGTGCGGCGCCAGCAGCGGATTCGTGCCATCCAGCCCGTCGCCGTTGTAGAGTGCCGGCGTCACCGCCGTGCGATCGGTGCCATGGATCAGCGTCGCGCTGATCGGATGGATCACCATGTAGTCGCTCAAGTCGGGGTCCACGATCGTCGTCGCGAACGACGATCCGGTCGAACTGGCAACCAACAGCACTCCGAAAAGAATCGCGTAAAGACGGACCAGCAGCCGCACCCGTGCCATCACTAGCCTCCCTGCCTCAAACACTTCACCACGACAGCCCATCCGAAGCGTCCCGCGAAAGGCTTCATTGCCCACCGCGAATCGCTCCACACACCGTGAAGCACTCGAAATCGCGAAGCGTACGACGTCGCCGGAGAATTCAAGCCAGGTCTCGCAAGGACACTGCGTGCAGTCCCGCGCGAACCAGCGAACGGCCGTCCTACTTTACGCTCACGAGCACCTCACGAAAGAGTTTCGAAAACCGACCCGAGCCAACCAGCAGCGAGCCAACCAACTGGCCCACCAGTAACTTGCGGGCAAGCGTTTGGCCAACAATCACCCTGCAAACCAGCGTCTACCGTTCGCTCACCGCAGGGCACTCCGACGCTGCCGGGAAAGTCCCCCGCAGATTCCCATGCGTGCGAACACAGGCGATTCGACCAACCCGCGTACGCTTCTTGACGAATTCACCGCGAAAAGCACGCCGACCAGTCGTAGGTCACTCGCGTGTCGCTCACGCGTCTCCAAGCAGGCAAGCCCTCGCGTGCACCTCCCCGGAAACGCCGCGCCAACACACTCCGTGCGCGCCTACCATCAACGAACTATCGCAGAATAGCCGACCCCCTCACTCGCAATCAAGACGAGTTTTCCGCTCGAAAAACACTTGGACTCCCCCGAGCGTGAACCCAGCCAGACAAGGCAATTTGGCGAACAACCAAACTCAAAATCTGCGATCGCTGCGGACAACAGGCGATCGAACGAACCAGCGAAGCCTGGCGAAAAAGAGAGCGACCGCGAAACGGGCGCAAGAAGCGTCGCGTCGATGGCACGCCCCTCCCAGGCACTGCGAAGTGCAAGTGGTCACGAGGCGTCAGGCGACCAAGCGTTCCACCGCATGCAGACCCGCGAGGAAACCGCGTTCGACCTGGGATGCCTGGATCACGGAGGCGGTGACATGCCGCTGTCGCAGCAGATGGCAGCAGGCATCGGCCAACACTTCATGGCCCGCGACGAGCACTTCGGACGCATCCTTCCAGCGGCCCGCTCGCTGCAAGGCATCGAGCTCATTGCCCAGGTAAGCTCCCACCAGGAACGCCATCCGCTGCTCCGGCGTTCCCTGGCGCGACTGTTCGAGCAGTCGGACTTCGAACAGGGCGCGCGACAGCCCCTGCCGCTGCTGCTCGCCGATACCCGCCTCCAGCCAGTCGCGATCCAGGGACTCGGGCCGTCCCTGCGCCACGGAACTGGCCAGGATCGTCTGCGTCTGCGTGGCGTGGACCAGTTCGCCCGACAGCGAGGTATGGCTGCCGGCGACTCGGCCTTGGGCGTCGACGTCGATGAGTTTCCAGTGCGAGCCGAGGTTCAGGATGCGGCCGGGCGGCCGCAACATGCGCTCCGCCACCAATCCCAGGGCCAGCGTCTCCTCGCCGCGCATGATGTCGCTCTCCGACACCGTCTGCAGCGAGCACGGCATGGTACCCGAGCGGACGCCGGGCACCAGCAGGATGGGCAGTTCGCTGATGTCCGGACGATGCAGGCGGCGCACAGCGGCAGCCAGCTCCGCAGGGCCGGCCGGAGCCTGCACATGCGGCACTTCCTCCAGGCCAAGGGCCGACGTGATCATGCCTGCGGCAAGCACCGAGCAGCCGGTTGGCCGCGCGAAGCCCGCCTGCTCGAGCACCTGCTGGATCAACTCGCGCAACGCCTCGACCAGTTTCCCGTTATGGCCATCGCGAGCCGTGTCACGGACCCCCACCAGCGCATCGGCCCGCGCGATGACTTCACCAGCCGACGCCAGCCAGACGCGCGTATTCGTCGTTCCCGCATCGACGCACACCAGCATGAGTCCAGTCTCCCACGTCGCCGGAAACGGTGCCCGTTTCGCGTCACTCTCCGCTGCTTCCCGCCGCTTTTTACCAGGCCGATCTCAACCCAGCCGCGCAATGACCGCGTCGGCAAACTCCGAGGTACCCAGCGAGCCCTTGAGGTCGCGTGTCTTCTGGCCGTCGGCCAGGGCGCGGTCGTAGGCGTTCTTGATGCGTTCGGCGGCGACGCGGCAGCGGTCGTCGGCCCGCTCGGCCGCCAAGTGGTTAAGCATCATGACGGCGGACATCACGATGGCCAGCGGATTGGCGATGTTCTTGCCGGCGATGTCCGGCGCCGATCCATGCACGGCCTCGAACACGGCCTGCTGGTCGCCGATGTTCGCGCCCGG
>CAZUJM010000433.1:0-2937 GCA_964620405.1 uncultured Pirellulaceae bacterium | reverse complement strand
GCATGATCTACGCGAACGATGCCTGGGCCGACATGTACCCCGACGCGTCGTTCTTTGGACTCGTCCGCAACGGCTTCGCGCTTTGCGAAGGCCACGTTCGCCGCGGACGACCGGCGCGGGAGATCGGCTGGCGTTACCGGGTTCTCGTCGAGAAGATGCTGTCG
The DNA here is from genome assembly GCA_964620405.1 of uncultured Pirellulaceae bacterium. GTDB lineage: Bacteria > Planctomycetota > Planctomycetia > Pirellulales > Pirellulaceae > CAZUJM01. The sequence continues at coordinate 2,773 of CAZUJM010000433.1, read as the reverse complement.
GACGCCGAGCGATTGCCTCGCTATGAGGTCTTCCGGTTCGAAGATCTCGTCGCCGACCCATGGACGCTGATGCAGAGGGCCTGCGGCGTCGCGGAGTTGGACCTGCACCGCCTGACGCAGTTCCGCATGCAGGTCCGCCGCGTCATGGACGACCAGGGCAACCATCGCTTGCAGGGCGGACGGGAGTGGGATGTGGTGTGGCTGAAGCCGTCGGAACTGGCCGGTCACTTCCTGGCGGACGTGAACCGCAATCAGATCAAGCGGTTGTCCCCGTCCGACCGGGACCATTTCCTCTCGCAGGCCGGAGACGTCATGGAGCAGCTTGGATACTCCACGGATCTGGACACGCAGCAGGAGTCGGGACCGGCCGTGCTGCCGTTTTCCCGGCCGGACGCGGAAGTGCCCCCCGGTCGCGCCGCTTCGACTCGACGCCGCGCGGCTTGAGGACCCTCATGGTCCGGCGGACGCGGGTTTTTCCCGCCCGCCGGTCTGGATACCCGCCACCTGTCACCGCTGGTTTCCTCGGTTTGCGGAGTCTGCCATGCTGCTTCGTTCCTCGGGACTTTCCTGGCCGTTCGTGGAGTCGCTCGTCGGGGGCTGGCGCGACCGGTCGATCTTCGACTCACTCCGCCGCTGCGCCGTCTTCCTGGGGCACCCGCGTGGAGGCGGCTCGCTGGTGGGCGCCCTGCTGAACGCCCATCCCCAGACCTGCCTGGCCGCGGACGCGGGGCTCTTCCAGTACCTAAGGCAGGGGTACCGGCGTTCGCAGCTGCTCTGGCTGGTCTACCGCAAGGATCGAGCGGCCGGCCGACGTCTGCGTCTGGATGGCGACTACCGATTTGCCGTGCCAGGCCAATGGCAGGGCTGCTTCGAATCACTTCGCGTCATCGGCGATGTGAGGACCGGCAACGCCACGGAATGGGTGGCGCGGCACCCAGGGTGCTTGGACGAACTGGAGACGGAACTGGGCGTTCCGCTGCGCCTCATCCAGCTCGTCCGTGACCCCTTCCAGGTGGTCCTGTCCCAGCATCGGACCTATCCCCACATTCGCCTCCAGCGGTTCGTCGAGGACTATTTTCGACGCTGTGAAGTGATGGAACGCGTTGCCCGGGAGCGTCCTGAAGCGGTGCTCGTTGCTCGCCTGGAGGAGCTGCTGTCGTCGCCCACGCGCGTACTCGCGTCGCTCTGCGCCCACCTCGGTCTGGACGCGGATGCCGCGTACCTGGATGCCTGCCAACTGGTCGTGCACGAGCTGACGTCGGGACGCACGACTGCAACGGGCGGAGTGCATGGTCAGGGACGCGACCTTCGTCGCCCGTTCCCGCGAGCAATGGTTGAGCGAATCGAAGCGAACGTCGAGCGTTTCGCGTTTTTGAGCGCGTACCGCCGTGAGCGGGCCGACCTGCGCGAGGCGGCTTGAGGAGGCGTTCGCCCGGGGCGTGCGTGGCGAGTTTCAACGCTTCTTGAATCGATCCAGCGCCACCGCTCCAAGGATCACCAGTCCGAGAATGATCTTCTGGACGTAGGGGTTGATCTGCAGCAGGTTCATGCCGTTGTTGATCACTCCGCTGATCAACGCGCCCACCAGCGTGCCGAAGATCGTGCCACGCCCTCCCGACAGGCTCGTGCCTCCGACCACCACAGCGGCGATGACATACAACTCGTACATCGCCCCGTAGCGTGGATCGCCGCTCTGGTAGGTTGAACCGACGACGATGCCCCCCAGGCCCGCCAGGAGTCCCGACAGCACATACGTGGACAGCACGACGCGACTCACGGGAATGCCCGACAGCCACGCGGCTCGCGGATTGTCGCCGACCGCATAGACATGCCGGCCCCAGACGGTGCGGCTGAGCGCCAGGTGGGCGACCAGGTAGATCGCCAGTGTCAGCAGCACGGCGTAGGGAATGCCCCAGCCAAGGCGTGCATCGCCGAAATGCAGCATGCCCCGTCCCAGGGAAGTGAAACGGGCGGGCAGTTCCGGAATGGAGTTGCCGTTGGCCAGCAGGAAGGCGGCGCCGCTGGCGACCATCATCATTGACAGCGTGACGATGAAGGGCGGGATCTGCATGCCGATGATGAGCGCGCCGGAGAGCAGGCCGAGGAGTCCGCAGAGCGTGATGCCGGCCAGGGAGTCGAGGAACAGCGTGGCGTTCGACGCGTCCGCGCCGCCTCCGTAGTCGCGGACCAGCCGGGCAGCGACCACGGACGAGAGCGCGATCAGGCTTCCCACGGAGAGGTCGATGCCGCCCGCGACGATCACGAACGTCATGCCAACCGCGAGGATGGCGATCACGGCGATCTGGTTGGCGACATTCAGCAGGTTGCCATACTTGAGGAAGGTCGGCCAGCGGTAGGGCTTCGGCTGGTAGACGGGCACGCTGCCCAGCGTCGGGAACGCGCGGCCCACATCGGCCAGCACGGGCCATCGCGCGGAAGCGAAGTTGGCGACGATGGCACGCAGCGGAAGTGCTTGGCCTTCGTTCCCGGTAGTCGCCGTATTCGATTCCGCCAGTCGGGCCAGCGCCTGCCGAGCCTCCACGGGGCCACCCTGCACGGTGGTGACCTCCAGGCCCGAGGCGGTCAGCTCCTGCCGGACGCGGTCGGCAAAGCCGCCGTCCTCGGCCGTGGCCCGCACCACCACCAGCACGCGTCCCGGCGCCGCATGCTCCTGGATCACGCGTCCCGCCACCTGCATCGCGCCGGCATCGCCCTCCAGCGGCTGCTCGCGAAAGGTGAGCACGCTGATGGCCACGCAGAGCGCGAGGAGCGC
>CAZUJM010000432.1:0-2940 GCA_964620405.1 uncultured Pirellulaceae bacterium | reverse complement strand
AGCAGAAAGCGCGGCGTAAAATGGTCGATCAGCTGCCGGTAGGTCCTCGCTGACGCGTGGTGGAACTCGTCCACCACCACATAGTCAAACTCGTCCCGCGCGAACTGCCGCAGGTGCTTCACCCGGCCCAGTGTCTGGATCGACGCGAACAACACCTCCGCATCCGGCGTCTTTTCGCGGCCGTTGTACAGGCCCAGCCGCGCGCGCGGGCGGATCCGGCGGAAGGTCTGCACCGCTTGGTCGAGGATCTCCTCGCGATGCGCGACGAACAGCACCCGCCGGAACTGGGGACGCGCGGAGTCGAAGGCGGCCAGCCACGTCTTGCCCAGGCCCGTGGCCAGCACGACGAGGCCCGCCTGGTTGCCCGCCGCGCGCGTGGCCTGCAGGGCCGCCAGCGCCTCCTGCTGGATCGCATGCGGCTCGGGCGGTGCCAGCGGCGGTTCCTCGACCACCTCCGGCACCCGCGCCGATATCGCCACCGGACGACGCGCGCGATACGCCTCGATCCACTCGCGATCAACGGGCTTCGTCCGCCGGTCCGCGAACAGTTCCTCAAACGCGGCCGCTACCTGCCGGAATCCTTCATCCGCGCCCGAACGCAGCACGCGGTAGTTCCACTCGAGCCCCGTCACCAACGCCGGCCTTGTCAGGTTTGAACTTCCAACAAACGCCGTTCCTTCCCCGTCCGTCCCGTGGAAAAGGTAGGCCTTCGGGTGGAACGAATCGCCATTGGTCTCGTAGACGCGCAACTCCAGCGAGCCCTCCAGATCCAGGAGCCCCACCAGCGCATCCGGGTCGGTCACCCCCAGGTAGTCGCCCGTCAGGATCCGCAGGCGGCCCCCGCGTCGCAGCAGGTCACGCAGATGTTCGCGCAGCAACTCCACGCCACTCGACAGGATGAAGGCGATGGCGAAGTCGGCACGCTCCGCGCGATCCAGTTGCTGGCAGAGTCGCGGCAACAAGCGATGCTCGCCACCTCGAACCAGCAGCGAGCCGTCTTCCTGCGCGGAGTGCAGGTCCACACCGGCCGCCGACTCCCGCCAGTAGTTGGCCCGCGCGGGGATCACCTGCCGCACGCCGCCTCGCGGATCGGCTACATCGCCAGGCACACGCGGGATCAGGTGCACATGCAGGTGCGGCACCGTCTGGCCCGCCGCCACTCCACTGTTCACGCCGATGTTATAACCGTCGGCCCGGAAACGCTCGAGGATCGCTGCACGTCCACGCCGCAGCGCGGCCGTCAGCGCGGCCTGCTCATCCGGCGTCGCCTCGAACCAGTCCGCCACATGCCGGTTCGTCACGATCAGCAGATGCCCCTCCGCCACCGGATACCGATCCCAGAGCGCCGTGACCAGCGGTTCCCGAAAAACGATCCGAGCCTCATCGGGCTGGCAGAAGGGACAGGGGTCCGTCGACACGAGTGGCGGTCTCCGAGCGGAATGAACGCAAGGCGAATGCTCAGAGCGACAGCATACTCGAATGCGGATGCGGCTGGAAATAACCGCGCACCGGAAGTCTCCTGGACTCCTTCAGCCAGCAAGACCCTACGAATAAGCGACGACGGACCGAGACTCGGGTGAAGTGGATTCACCGGCACACCCGGGCCCGACTCGTCGTCAGGCGGATTCGTCACGTCGAGAAGGCAGACGATCGAAGTTTCGATGCGATGATTGGCCGAGAGCACCGCAGCCCGCGGCGTGTGCCGGCTGCCGAAGGCCACGACCGAGGAACGCGCGGGAATGCGTGCTTCCTAGAATTGTTCTCTTCGCCGCAGCGACAACCCCGCCAGGCCGAACGCGGACCAGATCAAGCTCGACGTCGGCTCGGGGATCCACGGAGCGAAACGAAATTTCATCTCACTTTCGAACTGGATATGGTTCGGAATGTCCGCGCGCAGTTCGCGGAAAAACATCTCCGTGATCATCGCATACCCCGGGATGCCGTCATAGTATGACTTTCGAATCCAGTAGCCATAGTCATTTTCAGGATCGAACACAGGATTAAATACGATCGACTCCGTGCCCGGACTTCCGTCGATGACGCCACTCGTTTCATGAATCCAGTGAACGTCGATGTCGTTGTGAAAAAAAATCCCCGACGAATTCACCAGCGCATGGTTTTCGGGCTGCATCGGCTCCACGAATCGAGCCGTACTCCAGTGGCTGGCATACCCGAACATCTCGACCGCCAGGTCGTAGGACTGAACTGCCGCCAGATGGATCAGTTCCCCTGACCCAGACAATTGGACGTTGCTCAGCCTGAGATACTGCACGCCATCGCGGCGGTAACTACGGGCCCACAAACTCACTTCATAGCCCTCTACCACCAGTGGAGGCCCCAGGGAACCTCCGATGCGAATCGAATCTACCGCCGGGTCCAGATCGAGCGGACCGTTGTCATCGACCTGCCCATCATACGGACGTCGCCCTAGCCACAAGGTCAAAGACGCCCGGGCGTTGGTGGAGAGAACGAGCAACAGCAGCAGGATCGTAGCAACCATCGGGATGAATTTCCACGGCGCGCGGAATCCACCGAGTCTTGGCCCAGGAAGCCTAGTGGAACGGCGGACATGAATCGGACTGCACAGTCCATGATCGACCGACATGGCAGGAGCCTCCTCGTACGATGGAATTTCTCGCATCGTACGCTCGGACCAAATGTCCTCGCGCGAACTCGTTCGTGGACTCGCTTTTTTGCGGCGAGTCGCGACGATCGCCTCGCGAAAGCATCACTGCCGTTACACGCTGGCGGTCGGTCGGCGATACAGGGGAGAAAGCTCCCCGGTTCGGCACACGGCGTGTGCCGACTACAGAGCTACTCAGCTCGGCACACGGCGTGTGCCGACTACAGGGCGGGCACACTTCGAAGGCTGTTCCGTTTTCCGCGCAGCGACAAGCCCGCCAGGCCGAACGCGGACCAGATCACGCTCGAGGTCGGCTC
>CAZUJM010000431.1:0-2951 GCA_964620405.1 uncultured Pirellulaceae bacterium | reverse complement strand
GCTCGACCAATCCCTACCATGAGGGCATGCGACGGGAGCTGGAGGAAGAGGTGCTGATCGACACGCACTACGACGACGAACTGGTGGGGATTCTCAACGACGACGAGACGTCGGTGGGCCGCGTGCACCTGGGCATCGTGCATCGCTTCACTGTCCGCGCGCCGCTGGTGCAGCCGCGGGAAGCGACAATGTGCGACGCGGGTTTCCAGCGGCTCTCGGAACTCTGGGATCTGCGCGAGCAGATGGAAAGCTGGTCGCGGATCTGCCTGGAATCGCTCTACGCGCGGTAAGTCCGGCGGCGGGTCCAGCCGCCGGCGGGAGGCAGCCATGCAACGGCCGATCTACCTCGACAACCACTCCACGACGGCCGTCGATCCTCGCGTTGCCGAAGCGATGTGGCCGTACTTCACCCAGGAGTACGGCAATGCGGGCAGTGTCACGCACGCCTATGGTAGCCGGGCGCGCGAGGCGCTGGAGGCCGCTCGCACGCGTCTCGCCGCGGCTCTGGGCGCACGTCCCGGCGAACTGGTGTTCACCAGCGGAGCCACCGAAAGCAACAACCTGGCGTTGCGCGGCATTCCGCCGCGTCGCGGCAACGCGTCACGGCATCTGGTCAGCGTCGCCACGGAGCACCACGCGGTGCTCGACCCGCTGGAACGACTGCGCCGTGGCGGGCACGAGGTCACGCTGCTGCCGGTCTATCCCCAGGGCCATCCGGCGTGTGGGCAGATCGACCTGGAGCAGTTGGAGCAGGCCCTGCGGCCCGAGACCGACGTAGTCTCGGTGATGCTTGCCAACAACGAGATCGGCGTGATCCAGCCGCTGGCCCGCATTGCGGAAATCTGCCGGCGGCGGGAGGTGCTGCTGCATTGTGACGCGACGCAGGCCGTCGGCAAAATGCCGGTTGACGTCCGGGAACTGGGCGTGGACCTGTTGAGTTTCTCGGCCCACAAACTGTACGGGCCGAAAGGGATTGGCGTGCTGTACGTGCGCGAGCGTTCGCCGCGGATCCGCTTGACACCCCAGATCGACGGCGGTGGCCAGGAACGAGGGCTCCGCAGCGGCACGGTGCCGGTGCCCTTGGTCGTCGGCCTGGCCACGGCCTTGGATCTCTGCGTTGCCGAACTGCCGGGGGAAGCCGCACGGCTCGGGCTGCTCCGCGATCGCCTGCTGGCACGCCTGCAAAATCGCCTGCCCGAGCTTCAGGTCAACGGCCCGGATCTGGACCCGCCCGACCGGCCGAACCCGGGACGGCTGCCCCACAACTTGAACGTCTGCTTCCCGGCAGTCGAAGGCGAGACGCTGATGCTGCAGACGCCGGAAGTGGCGGTTTCCAGTGGCAGTGCTTGCAGTGCGTCGAGTCCGGAGCCGAGCCATGTGCTGCGGGGAATCGGGATCCCGGACGAGGCCATCCGGCGATCCCTTCGATTGGGGCTGGGGCGATTTACGACAGAGGCCGACGTGGACGCGGCCGCCGATGCCTTGGCCGCCAGCGTCGAAAGGCTGCGGGGAATGCTGGGCTGAGCGGGGCGGCACGAGGGCCTGGTCCCTTTCGTACCGGGCCCACGGAATTCGCCTCTTCCCTTGCTGGGCGGTTTCCTATAATTTTGGACAGCCCAGGGTGTGGAATTTCCGAGCCCGCCCGCAGGGGCTGCACGTATCGAGATCTTCATCCTCTCGAGGTTTTTCCGTTTTCGATCATTTTCAACGGGAGCTGTAAGAACATGGCAATCACGCTAACCGAACGGGCGGCGGAAGAAGTGCGGAAGATCATGGCCGACCAGAAGCTGGGCGAGGACACGGTGCTCCGCGTTGGCGTGGCCGGCGGTGGCTGCAGCGGTTTCCAATACAAGCTGGCGTTCGACAAGTCCTTCGATGCCACCAAGGACTCCCGCTATGAGCAGCATGGCGTGGCGGTCGTGATGGACAAGAAGAGCGCGCTGTACCTGGATGGCACCACGGTCGACTTCTTTGACGGCCTGGAGAAGCGGGGCTTCACCTTCGAAAATCCGAACGCCGTCAAGAGCTGCGGTTGCGGCAGCTCGTTCCAGGCCTGATCGCCCGCGGGAAAAAGCCTCGCGGTCGTTTTTCGGCCGCGCATGCTGCCAGCGAACGGGACGCGTTCCCAACGCCTGTTGAATCTCAACAGGCTTCCTGGGACTGGCTTGGCTGTCGGTCGGCGGTCGCCGTGGGATCGGATCGTTCCTTGGCCCGCCGCCGCTCGGCGTGTTTCTGGATGGCTCTGGTGACTTCCTCCCGGGGCGGCTCCACTTGTCGCCAGTCCCGAGGCAGGCCATCATACGTCGTAAGGTGTCCAGCAGCAGGAAGCTGCCGGACGGACGTGTGTCTCGAGGGCTCGTTCGCGCACGCGCGTGCGGACGGCTGGTTCGCACGCGTCCGCTGCGACTCTCCTTCGCCGTCTGTCCGCACAAGGGTGGACCGGCGACAGGCGGTCGCACCCTGGCATCGGGCAGGCGGAATTCCCCGACGAGTTAAGGAGAGACTTTGAGCACGACACAGGGAACGACTCAGGGCACGCCACGGCGGGTGCATATCATTGGGATCGGCGACGACGGACGCGAGGGGCTCACGGTCGCCGCGCGCGAGATACTCGACCAGGCCGAGCATGTGCTGGCCGCTCCGGCGCTCCTCGATCGACTGCAGTTGGGTGCGCGGGGAGTGTCCATCGGCGGCAACCTGGAGCAGCTGGTCGAGCAGCTGCGCGGCTTCGCGGGGCATCGCACCGTGCTGCTTTCCAGCGGCGATCCGCTGTTCTATGGCGTGGCCCGGTTTCTCTGTGATCGGCTGGGCAAGGACTACTTCGAAGTCGTCCCGCACGTCAGTTCCATGCAGCTCGCCTTCGCCCGCGTGAAGGAAAGCTGGGACGACGCCTATCTGGCGAACCTCGCGACGCAGCCGCTGGACCGCGTGCTGGAGAAGATCCGGCTCGC
>CAZUJM010000430.1:0-2972 GCA_964620405.1 uncultured Pirellulaceae bacterium | reverse complement strand
GCCCGAAACCGGCCCATTTCGCGAGCAGGCTTCGGGGGCGATCCATGGCGGGGAAAATGGGGGCCTCGTAGGATCGTCCCCACCTTGGGCCGAAGATTGTTACCACGGAGGGCACAGAGAGCGCGAAACGTTTCCGCGTTCGGGCGTAGGCGTCTGCACGCCCTCGACACGCGATGCGATCATGTCGAGATGCTGGGCGCCGAATGGCAGTTAAAGCGTGCTTTGCAATTCGTGTCACCCCGCCCTTCAGATCCCGTCTCCGTACGAGGGAAAGGTCATGTCCATCTCCAGCGCGGGCTCGGCCTCGACGCAGTGGCCGACAACGCGCGCGGGGATGCCGGCCACGGTCGTATGCGGCGGCACATCGCGGAGCACCACACTGCACGCGCCGACCTTTGCTCCTCGACCGATTTCAATGTTGCCCAGGATCTTCGCGCCCGCGCCGATCAACACGCCGCGGCGGACCTTCGGATGCCTGTCGCCTGTCTCCTTGCCCGTGCCTCCCAGCGTAACTTCGTGAAGGATCGACACATGATCCTCCACCACCGCCGTCTCGCCGATCACAACGCTTGTTCCGTGGTCGATCAGGATCCCCGAACCGATCCTGGCCGCTGGATGCACGTCGACTCCGAACGTTTCCGAGATACGATTCTGCAGGTACGTCGCCAGCGCATAACGCTGCCGGTTCCACAGCCAGTGGGCGACCCGGTAAGCCTCTAGTGCGTGGAAGCCCTTGTAGTACAAGAACGGTTGGGAGAAGCCGCGAGCGGCCGGGTCACGCGTCCGCACGGCCAGCAAGTCGGCGCGCAACGATGCGCCGATCGTCGGGTCGGCCGTCAAGGCCTCCTCGAACAGATCCCGCAGCACGATCGACGGCAGTTCGGGGGTCTGCAGTCGGTTCGCCAAAATGCTGCCCAGGGCGCGATCGAGCCCCTCGTGCCGCAGGACCGAGGCGTACAGAAAACTGCCGAGCAACGGTTCCTGCTCCACCGCCTGCTGGACCTCGCTCCTTACCTGCATCCAAAACCCATCATTCTCGCCCGTGGAGTTCATCAGGTATTCAGTCGCCTCGTCCATCGTGACCATCCCTTCCGCGCGTGGGTACTGACGCCAATCCCGGGCGGACGACCGCAACCGCGAGCGCTTCTCGCGCGGCTGGGAACCTCCCGAACTCAAGTCCCCTAGTGTGGTTTAACCACTCGCCAGAAGCAAGGCTAAGCATCCACGCTGCGCGCCGCAGCGACAAGCGACCGTGCTCTCCGTGCCCTCCGTGGTAAACCACTCCCGACCGAGACCAACAGGACGTTGACGTCAAGCATCCGTCTGGCAGCGCAGGCCGCGACGACCGGCAACGATCCGCTCATCGCGTGCCGGCCTTGCCTGCTTCCTCGTACGCCGACGTCTTGCCGGCCTGAAGGGCGTGCTGCGCGTCCAGTCCGCCAAACAGCTGGATGAACTTGGCGACCAAGCCGGTCCAGCCCGTCTGGTGGCTGGCACCGAGTCCCGCGCCGTTGTCGCCGTGGAAGTATTCGTAGAAAAGCAGGTGGTCGCGCCAGTGCGGGTCGTTCTGGAACTTCTCGGAGCCACCGAAGACGGCCCGCCGCCCGTGCTCGTCACGCGTGAAGATGCGGGCGAGTCGATCGGCGATCTCCTTGGCCACTTCAAACAGGTTCATCACCTTCCCGGAACCGGTCGGGCATTCGATGGTGAACTGGTCGCCGTAATACAGATAGAAGTTCAACAGCGCCCGGATGATCATGGCGTTCACCGGCATCCAGATCGGCCCTCGCCAGTTCGAATTGCCTCCAAACATGCCCGAGTTCGACTCCGCCGGCAGATAGTCGACTCGATATTCGACTCCCTGCGTCTCGAACCGATACGGATGCTGTTCGTGCACCTTGGAGATCGAGCGGATGCCGTAAGGGCTCAGGAACTCATTCTCATCAAGCATCCTTGCCAGGATCCGCCGCAAGCGGTCGGGGTTCACAATCGCCAGGATGCCTCGCTCGTCCACTCCGAAATGCCCGGGTCCCGTCGGATGGATCGCCTGCATGAGTTCGGGAATCTGCCGCACCCGCTCCCGCAGCGCCTCGGCAACCTCCGGCACGCGAGCACGTTGCCATTTTTCAATCACGGTCGTGGCGCACAGGGGCAGCAGGCCGACCATCGAGCGAACTTTCAACCGGGTGCTATTTCCGTCCGGAAGCCGCAGCAGATCGTAGTAGAAGCCATCCTCCTCATCCCACATCCCGTTCGGCCCGGACTTGTTCATGGCCGCCGCGATGTAGTAGAAGTGCTCGGCGAACTTAATGGTCATGTCTTCATAGGCGGCATCGTGGGGCACCAGTTCCAGGGCGATCTCGAGCATGTTCTGCGTAAAGAGGGCCATCCACGCGGTACCGTCCGCCTGCTCAAGATAACCGCCTGTGGGCAGCGGTGAACTGCGATCGAAGATGCCGATATTGTCGAGGCCGAGGAATCCTCCTTCGAACACATTGTTCCCGAAACGGTCCTTGCGATTCACCCACCAGTTGAAGTTCAACGTCAGCTTGTTGAACATGGACTTGACGAAATCGACGTCGGCCACACCACGAACCGCCAATTCCCAACGATGCAGGAACAGCGTCGCCCAGGCGTGGACCGGCGGGTTCACGTCACTGAAGTTCCACTCATAGGCCGGGATCTGGCCGCTGGGGTGCAGGTAGAGGCCGCGCAGCATCAGTTTGAGCTGCCGCTTGGCGAAGTCGAGGTCGACCATGGAGAGAGGCAGCGTCTGGAAGGCGAGGTCCCAGGCCGCATACCAGGGGTATTCCCATTTGTCGGGCATCGAGATGATGTCCGCATTGATCATGTGGAACCAGTCCCGGTTCCGCGAGGCGCGGCTGCCCTGGTGCAGCGGATGCGCATGATGCTCTTTCAACCACGCGTCGCCATCCCAATAGTAGAACTGCTTCGACCACAGCATGCCGGCC
>CAZUJM010000429.1:0-2979 GCA_964620405.1 uncultured Pirellulaceae bacterium | reverse complement strand
GCCTCGGCCGGAGCACTCTCGCTGGCACTCTCGCCCGCGTTCTCGCCCGCGTTCTCGCCCGCGTTCGCGCCCGCGTTCGCAGCTCCCGGGGTTGCCGTGCCGTTTTCGCCGGCGGGACCGACGGCCGGGATTTCGAAGTCCGCGCTGGGGCCATCCAGGATGCGCCGCGTGGCGGGATCGAGCCCTTCCATTTTCAGCGCGGGCTTCTTGGCGAACGGGTTGTAGAGCGGATCGCCGATAAGGGTCATCGTCCAGGACGTGTAGGGCTGGCAGCGGTAGAACGCCTCCACCAGCGTGTAACGACCGCTCATCAGCAGCGGCAGGAACTCGTTGGGACGCGGGAAGGCCGTGATGTACGGCTCGTGGGTCGGTCCCAGCGTCGCCGCCGCGCCGTCCTCCAGCATCCGCTTGCACCAGGCCTGGCTCTCCGGATTCCGCAGCGAAGCCGCCTCGGCGCTCGCCATGTGGTACCCGACAGCCCCCGGCTTCCAGTCGAACGCGTCCACGTAGTTCGCCAGCGAATACCAGCCGCAGTAGAGCGCCGCGTCGGGCGCTGCGCCGGGCTGCAGCAACTCCTGGTTCTCGTCCAGCACCACCTCCAGCGTGCCTTGCTTCTTCAGCAGATCCGCCGCCCGCAGCAGTGACTGATCGTAGTCGGGATAACCCCCGGGCGGCACCCGGTCGTCCAGCTTGGCCAGCCCCCGGGCGTCCAGGTAGATCTTGCCCGTCAGGCCCTCCTTTTCGACCTGCATCGCCTGGTCGATGATCTCGCGCGTCCGCTTCAGCGTCGGCGCTTCCAGACGAGACACCATGAAGATCTTCTTGAAGTCGCGGATGGGCGATTCGTCGTAGCGGTAGTGGAGGAAGTTGGGCTGCCACCGCACCAGCTGGTAGTCGGGCCAGGCGACAAGGGACAGTTCGTTGTCAAAGCTCGCATACGTCTCGTTCTTCTGCAGGATCTCCTGCACTTCGTCGATCCAAGCCAGCGATCCGAACATGCCGTCGCTCATCTGGATCAAGGCGAGCAGTTGCGGCTCGCGTTCGAGGCTGAAGGGCACGCCTTCGATGGCAACGCGTCCCTCTCGCAGGCCCACCGTGCGACCGCGCGTGACGTCAAACTCGCTGCGCAGCTGCGGGCTGGCGACGCTGCCCGTGGCTTCGATCTGCCGCCCCAGGCTCTGCGCCATGCCGTTCAGGCCCACGGAGCGGAAGTAGATGATCTGCAGCTGCTTGAGCGCCTGCTCGCGCTCGGCATTGTCCGTCATCTTCGTGACGGCCGTCTGGGCGCCGGTGAAGAGCTGGTCGAGCGCTGCCTGGATGTCCTGCAGGGAACCGTCGGCGGGGATGGGCAGCGCGGGCTTGGTGGGCGCGGGCGCGCCCAGGGCCTGCAGACGCTGGAAGTATTCGTTCAGCACTTCGATGCGACGCTTCCGCTCCGACTTCAAATACCCCGACAGCTGCTGCGTCTGCTCCCCCGGCGTCTCGGCGGCAATCTTCAGCGGAACATCCCAGGTCGTCACGAGGCAGCGGAGCGTCTTCTGGCGGTCCTTCTCGGCCAGCCATTTTTGAATCTGGGGACGAACCTGCTTGTTCCACTGCTCCCGCGTCAGGTTCGCGCGCGGCGCGACGTCCAGCGCGAGAATGTTCTCAAGCGGGATCGATCGCATCTTGGCGTAGTAGGCCGCGACCGCCCGCGACTCGCGACTGTCCTTCACGGCCAGGATGCCCACTTCATTGGGTGCGATCGCCGCGTCGGCCTGTCGCGGCAGGGCCAGGGTCAGCAGCGACAGAGGCAGTAGAAGGAGCAGGGCGGACAGAAACGCGCGCATGAGGTATCCCTACCGTAGTTCGAAGCCGAAGCAGGCCGCCCTCCTGGGCAGCCACGATCCATGGCCGCTATTTTGCAGCGCACTGAACTCCCGGGGGAATAGCGATTTCCCGGTGACGCCGCCAGAAAAGATCCCAAGCCGGCGACCAGCGACACCACGGCCGGACTCCCGCGACCTGATCGACCGCACCACAGGTCCCGATGCCGCAGACAGGCGGGAACAACGATTCCGGGGGCACGAGGGCCCAACGAAAAAAGGCCGAGTCCCTGGACGGCCGGTGCGCGGGTGTCTCCACCCCACGCCCAGATCGTCCGGAGACTCGGCCCTTGGATGTATCGCTTCAAGCTGTATCGCCTCAAGCAGCTTGGGCTCGAGGCAGATGCTGCCCTCGTTGCCCGCGAATCGCCAAAGCGGCTGGCAACGAAGGAGAGGGCCCAAGGCCAGATTAACGCTTGGAGAACTGCGTGCCGCGGCGAGCACCCCGCAGGCCGTACTTCTTGCGTTCCTTCATGCGCGAATCGCGGGTCAGGAAGCCGTTCTCTCGCATCACGGGGAACGTCTCGGTATCCAGGCTGACCAGGGCACGGGCAATGCCCATGCGGCTCGCACCGGACTGACCCGTCGGACCACCACCGTGCACGCGGATGTCCACGTCCACCGAGGCGCGACGGCCGGAGTCGTCCAGCGGCTGCAGCAGGTTCCGCTGGTCCTGCTCGTTCGGGAAGTATTCCTCCAGCGGACGGTCATTCACCGTGACCTTGCCGTTGCCCGCGCGGATACGCACTCGAGCAACCGCCGTCTTGCGCCGGCCCGTTCCCAAGGCGTCATTCGTCAGCTTGTCTTTGCGTGCCGTTACCATAACCGACTTTCCTAAGGTTCAGCGACTCTTCGTGCGAAGAGCCCATCATGCTTGTGAGTTGGACATGCTTATGATTTGGACTGGTTTCGGTCGTCCGAACGTCGAGGACGCCGTATGGCAGCCTCGTTGGTTTCCCGGGTGTCCCGAACAACAGGTCCCCAAAAACCAGGTCGACCAATCGTGGCCTAGCCCCAGTTCTCGGCCAGCTTGGGCTGCTGGGCCTGATGCGGGTGCTGGGGACCCGCATAGATCTTCAGCTTCGACAGCATCTGGCGACCGAGGCGATTCTTG
>CAZUJM010000428.1:0-2982 GCA_964620405.1 uncultured Pirellulaceae bacterium | reverse complement strand
CGATGGCAGTGGTGCCTCGGCCAGTTGCGAACCGGTATTCGACGTTTCCTGGGACTTAGGCTTTCCGGTCGGCTCCTTGGCGGCGGCACGGGGCTCGGCGGCCACGACCGTGCTGCTCTTGGCGGCCTGCCTGCCCGCGCGAGCCACATACTCCCGTTCCGCCACGTCGGCCAGGTGATCATCGCCCAGTTGGCGGTGAACTTCCGCCAGGTACTGCCACGCTTGCGTCAGTTTGGGCTGGGTGTCGACGGCCTGCTGGAGCACATCGCGGGCTTCCTGGAACTGGCCGTCGCGCGCCAGCAGCAGGCCCAGTTCCTGCGCGGCGAGGTAGTGTTTGGGATAGACCTGCAGCGCAGACTGGTAGTAGGCCATCGCCACTTGTGCCTGTCGATTCGCCCAGCCGGGATCGTGGGCGTTGATCAGCGGCTGCAGGCGAGCCATTCCGTACATGGCGTCGGCGGCCACCAGTTCCTGGCCGCAGGCGATCGCGAACTGGCCTTCGGCATAGCGATGATAGGCTCGCACGGCGGCGGCCGGCGCCATGTCCTCCAGCACGCGATCCCGCAACAGCGTGGTCTGGTGGTTCATCACGATCTTGGAGAGGTCGAGGTCCGAGGGAAGCTGCGTGCCCTCGGGCTGGAAATCGGCCGACTCGTCGAGTGCCACCATCGCATTCTTGAGCGCCACGGTGTGTCGATAGGTATTGCCCTGCGTATCAAGCGAGTGGGCTACGAGGCGCAGCGCCTTGACGAATTCAGCGCGGGACGAGTACACCGCGCCATGACTGGCCATTTCGATCGCGCGACGATTATGCTGCCGCACTCGCTCCACCACCGTTTCGGGTAGCGGCGACCAGCGCACCTCATGCTCAGCCACCGGCTCCAGATTGGATTCTGGCCCAGGTTCCGGAGTGGTTGTTCCTTCGGTGTCGGTCGACGGAAAACGACGCACGGCGGGATTGGCCCGTTGCGTGGTTCCGCGATCCGCAGAAGACTCGGTCGCCGGCGGCGCGACCTCGGGCATTTCCAGCGGCAGATCGCCCACGGACTCTCCGCTCGCTTCCGCCTCCGCAGCCGGCGTCGCAGCGGTCGACTTCGACGCCTCACGCAGCTCGAGGAACTCTTCCTCCGCAACCTGCTCTCCTCGCTCGGTCTCGGCCAATCGATCACGCAGGGCGAACTCGGGCGCGGTTGCCGCGGGAGTTTCGGCCGATTCCGCGGCGGCACCCCGCGTGGCCTCGTTCGCATCCGGCGTCGCTTCGCGCACTTCCTCGCGGTCCCGTGCGGTCTCTTCAGCGCCCGCCTTGTCCGTGGCGGAGGCCGGTTCGGTAGCGGTGGAGCTTGGATCCGCGGCAGCCGCAATGGCCGGAGCGGCCGAAGCAACCACTTCGGCGGGCAGTTGTTCCCGCGCGTCACCTGCCGCCTGCTCTTCCAACGCCTCGATCTGCGTCCAGGGAATGTTCAAGTCGATGACCGGGGGTCGCGTGGCGTTGCGTTGCGCAACGCCAGCAGCGGTCGCCACGGCCTGGGCTGAAGCCGGCTGCGCGGCGGCTGGCGTCGTGCCGTGCCAAATCGCGTGCTCGGCACCCTGCAGTCCGAGCCAGGCGAATGCCGTGGCGTGCGTCTGCGGAACGCACGGCTCACTGTCACTCTTGAGTTCTTTACCGATGCACACCTCCGACGCCAGCGTCACCGACAGCATCGAGGGCGACGACCAGGTGCAAGCAGCCAGCACGACGCTCCGCGCCACACCGCGCACCAGAAAAGCACGAAGACGCCGACTGCCTCGACGACCGACACGGTTCTTGCGATCCATGCGAACTCCAGCATCCCTGACGAGTTTCAGAGCAGGCGTATGCGGGCGCCTCCACGGCATCCCGCTCAGACTGCGGACGTCCATGTCCGGACAGCTTTTCCGCCAAGGATCTGGTTCGACCGGATAACCGCTCCGCAATGACGCAAAGGACTGATCGCCACCATCAGTGCTCCCGCGACAAGCCCAACAGCCGACACAAGCCATGAACCAAACCCAGCCCACGCCCACCGCGTGCGCGGCATGTCCTATGCAGACCACCCGAAATGCCGTCGAGATGAATTAGGACTTCGCCGGAGAGAAAACCGGCGGAGAAACCGCTTCGTGGCGAGAGCCCCCGGACCATGGTGCGGGGGCTCGAGTGGAAGCAGCGGGCAAGAAAAGCGGAACGCTTGGCCGAGCAAAGCTGACGCCCGCTGGCTCGACATGGTTCGGAGCAAAGGCAACGCCCGCAGGCATCGCTAGCGAATCACTAGCGAGCTGCCGCTGCCTCGGCCTCGGCGTCACTCAGTTCGTCGCCGGTCACGCGACTGAGGAGTTGATCGAGACTCGCGGAGGCGCGGGCGACCACGGCGGGACGCTTCTGGCCCGCGAACTGATCGGCATGGGCATACGCCGTCACCGGGCCGTCATACTGCCCGTCCATCAGCCACTGCAGGACGCTCACGGAAAGCTCGGGATCGGTCGTTCCCGGCAACAGTCGCTGCGATTCCTTCGCCTCCGCCGGATCCAATCCCTCCGGCAGGTCGGCGAGGCGCACGGCCACCACGCGGGACACCGGCAGCGATTTGAGCATTTCCAGCGTGCCACCGCCAACCGTCCATTCCCACAGATCCAGGCACAGGCCTACCTGGTCGTTGCTGACCATTTTGAGCATGGCGATCATGCCCTCGGCCGTCGCGATAAACTGCGACGCATGCCCCGTTCGATGTTCTGCGGGAGCGAGGAAACCCAGTCCAAGTCGGATTTCGTGAGGCTTCAGCACCGAGGCGATCTGACCGATGCGGGCCACGTGCAGGCCGAACGTCTCGTGATACGCCTGCGCGTCGTTATAAGGCGCCAAGTTGGCCAGGCAGCGGTCTGCTCCCAACGCCCGGGCAACCGGCGCGCAACGCTCCAGCAACGCCAACTCCGCCTGGCACTCCTCCTCCGTCCCGTACCAGTCCGGCC
>CAZUJM010000427.1:1770-2993 GCA_964620405.1 uncultured Pirellulaceae bacterium | reverse complement strand
GTTTCACGACCGAAGACGAAGAAGTCGCCCGGCTGGTAGGCCACGTCGGTGTAGCGACGCGTCGCCGACTTGGTGAAGTAGAACGTTCGCTCCATCGGCAGTTCCTCCTGCATCGCTTGCCAGTCAGGCATGTCGCGAAGGTCCAGGTGCTGCCAGTAGTCGAGGCCCGATCGCCGGACATGATGTTCGTCGATGCGAAAGCCGATGGGCCGCACGATCCACAGTCGCGAGTTGGTGGCGACGCAGGTGCGGCCGATGTTGCCCGTGTTCTGCGGGATCTCGGGCTGGTAGAGGACGACGTTCAGGCCGGGTGAACGGTTCACGCGAATCCCTCGCTGCGGTCGATCAACCGTTCCAGACGCGGCCGGCCGAGAAGGCCAAGATCGCCCCGCAGGTGTTGGCCGCCATGTCGAGCGGATCGCAGGTGCGTCCGGGAACCAGCAACTGCCCCAGTTCCAGCAGGCCGCCAAGCGTCACGAGGCCCAGGAAACAGGTCCAGCGGCCCGAAGTCGACCGAACGCTGGCCATGCACAGTCCGGTCAGGAAAAGGTACGCGCCCAGGTGGGCGACCTTATCGTCGATGGGGCCACGCGGCGACAGGTCGGCGGGCAGGAGCGACGCCACCGACATCCCGGCCGTGAGAAAGACCACGGCCAGTCGCAGCGGCGTGATGCGCACACCGCAGATCGTTGTGCCCATTGTCGTGGCCGGATGACTCATGCGATTCCTCCCTTGCTGCGGAGACCCCTCGAGTTTCTCGGCTCAAACCTAGCTCGACTTTCAGGTCCGGGGCGAGCTAGCTACGCCGGGCCCTCGAGAAGGGTTCGCCGATCCGGGGCGATCTATAGCGTTGGGGAGGAATTGCAGCAAGGCGAATCGGGGGGGGAGTTGATTCCCTCCGTGAACCTCTGTGCCCGTCTCTGCGTCCTCCGTGGTTAAATCCCCCCGGCATTCGGAGTGGCCGGGTTTCGCGGCGGGGCCTTTTTTTCACCACGGAGGACGCGGAGGTTGGCGCGGAGAAACGCGGAGGTTGCGCGGCGATCAGGTGTGGTAGTCGGCGTTCAGACGCACGTATTCGGCGGTCAGGTCGCAGGTCCAGAAGCGGATCGACGCCTCGCCCTGGTGCATCTGGAAGTCGATCCGCGTGGTGTGGTTGTCACGGATCGAGGCGGAGACGGCGGCGGCGTCGAAGGGGACGGGCATGCCGTTCTGGAAGAGGAGCT
>CAZUJM010000427.1:0-1760 GCA_964620405.1 uncultured Pirellulaceae bacterium | reverse complement strand
AAGTTGGCCGTTGACGTGGAGTACCACGCGTTGCGTATCGAAGACGACGCCCGAGTAGCCGGCAGCGGAGACGATACGACCCCAGTTCGGGTCTGCGCCGGCAACTGCCGTCTTCACCAAGGGACTGTCGGCAATCGCCTTTGCGATCGTCCGGGCCTGCTCTCGCGTCGGGCAGCCCGTGACGTGGATCTCGATCAAGTGCGTGGCGCCCTCGCCATCCAGTGGAATCTCCCGCGCCAACTCGGCGCAGGCTTCATCCAGGCCGGCACCGAAATCGGCGAGGTCCTGGCCGCTGAGCGGCGTGCCGCCGTCGGGCGTCAGCGACAGCAGCAGCACCGTGTCGTTCGTGCTCATGTGGCCTTCGACGCTGATGCAGTTGAAGCTGTCTTCGACCGCATGCCGCAGCAGGTCGCGGGCATCTTCCTTGCGAAGTGGCGCATCGGTGAGCACGACACCCAGCATGGTGGCCATGTTGGGACCGATCATCGCCGCGCCCTTGGCCATCCCGAACAGCCGGTAGCTCTTCGCGCCGCAGGTCACTTGGCGCGACATGATCTTGTGTCGCGTGTCGGTCGTCATCATGCCACGAGCTGCCGACACGACCGACGCTTCGTCGCGCGCCAGTCGAGAAGCCGCCGCGCGAATGCCCTGCTCGATCACCGCCAGCGGCAGGTGCTCGCCAATGATGCCGGTGGACAGCACCAGCACCTGGTCGGCGCCGACCCCCACCGCTTCACCCACCAACTCCGTCATGCGATGCGCATCCCGCAGCCCGCGTTCGCCCGTGCAGGCGTTGGCATTGCCCGAGTTGATGACGACGGCGCGGATGCGGTCGGACGGCGTTCGGTCGCGATCCAGTTGCACGGGCGCGGCAAAGACGCGATTCTGCGTGTACACGCCTGCGGCGACGCAGTTCGCATCGGCCACCACCAGGCTGATGTCCTCGCGGGTCTTGTCACGCTTGATCCCGCAATGCAGGCCCGCGAAACGGAATCCTTCCGGCATTTCCCAGTTCATGCGACAGTGGCTCCCAGAGAAGAGTTCGCCGCGGCCAGCAAGAGATCGCGGCGAGGAAATGGTCGCTCGCGCTGCGAGCGAATCGAGTCAGTTCAAGCCCATGGTCTCGGGCAGTCCGAACATCAAGTTCATGTTTTGCACGGCGACGCCGGACGCGCCCTTGATCAGGTTGTCGATGCAGCTGACGACCACCACGCGCTCGCCCACGACTCGCGCGGTGATATCGCAGTAGTTCGTGTGCGCCGTCTGCTTGGTACCTGGCAAGGCGTCGACGACACGGACGAACGGGCAGTTGGCGTACGCCTCGCGGAGAATGCCCATGAGGTCGGCCGCCGTGGGCTTGCCCGACAGCCGCGCGTAGGCCGTCGTGAGGATGCCGCGATCCATGGGGACCAAGTGCGGCGTGAAAATCAGGTCGATCGGCTTGCCGGCAACCGCCGAGAGCACCTGCTGGATCTCGGGCGTGTGCCGATGCTGGCCGACGTTGTACGCCGAGAAGCTCTCGTTGCACTCCGGATAGTGCGTCGTCAGCTTGGGCGTGCGGCCCGCTCCCGAAACGCCGCTCTTGGAGTCGACGATCACATCAGAAGCCTCCGCCACGCCCGAACGCAGCAGCGGCCCCAGGCCCAGGATGGCCGAAGTCGGGTAGCAGCCCGGGTTGGCGACCAGCGCCGCGTCGCGGATCTCGTCGCGGAACCACTCGGGCAGCCCATACGGGGTGGGCCCGACCCGTGCTGGATCGG
>CAZUJM010000426.1:0-3006 GCA_964620405.1 uncultured Pirellulaceae bacterium | reverse complement strand
GCTCTTCCCCGCTCTCGCGCAGCGCAGTATCCTCGGCGTTTCCCTGCTCCTCCACGCCCCAGGAAACCTGCCGCCATGGCGCTTGAGACGATCGACTGGATTATTGTCGCCGCCTACTTTATCGTGACGCTCGCCGTCGGCTTGGCCTACTACAGTCGGGCCGGTTCGAGCCTTTCGGAATACTTCGTATCGGGCCGCTCGCTGCCCTGGTGGCTGGCTGGAACGTCGATGGTGGCGACAACGTTCGCCGCCGATACGCCGCTGGCGGTGACGGGGTTGATTGCCAAGCACGGGTTGGCGGGCAACTGGTTCTGGTGGGCCTTTGCGCTGGGCGGCATGTTCACCGTCTTCGTGTACGCGAGGCTCTGGCGGCGCGCCGAGGTGATGACGGATGTGGAGTTTGTCGAGGTGCGGTATGGCGGCAAGCCGGCGTCCGCGCTGCGAACCATCCGGGGCCTCTATTTCGCCCTGGTCGTGAATCCGATCATCATCGGCTGGGTGACCGGCGCGATGTTGACGGTCCTCAAGGAGACCGTGCTGCATGGCCAGCAGGAGGGCGGATCGTTCCTGACCAGCGACTGGGGGATCATCCTGCTGTCGCTGGCGGTCGTGGGCGTCTACTCGTCGCTGTCGGGGCTGTGGGGCGTCGCCGTCGCCGACTTCCTGCAGTTCTTCGTGGCGATGGCGGGCTGCATCGCGCTGGCGTGGGTAGCCGTGCAGCGGGTGGGTGGCATGGAGGCGTTGGAGCAGAAGGTGGCGGCCAACTTCGGTGATGGCGGCCAGGCCTTTGGTTTCCTGCCGGACATCAGCTCCGAAAACGCCTGGATGCCCTGGCATGTCTTCCTGATCTTCCTGCTGATGCAGTGGTGGGCGACGTGGTATCCGGGGGCGGAGCCGGGCGGCGGCGGCTACATCGTCCAGCGGATGGCGTCCTGCAAGGACGAACGGCACTCAATCCTCGCCACGCTCTGGTTCCAGTTCGCGCACTACTGCCTGCGGCCGTGGCCGTGGATCCTGGTGGCGTACGTGGCGCTGGCCACCTATCCCGAGATCCGGGCTTGGGGCCTGCAGGGCGACGCGGCGACAATGAAGCCGGATGTCGGCTACGCCTGGGTGATTCGCGATGTCTGCCCGCCGGGCCTGCGTGGCCTGATGCTGGTGACGTTCTTCGCCGCCTTCATGTCCACGATCAGCACGCAGATGAACTGGGGTGCGTCGTACCTGATCTGCGATGTCTACCAGCGGATGTTCCGCGAGCGGCCCAGCGACGCGCACTTGACCGTCGCCTCGAAGTGGGTGTCGATGCTGGTGCTCGTGCTGGGCGCGATCGCCTCGTACCTGATGCGGAATATGCCCGTCGACGCAGCCTGGAAGCTGCTGGCGGCACTGGGGGCGGGGACGGGCGCAGTCTACATGCTGCGCTGGTTCTGGTGGCGCATCAATGCCTGGTCGGAGATCGTGGCCATGCTCGCATCGCTCCTCTACTACCTGCTGCTCACCCGGGGCCTCGCGTCGCTCAACGCATCGCACGTGGCGGGACAGCTGGCCGAGGGCTCTTTCCTCGACTGGTTCCGCCAGTTCGCCGCGCCGACCGAAGTGCAGACGGCCATCGTGGCGATTCCCACGATCTTGACCTGGCTGCTGGCCACGTTCGTGACGCCTCCCGAAAGCGAGGAGGTGCTGCTGAGGTTCTACCGGCAGGTGCGGCCGGGCGGACCGGGGTGGAAGCCCCTGGCGCGGCTGGCACCGGAAGTGCAGGTGGACCGCAACCTGGGCGCCTCGATTCTGGCGTCGGTCTTGGGAGCGGCCGTGATCTACCTGACGCTGCCCGCGATCGGCTGGCTGCTGTTCGGACGCTACCTCCAAGCCGGCGTGGCGCTGGCGGCGGCGGCGGCCTGCGCGGTGGCGACCTATGGGCTCATGAAACGCATGGGCTGGGATCGGGTCGTTTCGTAGGCGACGGGATTCCCCGTTGCGGGCTGCGGAGTCCCCCAACAAGGCGACCCAAGTTGCGGCGACACGCGTTGTCGGCGACACGGGCCCCGGTGACACGGGACCCGGCGACACGGGCCCCGGTGACACGGGACCCGGCGACACGGGACCCGTACACGCGTACGATGAAGCCAGCCTGCGCCCTGGGGCGTGTCGGCGTTTCGCGATCCAAGGGGAGTCAGGGAGCCAGTCGATGAAGACGTTGATTCGCAATGCCCAGGTGGTGCTGCCGCGAGAGATTGTCCGGACTTCGGTGCTGCTGGACCACGGCAAGATCGTGGACATCGACCCGGCGATCCATGTCGAGGCCAGCGAGGTGGTGGACGGTGAAGGCCGTTACCTGCTGCCCGGCGTCATCGACGACCAGGTCCACTTCCGCGAACCGGGACTCACGCACAAGGAAGATCTCGCGACCGCTTCGCGCGCCTGCGCCAAGGGCGGCGTGACAAGCTTCCTGGAGATGCCGAACACGGTGCCGACCACCACCACCGTCGCGCGGCTGGAGGAAAAACTGCGGCTCGGCGCCGACAAGAGCCTGGTGAACTACGGCTTCTACATCGGCGCCACGGCGGACAACCTGGAGGAACTGAAGGCCGCTCGTCGCACGCCGGGCATCAAGATCTTCATCGGCTCCAGCACGGGGGACCTGCTGGTGGATGAGCAGGCGGCGTTGGAGCGGATCTTCGCGGAGACGACGTTGCCGATCACGGCGCACTGCGAGGACGAGACCACGGTGCGGGCGAATCGCGCTCGGCTGGCGGGACGGACCGATGTGGCTGTGCATTCCGAGATCCGCGACCACCAGGCGGCGCTGATCGCCACGCGTCGTTCGGTGGAACTGGCGGTGCGGCACCAGCATCGGTTCCACGTGCTGCATGTGTCGACGGCGGCTGAGATTCCGGTCATCGAGGCAGGGCGTCCCTGGGTGACGGGCGAGGCGTGCCCGCACCACCTGCTGTTCCACAGGGGCGATTACGCACGGCTCGGAACGCTGGTGCAGATGAATCCATCGAT
>CAZUJM010000425.1:0-3012 GCA_964620405.1 uncultured Pirellulaceae bacterium | reverse complement strand
CGCCAACGCTCCCGCGCGTGCTTCTTCCGGCACGCCCGGCAGCAGCTTGCGGGCCGGTTCCGACACAACAACCGCGCCATCCGCGCCTTCGTAGCGTGTCACCAGGCTCAACTGTCGCGGCGCGCCGCCCACTTCGTCCCAGGGAATCCACAGGCTGTACGACGGCCCGAGCTGCGTTTTGCTGAAGTGCTTCTCCAACTGCTCCGCCGTGAACACAAACTTCTTCTCGGGCACCGGCATGCGCGTCTCATCGTTCGCATCGAAAGCATAGACGATGACGTCGCCCTTCACCGCGACAGGCTTCTTCACCTCCTCGGCGTAGAAGTAGACTCGCGCGCCGAAGCCACGTATGCCCGGCTTGCCCGCTTCGTACAGCACCGTGTCGCTCCACATGGGCACGATCTGCGCCACCTCGGCGGGCTTCTTTTTTTCCTTCTGCCAAGGCCACTTCGCTTTGGACTTCATGTCCCACTGCGCGCAACCGCTTGCCATCACCAACAGCAGCAGTTGCAACGCCACGCAGTGCACGAACGTCGCTCGCGGTAGGACATTCGCCCGGAATCGTTTCAGGGCAGAACACCCATCGAGTCGCCCAGGTCCGAGCGGCCGGTCATGACGCATCGCATGGCTCCATCGACCAGCAGCACGCGTGTGGTCACTCATCGGCGATCCTCCTGCAAGCGGCTGGCGCGACGACGTCCTACGGACGCGTCGTCCGTCGTGTCCTTCGCGTCTTGGTCTTTCATGGCCTCAGAGCGTCCTTCATGGGCCGGTGGCTCGTCGTCCTCGCGCCACCAACTCACGCGGCGCGCGGCGGACTTCGCATCACGGGCACCCAGCCCCGGCTTCGGCGGCTCGGGCGGCTCGGGATCGAACAGTTCCGGCTCGACCCGTTGCGGCTCGGGCGGCTCGGGAGACGCCGCGTCCGGTGACCGAGCCTCGGGGTTCGCTGCATCCAGGGCCTCAGCCGCCTCGGTCGACTTGCGCGTCGGCTCCGCGGGATCCGATTCGCCGCGCGGGTTGTCGTGCGGATAGATGATCTGCGTCTCCTGATCGAACACGGGTCCCGTGTGGGGGCCCGTGGGAAGATCCCCGTGCACGCGGTACACGTCAGCCGTGCACCACGACATGCGGGCCATCTCCATCTGGTTGATGCGTTCGGAATCGCGGGAGGAGCGGATGACGTGCGGCGTCAGGATGATCAGCAGTTCGGTGCGTTTGTTCGCGGTGCCATCGTACCGAAAGAGGTTGCCCAGCACGGGGATGTCCGACAGGTAGGGCACGCGTCGCGCGATGTTCTGCGTGCTGTTCGTGATCAGCCCCCCGAGGATGATCGTCTCGCCGCTCGCCGCGCTGACGGTCGCCTGGGCGGTAGTCGTGTCGATGCGGGGCGCGCGAATGATGGTACCGTCCAGCGACACGGTGATCGGAATGCCCTCCGCCTCCGGCCCCAGGCTGGACTTCTCGGCGTCGATCTCCATCACGACCGTGCCGTCCGGGCTGATGCGCGGCGTAACGCCCATGATGAGGCCCACGTTCTCCAGTTCAACGGAGTTCGGCTGCAAGCCACCCTGCGTGAGGTTGCTGGCCACGATGCGCGGCACACGCTGGCCGACCTGGATGAAGGCGGGTTGGTTGTCGAGGGTTCGCACCTGGGGACGGCTGAGCACATCCAGGCGGCGCGACTCCTGCAAGGCCCGCACCAGCACACTGACGCTCTCGCTGCTCGCCGACAGCACCAGGCCACCGAAGCCCAGTTCGGAATTCGTGCGACCCACGGAAAAATGCGTCATGCCCTGGCCGCCGACATTCGACGACCGTTCCAGGGCGCGGTTGCTACCGCTGTTGCCCAGCGGAAAGTTGTTGAAGTTGAAGCCAGGCTGGTTGGTCGCCGCCTGCACGATCTCCTCGGTGGTCGTCACGATACCGGCCGGAGTGGACGTCTGGGTGGTGCGCACGGTCGTGACGAGGTCACCAAGAAGGCTGCGGTCGAACAGGACCGAATCCTGCAAGCCGGCTTCGATGCCAAACTCATGCACGTCGCCGAGCGCGACTTCGGCGATCAGCACCTGGATCAGCACCTGCGGCGGCTGCTCATCCAGCTCGATCACCAGTTCGCGGATCTCGTCAAAGAAGCGGGGCGTCGCGCTGATGATCAGGCTGTTTCCCACTGGCTCCGGCACGACCACCACCTCCCGCTCGATCTGTTCGAAGGGGCTTTCGGAGCCTGGGCTGGCGAGCTGCACGATGCGTTCGCTGCGGAGGAATTCGTTGATGGCGGTGGCCACATCCAGGGCAGGTGCGTTCTTCAGGCGATAGACTTCGTTCTTGCGTTCGGCGAGATCACGTTCATCGAGTCGCAGCAGCAGGGCTTCGATGATCCGCAGGTCGCCGTCGCTGCCCGTGGCAATGATGCTGTTGGTGCGGGTATCGACGGAGAAACGCAGCGGCGCGAGCGTCGTCTCGCCCTCGGCGGCCGGCAGCTGCGGTCCCTGCGAAGCACCGCTCTCGGACGGCAGCAACGAGCGGAGCATGCGAACCATGCTGGACGCGTCGCCGTTGAGGATGCGGAAGACTTTGATCTGCGAGACGGCACCCGGAGCGTCCAGCTGCTCGACCAGTGCCTCCAGAAGCGGGAAGCTCTCACTCGGCCCCGACAGGATCAGGCTGTTGTTGCGGGCGTTCACGGTAATCTTGAGGTCCGCGAGGATGCCGCTGCGAATCAACCGCTCGCCGTCCGCGTCGACGGTCATTAGTTCGAGGATACCCGAGGTGGAACCGGTGCCGTTGGTGGGCTGCAGCGCGGTGCGCAGCGTGGCGGCGACATCCGCGGCCAGGGCATGCTTCAGTGTCAGGACCTTGGCGCGATTGACCGCCGAACTTTCGTCGGTGTCGAGCGACTTGACCAGCCGATCGACCTCCTCAAGATCGCGCGGCGAGGCGGAGACGATCAACGCGTTGGAACGCGCATCGGCGACGACCCGCGCCCGCGCGGCAAGCCCCGTGCGCGTG
>CAZUJM010000424.1:0-3020 GCA_964620405.1 uncultured Pirellulaceae bacterium | reverse complement strand
GGCCGGGGATCTCGCGGGTGAACTCTTCCTTGCCGAGCTTGGTCTCGCGGATCTCGACCTTGAACTCCTCGATGTGGATCGAGGTGAAGCGATCTTCGACCAGCAGGCGCTCGTTGACGACGATCGCGTCCTCGAAGTTGTAGCCGTCGAACGGCACGAACGCGACGAGGATGTTCTTGCCGACGAAGCTCGAGAGGTCGAACTGGTTGCCTGCGCCGGCCGTGCCGTTCGCTTGCTGCGTCGCAGCGGAGCCCTGCAGCAACGCGGCGCTGGAAGTGACGATCTCCTCGAACGGTCCGCCGACGCGCGCCGGCAGGTTGCCCTGGAAGCGCACGGACGAAGTCGCGCGAGCGGGCAGCGTGTCCGCCACCGGCACGTTGATGGAGCCGCCGGTGGAGCTCATCACGCGCAAGCCGCTCCGTAGGTCGACGAGCGCGCGGCGACGGCCGACCAGAGCGATGCGGCCAGCAGAAAGGTGCGGTTGGGATCGCGCGACTGATAGCCATCGAGGGCTCCCGGATGGCCGTGATCCTCCAGGATCGCGGCCGATGCCTTGAGCAGGGGCGCGAGCGCCGGATCGTTCGGCGTTACGAACGCCGGCAGCAGTTCCGCCATCGTCCCCATCCCGCCCCACTCGGCACGGCTCAGCACACGCACCACGTGGCTTGTTTCGCCGAGTACGCCGGTCGCGGAACGCAGCTGGAATCTCAGGATGCCACGCTCGGCTTCGTCGAGCCGATCGAGGAAGTCGACGTCGGTGTCGACGTCGATGTCGCGCAGTGTGACGGAATCGCCGACGCCGATGCGATCGATCGTCCAGGCCTGGGGGCGAACGAACGGCGGGGATGCGGTCAGCTCGAGCGTCGCTCCTGAGATCAACTGCGGGCCGGGGTTCTCGACGATCAGCGATCGCAGCAGCGGAACGGCGTTCTGCCAGGCGACATAGTTGAAAGTCGCCAAGGCGTCGACAAGGATGCGCGGGGCGCCTGCGTCAGGTGGGGTTGGCTGGAGGTGATCGGAGTCTTGCATGAACGAGCGACATCCTGCGCGCGGGACGAGAGGAAGCGAAATCGCGTTTCCAGCGGAAACCACGTGAATGACGAACGTTCGTTCACGTTTAATAAACGCCCAGTATAGTTGATGCCGTCAGCCTCGTCACACGCCGTGTGCGAGGGGTCGAAGTCAGCACACACGTTCTGCCGAAAGTCGCAGCCGTCACCTGCCGTGTGCAAGGAGTCTTAGTCGTCACCCGCCGTGTGCGAGGAATCGTAGTCGGCACACGCCGTGTGCCGATCTTGGTTCGCTTTGCCAAGCGTAGACGCCGATGCGGATTCGCTCGAAAACTCATCGTGCCGCAAGGGTTCGGCAGATCCGTGTCCTGCGTCCGCTCCTCGCGCGATCATGGATCGGCGACGGGGCACGGAATTGCATCACGCGCCGTGCGATGAGTTGTCTGATCCTGCGTGGCGATCCGCCTTTCACTTCGCCCTGACACGTTCTGTTCGAACCGACGGCGCCGGCTTCGTCGTCTGCTCCGCGCTTGGCTGTCCGACTCGTTCAGGACAACGAACGCTTCGGCTTACTGATGGCTTACCGCTGCGTTTTTTCTTGACACGGGTGTTCAAGGTTTTTGTCGTTGGATAAATCTGCTTTACGTTCAACTTGTGGGTTTGCGCAAGATTTGGCGTCGCTGAGTATTTCAGCGGGTTGCGATTAGTGGTGGGGTCGGGCTAACTTTGGGCCCGCAGTTGCGTCAGATCCGCACAGACTGGGCGGTCTCGCACGCTCGGGTGTTGGTTCCGTTCCGCGTCAGGCGACTGGCTTGGGCGAAAGCCCTGCCGGTCGCAGTTGTCGCCAGTGGTTGCCAGCCACCGCGGTTCCAAGTCCGTCTCAGTCTTTTGTTCGCTTGTCAGGTCTCGTTTCGCAAAAGTCCACGGGCACTCGCCCCTTCGCACTTATTCGCACCCGATACAGAGTTGGATTCATCGATGAAGAAACGCTTCACGCGCCGCAGTCGGTTCTATCAGGCATTTCAGGGTCGTTCTCTTGAGGGTCGTCAGGCGCGGGGTGAGCGCATCAGCGTTCGCCAGCTGGCCATTGAGCATGTCGAAGAGCGTCAGATGCTGGCGTCCGACTTGGTGGACGGCGCGCTGACGATGGAGCCGATCGCCGCCTACAACCTGGTGGTGGATTCGAATGCGGAAACGCCGGCGACGTACGCTCCGCAGGCGGCGCATTTGGCCGTCAAGGTCACGAACACGGGATCGACGCCGCTGACGGACATCGTGATCCGCATGGGTGATCTCACGAACACCTCGACGGGCGCGGGGACCGCGGGCGTCTATCCGGTGACGACGATCACCGATCCGCCGTACCCTTACCAGGGCAACTTCTCGCTGCAGCAGGAGGGCGGTATCAGCGAGGCCACGCGCCGCATCCCGAGCCTGGCGCCGGGCGAATCGACGGTGGCCTATGTGCTGGTCTCTTATCCCGCGCTCGACGCGAACGGCGACAACGTGACGGGTGCCGCGGCGGAGACCTGGGACGACTTGGTCTTCAACTACGACATCTGGGTGCAGGCGAACGAAGGCACGACGCCGCGCCTCGTTTACGATGAGCGGCAGATCACGGCGCGGAACGAGATCTCCGCGATGGCGAACAAGATCGAGCCCAACACGACGTCCAAGGTGCCCGATCACTACCTGGACGCGATCCAGGCGGCCCTCGGCTGGCGCCCGACGAGTGGAACGCCTCGCATTCCCGGCGCGTTCATGTCCGAGGGTATCTGGTACGACCTGGGGAACGTGGGTGCCGGCTTTGACAACGACGGCGACCTGATCCCGGATCGCAACGCCTGGATGCAGCCTGTCGGTGACGCAAACCTCTATGACGCGTCGGCGCAGCGGCTGGTGAAGTGCTACGGCTTGGTGATCGTGAAGCTGAACGACGGCACCGAGCAGTTGATTCCGTTCGAGGACCAGCTGTACTTCATGAACCTGCCCGAGAATAACACGGGCGCC
>CAZUJM010000423.1:2728-3032 GCA_964620405.1 uncultured Pirellulaceae bacterium | reverse complement strand
ACGCTTGGGCGTCGAGACGATCGACCTCTACCAGATCCACTGGCCGGACCCCGACGCGCAGATCGAGGAGGCGTGGCGGACCTTGGACGATCTGCGCCGCGCCGGCAAGATCCGTTACGCCGGCGTCTCGAACCACAGCGTCGCGCAGATGGATCGCCTGCAGGGCAGCCATCCCATCGCCTCGCTGCAGCCACCCTACAGCCTGTTCGCGCGGGAAGTCGAAGCGGAGGTGCTTCCCTACTGCGGCCGGCACCAGATCGGTGTCGTGGCCTACAGCCCGATGGCGAAAGGCCTGCTCACGGGC
>CAZUJM010000423.1:0-2718 GCA_964620405.1 uncultured Pirellulaceae bacterium | reverse complement strand
CTTGCAGTTCGTGGAGGCCCTGCGTCCGCTGGCAGCCCGTCATGCACGCAGCGTGGGGGAACTGGCAATCGCCTGGGTGCTGCGGCGCCCCGAAGTCACCTCGGCCATCGTTGGCGCGCGACGGCCCGAACAGTTGGACGGCGTGGTCGGGGCGGCCGGCTGGAACTGGGATTCCGCCGACCTCGCCTTCATCGACGAACGCCTGCAGGAACGCGACGCCGCCCTGCGAGCGGCGATCGCCTGAAACGACGCGGGCTCGCGCGGGAAACCAGCTTCTTCCTTGGACCGCCGGGGGAGCAATCCGCCGATCATGGTTGATCCGCAGGCCCCGACGTGTTCAGAAAACTGAGCCAATCTGTCGCAGCGGAAGAGTCGGCGTTTGCGTCGTAAGGGTCCCAGCCTAGAATGGGGACATTCGCCGGCGGGCTCGCGCGGGCTCCGTCCTGACACCGGCTGCCCGGATCCTGCCTTGCTCGCTCCGTCCCCGCTTCCTGGTCCGCTCTTCCCTTCCTCAAGGGTTCCTGCCGATGTCGAATCGCCGCTCATCGTTCCCCGGTTTCGCGATCCATCTGCCGGCCGCGGCGCGGCGCGGGAGCCGTGTGGTCTGGAGCATCACGGGTTTCCTAGTGGCCCTGGGCCTCACGTTCCAAGCTGGCCCGTCGGCGTGGGCGGCGGACGAACGGGTGCAGTTCAATCGCGATGTGCGGCCGATTCTTGCCGACGCCTGCTTCTACTGCCACGGCCCCGACGCCAAGACGCGGAAGGCCGACGTGCGGCTGGATGACGAACGAGCTGCGACGGAGGGCGATCATGCGGTGATCGCGCCGGGCAAACCGGATGAGAGCGAGTTGATCGCGCGAATCCTCTCGACGGACGAGGCCGAGGTGATGCCGCCGCCGGAAGCGAACAAGAAGCTGACCGACGAGCAGAAGGAGATCCTGCGCCGCTGGATCGCGCAGGGCGCGGCGTACCAGAAGCACTGGTCGTTCGAGGCCATCACGGAGCCGGCGGTGCCCGCGGGCGGGCAGACTCAGCAGCAGCCGATCGACGCCTTCCTTGAGCAGCGTATCACGGCCGCCGGCCTCACCGCGCAGCCCGCGGCTGATCGCGAGACGCAGATCCGCCGCGTGGCCTTCACACTCACCGGACTGCCACCGTCGCTGGAAGAGATCGAAGCATTCCTCTCGGACACGAGCGAACGGGCGTACGAGTCGATGGTCGACCGCTACCTGGCCTCGCCCCGCTACGGTGAGGAGATGGCCCGCCACTGGCTGGACGTCGCCCGCTACGCCGATACGCACGGCCTGCACCTGGACAACGAACGCCAGATGTGGCTCTATCGCGACTGGGTCGTGTCGGCCTTCAATCGCAACCAGCCGTTCGATCAGTTCACCGTGTGGCAGGTCGCTGGAGACCAGTTGCCGAATCCGACGCCCGAGCAGTTGGTGGCCACGGGCTTCAATCGTTGCAACGTGACGACAAGCGAAGGCGGTGCGCTGGACGCGGAGTTCGCGTACCGGTATGCGGTCGAGCGGACCACGGCGGTGGCCCAGGCCTGGCTCGGCCTGACCGCGGGCTGCGCCGTCTGCCACGACCACAAGTACGATCCGATCTCGAGCAAAGAGTTCTACTCGATGTATGCCTTCTTCAACGCCGCGGCCGATCCCGCGATGGATGGCAACATCAACACGACGCCACCCTTCATCAAGGTGCCGACGCCGGCAGAACAGTCGGTCATCGATGCGGCCGGCAAGGTGGAGCGTGAGTCGCGAGGGTGGCTGGACGTGGTCGCCGCGCAGGCGACCTACACGGATCCGGCCGACAGCACCTCGCCGGGCCTGCAGCCCGTGCGCGACGAGTTGCTCGACGAGACCCTGCCGCTGGGCGGATCCGGCCGCAGTTCCTCGCGCAACGCGGTGGAGTGGGTGCTGGACGCGCCGTTCGGCACTCCCTCCGGGCGCCGCGCGCTGCGGCAGGCCCAGGCCGCCCACTATGACGATTCCATCCAGTTCGGACTGCGTCCGGTGATCGTGCCGCAGCAGGCCGTGCTGGAGGTGTGGGTGCGCGTTGATCCGCTGGAGACGCCGCAGAAGATCGGCTTGTCGCTGCACGGCGCGGGTGCGATCGAATGGACCCGTGTCGAGGGCGGCATGGCGCGGGGCGGCGCGACCGTTCCCGAGATCAAGGCCGGCGAATGGACGCACCTGAAGATCCCCGCCGCCGACCTGAACCTGCAGCCCGGCGCGCGGCTCAACGGCATCTCGCTCTCGCAGAACGGCGGCATCGCCTGCTGGGATGAAATTGCCCTCACGGGTCAAGCCGACCCGGCGACCGACCCGCGAAGTTCGTTCTCGGCCTGGCGGAAGCTGCAGGGCAAGAACGTTCCGCCGGAAACGCCGAACGAACTGCACGGACTGTTCCGCGAAGACGGGGGACCGGCGCTCACGGAAGATGAGCAACACCGGCTGCGCGCCTTCTACCTGGCGATGGTCGCGCGTCCCCGGGATCCGGCTTTGCAGGCGGCGCGCACCGCCTGGGAGACGGCACGAACGGCGCGCGTGGTCACCGAAGAATCGGCGGCCGGCACCTTCATCTACAACGACTCCGCCACGCCGCGTGAATCGTTCGTGATGCTGCGCGGCGCGTACGACAAACCGGGCGAGAAGGTCGAGCCGGACGTGCCGGCCATCCTGCCGCCGATCCGGCGCGAGGATCCCA
>CAZUJM010000422.1:270-3037 GCA_964620405.1 uncultured Pirellulaceae bacterium | reverse complement strand
GCCTGCGGCCGCTTCGACCGTTCGAGAAGTCCCCTCTAGCTGGAGTATTCGCATGCGTCGCGATCGCCGTTTCCTGACCTCGACCTGCGTCCTGGCCTGCTCGATGCTGCTGGCCGGCGTCGAGCCGCTGGCGGCTCATCCGGGCCACGGCTCGATCGACGCGTCCCTGCCCCTGCACTACCTGGCCACGCCGGAACACGCGGCACCCTGGATGGTCGGCCTGACGATCGCCGTCCTGGCCCTGGCCGCCTACCGCTGGGCCAAGAAAAACGCCCCGCTGAACGGCTCGATCGAGTAAGCAACGCCGGCCATCAGGCCGGGCTCCTCCCCAGGGCCTTCTACTCACGAGCCCTGGGAGACACGGGCCCTAGGTGACGTGGGCTCAGGGAAACATGGGCCCTAAGTGAAGCGGGCCCTCGAAGACACGGGCCCTCAAAGACACGGGCCCGATGCTCAACGGACCCGTGGAGAACTCCTCTCCAGACCTCCCAGGCGGATGGCCAAAATCACCCAGCCGCCTGTCACCCAGCCGCCTGTCACCTCGACAGACGACGTCGCCTCTGTGCGGCAGATCGTGCAACTTAGAAGTTGTACCGGGGGTTTTCCGAATCGAAGTCCGCGTCGACGAGGCCGACGTTCAGCTTCAGGTCGACGTAGGTGTACTCTTCGAGCAACACCGGCGACTCCTCGGGCGTCGCAGGCCAGTCGTAGGCTTCGTAGCGGATTGGCAGGTTCAGCTCGTCGTCCATGAACACGCGAGCCAGATGGAAGTCGTAGCACGCTTTGCGATCTTCGTGCTTCACCTCCAGCATCGTGCAGACGCGGTTCTTCACCTTGGCTCCGCTGACCATGCGGACTGCACACTTCCCCGCGGCGCGGTCGCGTTCGCCCTTTTCGATCAGCCGTCGCGTCAGCGTCTCGATCCCGACCTCCGTGATCGGGTAGCGGTTGCCGCGGGTCGCCAGCGCGCTGGTGGGCAGCAGGTGGACGGTGGGCAGCAGGCGTCCCTTGAAACCACCCTCGTGGGCGATCATCTTGCCTTCATTCGACCCGGCGACATAGATCACCTCGCGGCCCTTCATCGAGTCGGGCTTGAGGAATCCCAGATAGACGCTGAAGGGCACTTCGCGGCCTTCCACCTGGCGAGCGTGCCGGACCTTGCAGGTCATGAACTCGTGTTCCAGCAGTTCGCCCTGCACGAGCTCCCGCTTGACCAGGGTGCAGGTGTAATCGTGGACGTGCTGCTCGATGTGGGCCAGCGACAGCCGCGCCCGATCCAACGCCTCGTCGAGCGGATGCGGTTCCAGACCGGACTCGGCCACGCCGACGCCGCGCGTCTCCAGCTTCTCGGACTCCAACCCCGATGTCGCCGTCGACACGCGGTACACGGGCTCATGCAGCTCGTCGCGGTCCTTCGCCGGCTCCTCCGCCCCCAGCGGGGAGGGTGCCAACATGGGGGACAGCCCGGCGGAGATTCCCAGCAGCGACCAGCCCAGCAACCCCAGAGAAAACAGCCGGCCACTCTCGATCCGGTGCCATGCTGCTCGTCGAATGCCTGTCTGGCCCATCCGTGATACTCCTTTGTTCCGCGCTGATCCGTTGGTCAACCACTGGTTCCCCGCGATGCAGGGCGAACGGCATCCAGCGCACGTCGCATTCCATCGCAACCTCTTGGACGGAGGATCCGTTCCCGCCCCAGGAGTCGCTACTATGTATCGCCACGCCTTGTAGCGACAATTAGAATGCATGCGCGCGAAGCATCCGACTGGCATAACCGGCCAAGTTGCGATGCCTCGCCGACCGCGCCTCATTTTACCGGACCGGTAAAGTCCCCGGGAGATCAACTGCTTGAACGCTTCGCTGCAAATCCACCGCGTCATCTCCATGCCGTTCTCGGAAAACACCTACCTCGTGCACCGTTCCGATGCGGCCGACTGCCTGGTCATCGATCCGGGCTTCGAACCTGACAGCATCCTCAGGAAAATCGCCGAGAAAAACCTTGTCCCCCGGGTTATTTTGAACACGCACGGCCACAGCGACCACATCGCGGGCAACGAAGCGCTCAAGGCTCAGTTTCCGGACTGCCCGCTCGTCATCGGCGCCGCCGAGGCGGCGAAGCTGACCGACCCGATGCTGAACCTGTCCGCTCCGTTCGGCCTGGAGGTGATCAGCCCGCCCGCCGACCGAACGGTGGTGGAAGGCGAGTTGCTGGAGTATGCGGGCATTTCGCTGGAAGTGCGGGACACGCCCGGCCACAGCAGCGGACACGTGGTTTTCGTGACGCGCGACGTCACGCCCTGGCTGGTCTTCGGCGGCGATGTGCTGTTCCGCGGCAGCATCGGCCGCACCGATTTCCCCGACGGAGACACCGACCAGCTGCTGCGCTCCATCCGTGAAAAACTGTTCACGCTGCCCGACACCACGCGAGTGCTCCCGGGCCACGGCGATGTCACCACGATCGCCGAAGAACGACGCCACAACCCGTTCCTGCAGGGATAAACGCGCCGCGCGTCGCACGCATGCCGGGTGCGCCCGAACCTCCGCGGGCGACGGCCGCGAACTCGCTCAGCGAGCCGCGCCGCGGGTGGGCCGCAGCAGGCAGCCCTGCGCTTCCGTGCGAAGCTTCTCCAGCTCGACCTGGACTTCGGCTGCCAAGGCCGGATTGGCGGCGGCCGCCTGCTCGAAGTAATCCCGCGACTCCCACACGCGTCCCGCCATCTGGTAGTGGTAGCCCAGCTGCAGCAGGAACAGATCTCGCAGCGTGGGC
>CAZUJM010000422.1:0-260 GCA_964620405.1 uncultured Pirellulaceae bacterium | reverse complement strand
AAGATATTCGTAGCTGTCGGGGTCAATTTCTGAGTCGATCGTCTGGCGGTAAGCGGCGGCCGCGTCGGGCCATTCACCGGCCACCTCCGCGATCGCCCCCAGATAGAGCGACGCTTCCGGCGTTTGCTGCACGAGAGGCGTGAGCAGCGCGCGAGCCTCGTCCAGCCGCCCCAAGCTCATCAGGTCCCGTCCGCGCCGCACGCGTTCATCCTGCGTCGCCTCCGCCGCTGTTCTGTTCGAGATATAAACAGATTATTCTT
>CAZUJM010000421.1:0-3063 GCA_964620405.1 uncultured Pirellulaceae bacterium | reverse complement strand
TTCGCGCACGCCATCGCCGGTGATCACGATCTTGCCGTGTCACTCGTTCGGCTGCCTCTGCGACTGCCTCAGCACAAGGCGACGGGGCGATGCACGAAGGCGAGCCCTATCCTGGGAATGAACCAGCAGATCCCCCGTGACGCGTGATCCTTCGGCTGCGTCGTCCGCGTCTCCCAGGTGCATCCCGTCCGCCTCGCCTGGACTCATGCCAACAGCAGGCGGCGGGCCGATCGCAGAACCACGCAAAGGAGCCTCCAGCGACAGCCGGCCTGTCCTCGCCTCCCCGGTACCACCGGCGACGCAGCGAAAGCGGATCCTCAGGCGTCCATCGTCCGTTACAGCCTGCTCGCGAATCTGCAGGTAGTCGCTGTCGCTGCGCACGACGGCGCGCGCCCAGTCCACCGGCAGGTCCGATTCCGCCGTGGCCTCCAGCATCTCTTCATTCGCAACCTGCTCCTGCGCTACGACCACCTCCCCGGGCATCCAGACCACGGCGGCCTCCACGAAGGCACGCAACCCAAATCCTGCCTCCATCGTCTTACCGCGCTCGTCGATCCAGTCGACGTGGACCACTTCCTGCAACCATCCGCGCTTCCCCTTCGTGTCCACCTCTACCGACAACGCCGTGGCCTGGCCCGGGCGCAGTACGGAGTCGCCAAGCGATGCGGAGGTGCAACCGCAACTCTTGCGCACGCTCTTCGTGACGGCAACGCGCAGGACCGAATCCGTCGGATTGCGAAAGCTGAACACATGCCGTAACGATCCTCCCTCCCGCACGTGCCCCGCATCGTGCAACTGCCAAGGCCTGTTGTCCTCCGTCGAAACCGAAGTCGTCTCCGCAGTCGTAGCCGCATCGACGACCAGTCGTTCATCCGACATGCCACAGCCTACAATCACCGCCATCGCCAACCCCATCGCCGCCGCGATCGACAGGCCAGTCGACACGGCAATCGAAACAGCAATCGACACGGCCCTGACCAGCGTCGCGCATCCCCTGCCCCTGCAAGCCACCTGGGAGCTTGCTTCCGCACGCTTGACCATCCTCGGCCTCCGGTTTTCCACCAGCGCCCCAACCCGACGGCGCCGCACCGCAACCATCGCTGGGCCTCGCGAACACCGCGAGGCCCAGTTCCCGCTCCATCCAACCGCCGTCGTCGAAGCCGGTTGGCGGGACGTCCCTCCTTGTGAGGCAGGCGGGTTACGCCGAGCGTTCCGTGAATCCGTTCAACTCCGGATGACGACAGATTCGCTGCAGACCGTCATCGACGGAACGCAGGTCGCGTTGGATCTCAACGACATACCGCTGCAGCGCGCGGTAGTTCGTTGACTCCTCCGTCAGCTTCGCGTTCGTGCAGATCGAGTCCATCACATTCATGAGCAGCCGATAGTGGCTGCGGATCTCCCGCACCGAGTCGGCCAGTCCCTCCAATTCGCGTCCCAGGTGGTCCAGGCTCGTCCAATTCACCGCCAGCAGGTGCGAGGAGGTGTCCACTCCCACCGCCTCGCCGGGACGCACCAACAGATCCTCCACCGACTCCTCCCTCAGCCGCTTCGCCAGACGCAGCAGCGCGGCCGAGGAGATCTCCTTGCCGGCATCGTGGTGCTCACAGACGAACTGCCGGAACACAGGTTCCGGCACCGTCGCCGCCAGTTGCCAGCGGGCGGACTGGTTCTTGTCGATACCCATGTCCCGTAGACGCGGCGAGTCCGGTTGGGGACACCGACGCGCACCGCCCCGCAGCCGCATCTCCGCCAGCAGCCGGCCTCCCAGACGCTCGGCCTGCAGCTTCAACTCGGAAGCGAAGTTCTGAATCTCCAGCCCCAGCGCGGCGGTCTGGGCGTACGATCGCACCAGCTCGGCACGCTCACGCACCTCCTTGATCTCCTCCACCGTGTGGGCGTTCGCCAGAGCGCGTCGTGCGTCGTTCAGGCGAATCAGTTGTTGCGACCGTTCATTTCTCGGTGACTGGATGGTCATCATGATTCCACGTGATCCCATTGAAATGATGCGAACCGGCATCCCCCGCGAGCCGTTCCAGGCACGACCCTGCATTCGGGAGAAGTCGCGTCGGAAGCCGTGCGAGCACCAGCCTGGTGACGCCCTGCACCGCCTCCGAGCCCCCGTCGCAGGATCCCCGGTCCCTCCCGGCCGGAGCCTTCGGTGAATAAAACCGCTGTCACGAGATAGTCGAAATCCAATTCGACAATCGGACAGCCCGACGGGCGGATTCTAAAATCGTCTCGCCAAAAAAACGAAGTCGCGTGCGACTTTGCGCAAAGGACCACCGGCCGGACCAACCGGAATCCAATCCGCCGCCCGCCGGCAGTGACCAATGCCAGTCAGTCAGCCACCCCAGGCCCGGACGCTCCAGGTCCAACCGGACAGAACGTCGCACCGCCACGCGGCGTACACCGGCGTGCAGTACATGCCGACCCGCTGCGGCAGGATCGCGATTTGCCTCCACCGATTGTCCGCAGTGCCGCCCGCGCCGCGGACGTGCCCGCTCGCACACTCGAGCACGTATCGCCGCGCATCTCTCCTTGAAAATGCGGCTGTACCACGCCCCTGATGCGCAGAATTAATCGCGGCATACGGTTTGCAACCGAGAGTAGACGTGACCAGCTCGCCAGTAGCATCTCCGGACTCGCCCCGGCATCGTTTCGCGGCGACGACGGACAGGCGCAAAACATCGCTGCGAGCAAGGCCCAAGCCCCACGTTGCGGAACGCGAGGCTCACTCGGACGTTTCAGCACCAGCCGTCGAGAGAAAGAGGAAAGCCATGATTCATCCAGTAAGCGGCGACATCCTGCTCAGCCAAGCGCAAGCCGTGGCGCACGGCATCTCCCCGAATGAGACCTTTGACCAGGGATTGGCCCTTGCGTTGCGCGAGAAGTGGCCCGCCATGGCCAAGGACTATCGGCACTACGCCCACCAGGTGCATCCCCATCCGGGTGCGGTCTGGGAATGGGGCGGCTTCGGCGTGCGCATCTTCAACCTGCTCACCCAAGACGGTTCGTTCGAACACGGCACCCACGCCGGACATGCTACCCTGGCGCACGTCA
>CAZUJM010000420.1:0-3064 GCA_964620405.1 uncultured Pirellulaceae bacterium | reverse complement strand
AGGGTGCAGCGAGCCAGGGTGCAGCGAGCCAGGGTGCAGCGAGCCAGGGTGCAGCTGCGGAGGCGGATCCCGGATACCAGCAGTTGACGACGGACGAACACACGCCCGAAGTCGCTTCGGCGCACGCCGGGCATGTGCTGGTGGTCGACGACAACCCGATGAACCGGGACATGCTGGCGAAACGCCTGGAGCGCCGGGGCCTCACCGCCAAGACGGCCGTGGACGGCCGCGATGCGCTCGATATCCTCGCCGGCGAACCGTTCGACCTGGTGCTGCTGGACGTGATGATGCCGCGGCTGGACGGCTACGAGACGCTGCAGGCCATGAAGAAGGATGACCGCCTGCGCCACGTGCCGGTGATCATGATCTCGGCCCTCGATGAACTGGAAAGCGTGATCCGCTGCATCGAGGCGGGCGCGGAGGACTACCTGCCGAAGCCGTTCAATCCGACGCTGTTGCGGGCTCGCATCAATGCTTGCCTCGAAAAGAAATCGCTGCGCGACGCCGAGCAGAAGTATCTGCAGGAGATCCAGGTGACGCAGAACCGGCTGTCGCGCGAACTGCACGACGCGTCGGAGTATGTGCGGTCGATCTTCCCGGAACCGCTGGAGTCGCCGGTGGGTGTGACCTGGCACTACCAGTCATGCTCGGAGCTGGGCGGCGACTCGTTCGGCTACCACTGGCTGGACGAGCAGCACCTGGCGATCTATGTGCTGGACGTGTGCGGGCACGGGGTGGGCGCGTCGCTGCTGTCGGCGTCGGCCATCAATGTGATCCGCACCGGTTCGATGCCCGTCCAGGACCTGACCGATCCCGGCGCGGTGCTCTCGGCGCTGAACAACATGTTCCCGATGGAGAAGCAGAACAACATGTACTTCACGCTGTGGTACGGTGTCTACAACCGGGCCACGCGGGAGTTGAAGTTCGCGGTGGCCGGTCATCCGGCGGCGCTGCTGCTGAGCGGCGAGGGCGAGGGCAAGTCCGAACGGCTCGGCGCACCGGGCATGGTGATCGGCGCCTTCGAGGATATCGACTACATGACCCATTCGCGGCAGGTGCCGGAGGCCGCGCAGCTGTATGTGTTCAGCGACGGCTGCTACGAGATCATCCAGCCGGATGGGTCGATGCTGGACGTCGACAAGCTGGAGAAGTACCTGCTGGCGCACCGCGACAAGCCGGATGCGCCGAACGACTGGTTCCTGCAGAGTGTCGGCACGCGCGGCAGTGTGGGACTGGACGACGACTTCACGATGGTGCGCGTCCAGTTCTGACGTGCGTGCCGCGGATGTCCGGCCGGCGGGATCTACTTCCCCGCCGCGCCCCCGGCGGCGGCCGGCTCCTCGGGTTCCTGCATGTGGGCCGTCTTGAGGAGCGGCGAGTCGAACTTCCAGGTTCCCTTGAACTTCGACGCCAGGTGCGGGTTCACGTTGATCACTTCCGGGATCATGTTCTTCCATTCGATCTCGGAGATCTTACGGCCTTGGAGCACTTGGCCGCCAAGGTCGCCGGCGAGTTCTCCGACGGCCACGTAGTCGGCGCCGATTTCAAAGAAGACGCCGCGTTTCACGTAGCCGGGAACGACGCTGAAGACGGGCACGCGTCCGCGGCCGGTCACCTGGACGACGGCGTCGAAGGCCGTGATCACGGTCACGTCGCCGCCGACGAAGAAGGCGTCGAGGTCGCGGGCCAGCAGCGACGCGACGGCCTCGGCGACGGCCGACGAGTTGTCGACCGCCACTTCGATCAGTTCCAGGCCCAGGTTCTTGGCCTCGACCCGCGCGGTCTCCACGGTGACGACCGAGTTGATTTCGGCCGGGTTGAAGGCGACGCCGATGCGGCGGGCGTTCGGGTTCATGGCGAGCAGCAGGTCGAAGCCGCGGCGCACGGGCGGCTTGGAGCCGTAGCCTACGAGATGGGCTGGATGGTCGAGCGGTTCCGGCCCGATGCCCACGCCCGACGCGACCGGGTCGGTGACCAGGCAGAATACGTGCTTGGCCTGCCGCGTCTTGTTGGCGTTGGCGACGGCCTGCAGCATCTGCGTGCCAGCGGTCAGCACCAGGTCGTACTGGTCGTTGGCGATCTGGCTGCCGATCATGTTGGCGGTCGAGATGTCGTTCTCGGCGTTGAATCGCGTCACACGCATGTTCTTGCCGTCCACGAAGCCGTGCTTGGCGAGCCCCTGGAAGATGCCGCTCACGCCTTCCTCCATCACGGGGTTGGAACTGGTCTGCACGACGGCGACGTGCGGCATGTCGCGATTGCCGCGGCCCGCGCTGTCCATCAGCAGCAGGAGGGTCGAGAGGGCGACAAGCAGCAGCAGGGGGCCGGACAGGTGGCGAAGGACGAAAGCCATGAAAGGCACTCCGGTACGTTCTGAATTCGGGGCGTCGCGCGAGCTGGAACGCGGACGGAGCCGCGCGGACCCTGCCGCGCAGCCTGGGAGCATGTTCGAGACCGTATCCTAATCCAACATCTCAAGCGTCGCCATGCATCAGCGTTGGTCGGGCTGGTCGGAACTCGCCGGTTCGGTTGCCGGTTCGGCCGCCGGCGGGACGGGCGAGTTCGGGGCAGGTGCGTTTGACGCGGGGGTTGGCTGGTAGACGATGGCCTGGGCGAGGCTCGGGTGTTTGAAGTTCCACTGGCCCTTGAGTCCGCTGGCGGCGGCCGGGTTGACCGTGACCACTTCGGGGACCATGTTCTTCCATTCCACCTCTCGAATGCTCTTGCCTTGCAGGACTTCGGCGACGAGCTGCCCGGTGATTTCGCCGACGCGGTAGTAGTCGGCGCCGACTTCGATGAGGACGCCGTCTTCGATGTGGCCGGGGTTCACGGAGATGACGCCGATCCCGGCGCGGCGGGTGACATCCAGCACGGTGGGCATGGCGGTGAAGACGGTGACATCGGCGCCGGCGAAGAGGGCGTCGATGTCGCGCGAGATCAGCGACGCGATCGCCTCCGAGACGCCCGAGGTGTTGTCGACCGACACTTCGATCAGTTCCAGACCCATCTCCTTGGAAAACTTGCGCGCGTCCTCCATCACGATCGTTGCGTTGACTTCGCCCGC
>CAZUJM010000419.1:773-3094 GCA_964620405.1 uncultured Pirellulaceae bacterium | reverse complement strand
TCGAAGGCATCGAAGTCCTCCGGCTTGTGGAAAATGTCTGCCCGGGCGTTGCCCCGGTTCAGGGCGTCATAGATTCCACCCGCTTCGTCTGCTCGTCTTGGTCGACCCATCGCGGAATCTTATCCGCTAGCAACTCTCCAGAGAAAGAGGCCTGACACCTTGGTTTTCTCCACCGTTCGACAGGCTCTTTGCGATCCAGAGATCTCATCTCTCCCGACAATACTCGAACCTACGACCCAGCAGTTGACCGCCGCCCGCTCGATCGGCAGCGTAACAAAGAGTCCTGACACCTTTGTTTTCACATCGCCAGGATTGGTACCTCGGTGGGGCCGTCGCCGGAGATATGAAGCACCTTGCCC
This sequence comes from uncultured Pirellulaceae bacterium, assembly GCA_964620405.1. Lineage (GTDB taxonomy): Bacteria > Planctomycetota > Planctomycetia > Pirellulales > Pirellulaceae > CAZUJM01. The sequence continues at coordinate 2,735 of CAZUJM010000419.1, read as the reverse complement.
TGCGCGTCGAGGACCACGACCCGCTCTTTTTCAAAATGCATGCCTTCGGTCGTCGTGGCGGCGAAGTTCTGGTCGAAGGTGAGTTTGAGGGTGACCACATGGACATCGTGGAAGGCTTTGTCACCGAGTTTGAACTCCTTGTGGAACTTGACGCCGGCGTGATAGTCGAGGTGGCTGGAAGGCTCGGCATAGCGCTGGAGGACTTGCTTGCCGTATTTGCCAACCAAGTCCGAGTAGTAGGCAACCGCGTCGGCGGTTATCCCGCAGGGAATCCGGACACCAAGTTCCTCCTTATACCACCACACGTTGTCGCCGACCGGGGCCTTCGCCTCTTTCGGCTGGGCCAAGCCGAGCGGGTCGTTGCGGTCAAAGGCTTCCGCTGCTTGCCGCAGCGTCTTTGCGGACGGTTGGGCCGCCTCGGCGGTGGAGATCATCGCGGCTTCTCGCTCGTCCTTGGCATCGCGACGGATGACGACCTGATGCTTGGCTGGGTTGGCTGGCCACTCTTTCGGCAACGCGCCCGGCAACGGAGCTGCCGCAGGGAGTCCGGTAAGCGTGAACCACGCCAGGTACGCGGAAGCCAGACGAATTGCGAAGAAACAGGCGGAGCGATAAGCGTGACTGGGGGACTTCATAGGTATCTTCTCTTGGGGAGTGAGATCGTGGATAGTGAAACCACTGTGCGTGTGTTGGGTTGTTGTTTCAAGGTCGATCAATTGTCACTGCCACAAAACTGCTTTCGTGGGTGCCCTGTCGGAAACAGCAAGAACACGAGGAGCGTTGCTGCCTTAGCTCCCATTGTAAACCAATACCAAAGAACCTGCCGTCGGGAGTGATTACAACCCAACCGATGACCTGTCCAGCGGGCGACCGTGAAGTGTGGAATCCAAGATTAGGAAATTCGGTGACAGCCAACCTCCATGGACGCGTTTGCTTTGTTGCCGCACAGGCGCCGCCAGCGTGTGTTGCGAGTAAAATGCCCCACTGTGCCCCTGTGGCGTGAGACAATAGCCCGCCATGCCGGTAGGTCCGTCGGAGTAACCTTCAGGACACCGAAGGAGTGCAATCCGATGGCCCGATTATTTTTCGCCTATCGCCTCTTGCACCAAATTGGCGTCGAGTAGCGCGCTCGGCAACGGCGTGTTGCTGGCGACAATCCTGGAAGCGATCTCGATCCGTTCCGCATGCGTTCCAGTCAGTCCTTGGGTCGGTTGTAATCTCAAACTGCCAGCATGGGCATGAGGAATAGGCCGAGCGATTCGATTGTTGGATGCGTATCGCTTGTTGTTCTTAATTGCTAGTGGCTACAAACGTGAAGGCTGTTGAAGCAGCCAGTGGCAGGACAGTGGGAGACACAAGTTGGTTGGCTCGAAGGTCATTCACCGTGGGCCCGGAGGCAGGTGTTCAACGAGATACCGGGTAATCAGCATCTGCACGTGGACTGTGGTGCCCTTGCCTTCCGAGAGCCCATGATCGCGATTGGGATAGACGAAGTAGTCGAAGCGTTTACCCAGCTCGATGAGTCGATCCACCAGCCCTTCGGTAATCTCAATGTGTGTATTGGTTTCGCCGGAGCCGGTGATGATCAGCAGGTCGCCGCGCAGGCCCTCGGCGTAGTTGATCGCCGAGCCAGTGCGGTAACCTTCGGGATTCTCCTTTGGTGTGCGCATGAAGATTTCCTGATACTCGGCGTTGTAATACTGCGCCTGAGGCTTCGGCACGACGGCGATGCCGACATGGTAGGTGTCGGGTTTGCGAAACAACGCGTTAAGCGTGTTCGAGCCACCGCCGCTCCATCCCCAGATGCCCACGCGAGAAAGGTCTACGAACGGGCGGAGCCGCGCCATTTCTTTTAGGCCCGCAGCCTGCTCGTCGGTCGAGAGCGGCCCAAGACTGCCAAACACTGCCCTGCGCCATGCCGCCCCTTTGGGTGCGGGGGATCCCCTGTTATCAATCGAGACC
>CAZUJM010000419.1:0-763 GCA_964620405.1 uncultured Pirellulaceae bacterium | reverse complement strand
TCGAGACCACGAGATAGCCGAGGTCGGCCACTGCCCGATGGAAGAGGCTGAAGCCTTGCCCGCCGTGCCAGTCGTCGAGCACCGTTTGATCCGCAGGCTCGCCATAGACGAAGACCAGGACCGGATACTTCTTCGTCGGATCAAATTCACGCGGCTTGATCATCCAACTGTCCATTACCACGCCGCCGCCGATGTCGAGTTGTAGGAACTCGGTGGGCCGCGTGATGAGCGGTTTGACTCGGTCGACCGTCGCCGCATTATCCTCCAGCAAACGCACGCTCCGGTGTTCCGGCAGTTCCACCAGGTCCGTGACCGGCGGCTTGTCGAAGGAGGAGTAAGTGTGAAACGCCCAACGGCTGTTCGGTGAAAACACATAACGGTGCGAACCGGGTTGGTCGGGCGGCGTCAAGCGTTCGGGGTTGCCGGTTCCATCGAGCCGCGAGCGGTAGAGATAGCGTTGGGTCGCGTTGGTCGGCGAGGCGTAGTAGTAGAACCATCCGCTCTTCTCATTGATCTGGCCTGGCGCGATGAGGTCGCTGCCCCCTGCGGTAATCGGGGTCGGATCTGAACCGTCGCGTGAGACGACGTAGGCACGCCTCCAACCGTCCCGCTCGCTGAAGATGACAAAGGTCTTGCTGCCGCGAATCCACTCCAGGCCACCGGGTTCCATATCCACCCAAGACACCACCCAGGCGGGATCGGTTGCCGTGTAGGCTTTGGTGATCGTGCCGGTGCGATGATTGGCGAGCAGGACCTCCCGCGT
>CAZUJM010000418.1:0-3098 GCA_964620405.1 uncultured Pirellulaceae bacterium | reverse complement strand
GGTTCCGTTGGAGGCTGGTGACGCGGCCTCCGCAGATGTGTCGCCCGAGGACCCCACGTTCGCTTTCGCCGACATCGACGGAGACGGCCGGTTGGATCTTGTGCGTCACACTCCCAGCGGCTGGGGTGTCTGGGATCTTGCCAGCCGCAAGCCCATCTATGTCGCGGCGGAGCCTTCGCGCGCGTGGCGACTGGTCAACCGTCCCGAAACGGGGCCCGCGATGGCGACTCTCGGCGACGGTCGCGCAGCCTGGCACCCTGCCGGCGAGGGACGCTTTAAGTTCTTGACGGTGGCCTTCACGGGCAAGGAAGAACAAGCGGACCAGATGCGGTCGAACCGATCGGGGATCGGTGTCCTGGCCGCCGCGCGTCGCGGAGGCCAGTGGACGCCGCTGCGCACGCTTCGCTCGGCCAGCCTGCCGGGCCAGGACCTGCAGCCGCTGGCTGTCGGCCTGGGTGGACAAGATCGCTTGGACTTCGTGAGTGTCACATGGCCCGACGGCGTCTACCAGACCGAGTTCGACTTGGATGCCGGGAAACTGCATACGGTGACGGAAACACAGCGCCAGGTCGCCAGTTGCCCGCTGATCTTCACCTGGGATGGCTCGCGTTACGCCTTCATCACCGACGTCCTGGGAGGAGGCGGTATCGGCTTCAATGTCGGGCGTGGTGAGTATGGAGAGCCGCGTTCGATCGAGAACCTGCTGCTGCCTCGCGGATCGTTGTCGGTACGCGACGGGGCCTATCACATCAAGGTCGCGGAACCCATGGAGGAGGTCTGCTACCTGGATGCTGCTCGGCTTGTGCGTTATGAACTGCCAGCAGGTTGGCAGATGACGCTCGACGAACGATTCGCGATCCAGGGGCCGATGCCGACGGGCGAGCCGGTCTTCTTCCGCCGCCTGCTGCAGCCCGTGGCCGCGAGCAACGATCGAGGAGAATCGGTGATTCGGGAGGTGCGGGACGCCGACGGAGATGCGGCGGAGCCCGGCAAACGCGATGTCCGATTCATCGGCCGTACCGAGAGGCACCAAGTCGAGTTGCAGTTCGCGGAACCGCTGGATGCCGGCGATGCCTACCTGCTGATGGATGGCTGGATCGAGTACCCATACTCGCAGACCATGTTCGCGGCGTGGCAGGCGGGAGCCACGTACGACGCCCCCACGATCGAAGCCTGCGATGCGGAGGGAACATGGCATGAAGTCAATCCGGCCTTTGGTTATCCGGCAGGCATGCCCCGCCAGGCGGTGGTTCCCTTGTCGCGCGACCGGCTGCCCCCCGACACGCGGCGGCTGCGGATCAGCAGCACGATGGAGATCTACTGGGATCGACTCGCCGTCATCTTCCGGGAGACGCCTCCTGCCGTGCGACGCGACGCGTTTCCGCTGAAGTCGGCGATGGTCGCCGACGTCGGATACGCGCCGCGGACGCTCCTGTCGCAGCGGCGACCGGTCTACGATTATGAACGTCGCACTCCCTTCGGCGACTCGCGACACCTTCGCGGACTCTACACGGAGTTCGGTTCTGCCCGCGACCTGGTGGCGGAAGTCGACGATCGTTGCGCGATCATCGGACCGGGAGAGGAAGTGCACTTGGAGTTTGACGCGCAGCCCTTGGGTGGAATCGTCTCGGACGACCTCGGCGCGGTGTGGGTATTGGAACTGAACGGCTGGTGTAAGGACATGGATCTTTACACTCGCGACGGCGAGACGGTGGATCCGTTGCCTCGTCGAGCGGGCCAGGATGTCGACTCATCCCCGACGCCACCGGCAGCCAGTCCGGGGGACACTCGTCGCTGGCGTTACCGTGGAGGCGCTTGAGATGCGCAAGGCGAACGACTCCCCCGATGCCCGGTTGGGGGCCAGCGGTCACGCAGATGCTCCGTCGACGCAACTGCATCCTGCGCCGCCCGCGCCGACCACTGCGGTCGCTCCGATCGACATCGGCCCGCTGCGAGTCGATCCCCCCGTGTTGCAGGCGCCGATGGCCGGCTTCACGAACTACGCATTCCGCCAGATGGTCCGCGACTACGGAGGCGCGGGGCTGTTGGCTACGGAGATGGTCAATGCCGAGTCGTTTGTCTGGCTGGACCGCACGCAGTGCGAGCATCCGGATCGGCTCTGGGGGGTGAAGCAGGAACCGCGGCCGCTGGCTGTGCAGATGTGGGATAACAATCCGGAGCGACTGGCCGAAGTCGGGGCGCGGCTGGCACAGGAGTACCAGGTCAGCGTGGTGGATCTCAACTTCGGCTGTCCCGTCAAGAACGTGACGCAGCGGGCTCACAGCGGTTCTTACCTGCTGAGCCAACCGGATCGGATCGGGCAGATCCTGGAACGCGTGGTCGCCGCCTGTCGGCCAACCCCGGTGACGGCGAAGATCCGTCTCGGCTGTTCGCCGCGCACGGTCAATGCGAACGAGGTGGCCGTAGTCGTCGAGCAGGCGGGCGCGGCGGCACTGACGGTACATGGCCGCACGGCCGCGGATATGTTCCGGGGCCGCGCCAACTGGGAGCGGATTGGCGAGATCAAGGAGCACCTGAAGCGGATCCCGCTGATCGGCAACGGCGACCTGAAGACGCCCCGTCAGGCGGTCGACGCACTCCGGAACTATCCGGTGGACGGCATCATGATCGCCCGCGCCTGCCTCGGGAGACCCTGGATGTTCCGCCAGATCCAGGCGTTGCTCCAGGGGCAGGAGGAACCGCCGGCACCCACGATCACCGAGCAGCGTGAGTGCCTGCTGCGGCACTACGCGCGTGTGCTGGATCGTTTCGGCGAACAGCGGGGCACATTGTTGATGCGGAAGTACGCCTGCTGCTACGCGCAAGGCATCCCTGGAGCCCGCCAGTTCCGCGCGGCTGCGGCGAACGTGTCGACGAAGGACGAGTTCTACCAAGTCGTGCGTGAACTCTTTCCCCGCGAAGGCGCGGCCGCGGATCAGGCTCTCCACGAGCAAGACGGCGATGCGGAAATCGCCTGTCCGGGCGCGTGACGAATTCGATGGGCACCACGGAGGACACGGAGGACACGGAGGACACGGAGGACACGGAGGACACGGAGAGCACGGAGGACCGCTTCTGGAGATGCTTCGTGCTCTCCG
>CAZUJM010000417.1:0-3126 GCA_964620405.1 uncultured Pirellulaceae bacterium | reverse complement strand
GTTTCCCGTTAGGTTTCCCGTTAGGTTTCCCGTTAGGCCTTCGGAGGTTCGGACAGGGAACGTCCCTCGAAGCGTTCCACGGCCTCGCGGACCTGCGACGAGATGCGGACGGGTCTTTGAGCCTTATAGTCGAACAGCACCACCACCGATTCGCCCTCGGCGGCCAGCTTTCCGTGGACACGGCTGACCAGCCGGTGTTCCATGGTCATGCTGGAGTTCCCCAGCCGGGTGATGCGGGCTCCCACGGTGATCGTATCGGGGTAGACCACCTGTCGCCGGTAGTTGCAGTGCAAGGCGGCCAGGATCGGACCGACGCCCTGCGGCAGGAAAGGTCCCGCCTGCACGGCCGCGTCCAGATAGGCCACCCGCGCGGATTCAAACCAACGCAGGAACCGCGTGTTGTTGACATGCCCCATCGGGTCCATGTCCCCCCACAGCACGGGGATCTCCAAGGTGATGCGAAAGTCGGCGAGTTCTTCCCACATATAGGATCCGCAGTTCGGGGATGGCCGTTCTCTTCGGCGATTCCTGCCTTGCTCGCGTCGGCCCCAAGCCGCGCGTCAGTCCAGCCAGTCCTGGTCCTCCAGACGCTCCGGCACATAGGTCTCGGTGACGTAGCTGATGTCCTTGCTGATGAGCGATTCGACTTCCAGCTTGAAGTCGTTCTTGAGCATCAGGTCGATCTCTTTCTGCCACGCCTTCTTGTTCTCGAACCAAGGGTAGCTGGCGATCTGCTTGGCCCGCTTGCGGTCGTTGTCGTTCATGGCGATCTTGACGCTGTCGGACAGCTGGCAGCGTTCCAGGTCGCTGCTGCGCAGGCCCAGGTACTTGGCGTCCGGGATCGCCATCCGCTGGGACTCGTAAGCCAGGTTGATCGAGCCCTGCTTGATCACGCTGTAGATGTAGTACCCCCAGGGGTCGTTGTCCAGCAGGCAGTAGATGGGCAGCTTCAGTTCGGCATTGAGTCGATTGAGCAGCCGGCGGACGCCGCGCGGCGGCTGGCCCTGGCCGTGCGTCAGCAGGCAGTTGTACTTCCGCCAGAACTTATCCTCGTTGAACCGCCGCCAGACCGTATCCTTTTCGACGTGCAGGATGAACTTCGCGTCGCACTCGACGAACTTGATCACCTCCGGCTCCACGATCGACGGGATGCTGTAGCCGCCGGAACCCATGCGCGAGCAGTCGATGGTGTCGCCGCTGTCGATGAGCGTGATGGGGCCGACCAGGGTTCCGCGGTTGGAGGCGAACAGGTGCATCTCCTCGCGAAGACTGTCGAGCAGCACCTCGACGTCCTCGATGATCGGATCGCACTCGGCCTGGTCCCCGAAGGTCTCCTCGCGCGTCCCCTCGATCGTATGCTTGAGCATGTAGTAGAGACCGCGGATGCTGTTGGTCTTACCCTGCTCGATCAGCCGCTTGCAACCGCTGCCGACGAGGATCGTCTGCATGTAGGCCTTGGGCTGCGAGAGGTTGAACAGCTGTCGTCGGTTCGTGCTGTCTCCCATCTCCAGGATGCGTTTGCGGGGGCTGTAGCGGACGTTGGAGAGGGTGCGCGAGGGAACGTCGATGTGCAGGTCGCGACTCTTGTCGGCCGCCTGCACAACCGTGTCGGCCAAACGCGACAGGGACGCGAGCGTGCGTTTGTCGCGGTCCGTCAGCTTCACCGGTGCCTTCGACTTGGCCTCCGCGTCACGCTTCGGAGGCGTCTTTTTCTTGGCCATTGCCAGCCCCTTTGCTTACAACTTTCCCGTGTCCAGTTGCCCGTGTCCAGCTGCCTGCGTCAAGCGGCTTGAGCCTGCGGGTGGTGCGTATTGGTCGCGAGTCGGCGGTTCAGTCCGCGGCCTTCTTGGCGGCGGGCTTCGCTGCTTTCTTGCCAGGACTCTTGTCGCTGTGCTGCTCCTCGAACTTCTCCTTGGCGGGTCGGGCGATGCCGGCAAGCGGATCGTCCTGGGAGACGATGAGCACGTTATCGCCGAAGTCCTCGACGTCCTCTTCGGCGCTGGCCTTGGACACGACCCGGCGTCCCCGGTCGTCGAACTGCGCATCGGCCTCCGCCGTGCGCTTCTTCGCGACGTTGATCAGTTTGTTGTAGAGTCCGCCGCGGTCGACGCCATTGATCTCACTGACGGCCGTCGCGACCTCCCCCAGGTAACGCAGGAACGTATTCCGCCGCTCGCCCTCCTGCCGGACGCGATTCCGCGCCCGCAGGTACATGCCCAGCTTGCGGCCCACCGACTGCAGGGCCAGCCGCAGCTCCTTCTGGATCTCGGGATACTCGGCCACCGCTTCCTTGGACTCGCTGGTGAAGGGCACCCAGACGCTGGCCACATGCACCATCAAGCTCACGGCTCCGCGCGGCAGGCCGCCGCGGGCCTGCTGCAGGCCATAGCTGCGCCAGTTGGTGGCCATCACGGTCTGGGTGATCGAACAGGCGGCGTGCTGGAACTGCAGGGGCACCCGGTTGGCGAACCGCAGCACCTCCATCGACTGCCCTTCGCTGATGTTGACGTTCTGCATCGCATGCAGCAGCTCGTCGATCTCCTTGGGCTTCAGCCGATTGGGCGTCTGGCGGGTGCCGAGGCCGGTGTTCTTCAGGATGCGTTCGGCACCGTCGGACCCCAGGCCGATGAAGGTGTTGATGAGGAACTGCCGGATCGTGCGCGCGTCGGTTTCTTCCAGCAGCTCCTCCAGCAGGTCGCGGGTGATGCGCTGCGTCGCGGCGCTGCCGCCGAAAGCCAGCCCGACCTCCACCTGGAACGGATTGCCTCGATAGACGCCCGGCGGGCGCGTGGCCGCCGCATAGAACTCGCCCGGCACCACCTGGTGCAGGCCCTTCAGGATCAACTCCTCGCCGATCGGCGAGATGCAGTCCGTGGACGGGTTCGGGATCTTCGTGGCCTGGATGGCCCCGTACAGCGAATCAGCTTCGCGCTGGCCGATCCGCGTGCAGCGGGCCCGCGTGCTCAACTTCGCCTGCTCGCAGATCCGCCGGGCAATGCCGCTGCTGACGCGCGAGAAGCTGGAAGTCAGGAAAGCCGCCAGCGTGGGCTGGGTGGTGTCCTTGAGCATCGTGGCGAGCCGGCCGATTTCCACGCCGTACGGATGCGGCTTGATCTCACGCGGCTC
>CAZUJM010000416.1:0-3130 GCA_964620405.1 uncultured Pirellulaceae bacterium | reverse complement strand
CGGCGCCGCGATGATCGGCTCGATGGGCACCGCGCTGCTCTGCTACGTGACCCCGAAGGAGCACCTCGGCCTTCCCGACCGCGAGGACGTCAAGCAGGGCGTGATCGCCTACAAGATCGCCGCGCACGCCGCGGACCTCGCTCGCAAGCGGCCCGGCTCCCGCGATCGTGATGACGCACTCAGTCGTGCTCGGTTCTCCTTCGACTGGGAACAGCAGTTCGCTCTCTCGCTCGACCCGGAAACGGCTCGCGCCTACCACGACCAGACGCTACCCCAGGACACGTTCAAGAGCGCCCACTTTTGCAGCATGTGCGGACCCAAGTACTGCTCGATGAAGATTACCGAGGATATCCGCAAGATGGCAGAGCAAAACGAACTGGTGGAGATCCAGCCCAAGCCCTGATTAGCTGCCACAATCCATCCCTGAACTGCGTACGCGCTGGGAGCTTCCGAAGACATGAGGTCGGCGGCTCATACCGTCGGCCTTGTCACTCTTCCGGCTTTTCATCGCTGGCTGGCTTAGGGTCGGTCCCTCGCAGCCTCTCCCGGATTACCGACTGGTCGGGCTGCGGCAGGGACACGATGAGATGGCGAGACCTGGGGTCGTACGCGAGGGCTCCCGGACCTTGAGGCTGGAATTTGCCACGTCCCAGTTCCTGGGCGAGCGAACGACATAGCGTCTGCACATCGCGAGTTCCCTCGATCTGCAGCGGGTAGAACCGCACCTCATGCGTTCGCGACAGCGTCTCGGACGAGACGATCTGTAACTGGTCACGGCCGACCGCACGGTAGGTCAAGCCTGTCGACGCGAAGAGCCGCTCCAACGCCTCGCGAAGCGGCGTGTCGACGCAGAAGAACCGCCATTCATCACTCGGAACCCACCCTGCCTCGTAGGCGGATGACCAGTCCACGAAGACGGTTATCCCCGCCTGCTCTTCGATGCTGGCCAGAATCCGATGCAGTGTCGCGCCACGCGTGGATCTCACCGTGATGCGCTGGTCGAAACGGGCGAACTCAGCGTCAGGAGTCGCCCTCGCTCCCGCTCCTTCCTTGCCCCGGGCCTGTCGCAACTGCTGCAACAGTCTTTCGACCTGCGCGTGCACTGGCCCCGACTGCGTGACTTGGAACTGGCCGTCAACGAAATCGATCTGCCCTTGTCCCTCCACTCCATCACGAACCTGTCCCTGCCAGCTTCCGAAATCGACGAGTTGCTTTACCCAGTCGGCCAAAGCCGCGGCCTGCTTCTGATCGCCTTCGACAAGATCTCGGACATCGTAACGTCGCGTGGGTGCTTGCTCCGGTGAGTCCTCGCGACCAATCACCCAGAGTTGCCCCTGGTCGACCACATACGCCAGCCCGACGTTGGCAAGAACGGACTCGAGGATGGAATCCACGCGTTGATCTTTGCCTCGGAAGGAAATGGGGGTTTTGCTGTCAACGCCCGCGCGGGACAAAGCGACAGGGTCCAGGCTGATGGGAAGGCCGCCCAGATCGCCGATGTCGCGCAGGAAGTGGATCAACGGCGTGTTTTCATAACGGCACCCGGCCACCGTCACCCGCAACCGAGCGGCCACGTCGATCGGAGGTGGAAGCGGTCGCGAAGCAACTGCGGCGTAATCGGCCTCGGCTGGAAGCGTAGCGCGCGTCGCCAAGTCTTCGGGCTTGGTCGCAGTCACCGGGACCGCCGGCTGTGTTCCCGAATCCAAAGGAATCTCCGCGGAAACACCGGGCTTTCGCAGCCAGCGAGACAGTTCCGACAATTCGTCTCCAGCAGGGTCGGGCCCCTCCGCGGTGGCTCCGTCACCGGCGATGTCCGCGGAGTTCCCGGGGGCACCTACCGGCCCATCCGAAGATTCCACCACTTCCTCGCCAGTTGCTCCATCAGTGGTCTTGGAATCGGCAACAACGTCTGGATTCCCTTGCTCCGAAACGGCAGCCGGCGGCGCAGCCTCAACCGTCTCATCGGCAGCCCCAGGTGCCGCCGGCGGTGGGGCTTGGTCCTCGATCCCTGCTGGAGACTCCGAAGCAGTGGCAACACCGCCTTCCGCAAGTTCAACGCCCTCCGTGGGAATATCCGCCGCCTTCGGGCTCGACGGTTCCCCCGACTCTCCCGTGACCAGCTCGCCAGCCTTTGAATCGTCGTTGTCCTGGACTGTTTCCTTCGCCGGGAACTGGGGGACGCCACGGTCATCGGCCGCAGTCGATTCACCACGGCTAGGGACGGCTTGGTACCAGAGCCCGCCTGCGATCAGCCCTGCTAGGCCGACGCCGGCCAATCCGATCCACAACCCCCTCCGTCTGGTGCCGGCCGGTTCCGCATCCCAGGCTTCCTGGTCCTGCGACTTGGGTTAATAAGGAAAGAATTCGTTTAAAAGATTCTCACACTCACCTCTGGTGGTTCAGTCCTGCGGAGCGGCCAAAAGCTGACAACCGCAATGTGCTGACTGAATACAGTCCTGCCATGAAAAGATTGATCAAGACTGGAAAATACAATCCTGGTGTAAGACCATCGGAACATGTAATCGGTGAAGAAACATTCAAAAAAGACAACAATGGAGCAATACACAGTTCAACAATCATCACACCACAAGATTCACCTGAATCTGAAGAAATCCTTCATTCGACTTTGGTTATGGGCAATACAGCGACAGATCCGGCGTATAGAAAATGGTGTCAAGATTTGAATATAGGATTACATCCGGCGCGCATGCCAATTCGATTGGCGGAGTTCTTCATTAAGTTTTTAACCGATGAGGGAGACCTTGTGCTTGATCCATTTAGCGGAAGCAATACGACCGGACGCGCAGCCGAAAATCTTAAGAGGCGTTGGCTGACGATTGAACGGGATGCAAACTATATAAAGGGAAGTCGTGGCAGATTTAATCAATCTTGATTCCGGGCTTCGAGCCTGGCAGGTCGCTGCCATTAAGGAGTGGGAGTTATCGCATCACAGAGGAATGATTGAGGTTGTTACGGGGGGTGGAAAGACTAGATTCGCGTTAGCTGCTACCTACCGTTGGCTTACATCAAGTTCTACAGATTCTGCCGTTGCAATTGTCGTGCCTACCACCGCGCTTCAGGATCAATGGTATGTGAACCTTGTGAGTGACTTAGGTGTTTCTCCAGCGGA
>CAZUJM010000415.1:0-3168 GCA_964620405.1 uncultured Pirellulaceae bacterium | reverse complement strand
ATTCCTGCCGGAGGCGGTTGCCAACCAGTCGCTGGACAAGGTGAATCCTGAGTCGCCGACGGACGAGAAGTACGCCCAGGGCCCCTGGAACTCGGCCGGGGCGAACAACATCTCCAGCAAACAGTACGCAGTCACCGCCGTCACGTACGCGGCCAATCCGGGTACGGGCCTTTATCGCATCAACAAAGGCGACGCCCAGTGGCTTCTCATGCGGACCAACGATGCTGGCCAGCGGACGGTCCCTTCGGTGAATGTGGGAGTCGATCCAAGCTGGGCGGTTGGAGAAAACGACGGAGGCAGCACGTCGGGCAGCGCGGCGGCGAACGCGCAGCGCACCGTCGGGCCTGAACTCCGTTTCTCCGGCAAGACCTCCGGCACGGCGTCCCGCGATGTGATCGCCCAGAGTCGCCTGGGATTTGGCCCGCTGTCCATCGCGGAGACCCGGGGAGCCGCGGAGACGGCTCCGGTACGTGCCCTGGATGTTGATTTTGAAAACCTCGAAGACTCCGGCAATCCTGCCGACTTCAAGCGAGTCACTTTCGACAATGTCGCGAACTTTTCCTACAAGGCGGTCCTCGTCTCTCACTACAACACGGTGAAGGCGCAGAACCTCCCGCTCCTGCAGGATTATCGAACGACTTTCCAGGCCGGGAACGGGCGGCTGCCGACGCCGCAGGAGGAGCAGGCCTGGTGGAACGCCCTTGAGAGCGACGTGACCGGTGTCAAGGGCGACCAGTACGGCAACGTGGCGTCCTTCATCAACAACGTCGCCCAGAGCACCGGAACTGGAAAGCCGGGGCTGACGCCCGCCATCGCCAACAATCCGGCCGATGCCCTCTTCGCGTCTGGGTACCTGATTCCCCAACTACTCGACTACTCTCGCGAGTACGACGGTGCCAGTCTTGTTCCCAAGCCGCTGACGGAAGAGCAGAAGCAGGTGCGCGAGAACGTGAAGGCCAACTATGGCGCGAACTTCACGGCCGACGGTTCTTTCGGCTCGAATGCGACTACGATCGGCAACAACGCGTACTACACCTCGCGTAATGCTGGTACCACGCTGCTCCTGAATGGCCCCAACTCGGCCGTTGCGATCACCGCCAAGGATGCAGCAGGCAACCCCGTCCCGAACGGAGTTCCCGCGCCTCGCGGCAACTATCTCTTCGGCAACTTCAACCAGAACGGGACCCGAGATTTTGCGTCCGTGAAGGAGTCCGTCAATGCGGCATTATCCCTGTTCCGCGCGGACCGGGCAGAGAACAGCGTCTACCAGAACGAGGAGAAGCCGGGTGTTTCCAACGGCACCGTGATCACGCCGCTGAGCGGATCGCCCGGATGGGCGTCGACCGCCAACACCAAGGGCGACCTCATCATCCTCGGCGACTTCAATACGGACGGCGCCTTCAATGGTCGGGATCTCTATCTGCTCGCTCGAGGAGCTTCCCTGTCCGATAACGCCGGCACCGATCAGTTGACCACGGCGTCAGGCGTTACCTTCGCGGACCAGGTGCGGAATCCGAACGCCAAGCTCAACAAAAACGCTGCCCTGGACTTTATTTCGGCCCAGCTGAACAACCCGGCTGATCCCGGCCATGCGTTTCTTCGCAGGACGGCCAGCGCGGACACGAAGAACGATCCGACAGGTGCCCTGGCCTTCCAGAAGTTCGACGTCAATCGCGATGGACTCCTCAATCGCACCGATGCCCTGGTGGTTCATGAGTTCATTGGAAGCGACTATCGCAACCTGCAGGATCAACTGTCCGCGGTGGTGACGAACTCAGGCGCTCCTCTTTACGAAGATCCGACCGTCAGCATCCAGCCTCGCAAGTCGATCAGCTTGGTTGACGTCGAACTTACCGACGATGGCCTGATCGACTTCAGTGACCTGCAACTGATCGCGAATGCCCCGGGTGCAGGCCAGCAGAAGCTCCTGCTGCTCGGGGACGCCGACTTGGATGACAACGTCGATCTGGATGACCTCTCGTTGTTCGGATCGAACTACACCAAGCAACATGAGTACCGGAAGTGGCAGTACGCGGACTTCAACGGCGATACCGTGACCGACCAAGTTGACTTCGGGATCTGGGCGACCAGCTATCCCGCGACCATCACCGAGTCGCTGCTGGTGCCTTACGTCGGCGCTGAATCGGCTTCGACGCTCTACGCCTACTACCAGTCCCTGACGAATGTCCTGCTTGGCGACTACAACAAAAATGGCTTGCTGGACGCCGCCGACCTCGATCTGCAGACACTTGCGTTCGGATCGCAGGACCTTTCCTACGACCTTACCAAGGATGGTGTCGTCGACTACAGCGACCGCCTGAACTGGGTGAACGTCGTAAAGAAGACGTGGATCGGTGACGCGAACCTCGACGGGTTCTTCGACAGCGGAGACTTCGTGGCGGTCTTTACCGTCGGCAAGTTCGAGAAGGACATCGAGGCGCTGTGGGGAGAAGGCGACTGGAACGGTGACCTGCGTTTCGACTCAGGCGACTTCGTGGCGGCTTTTCAAGAAGGCGGGTATGAGCGAGGCGGTCGCGCCGCCGTTGCCGCCGTACCGGAGCCCTCGTCGTGGAGCCTGATGTTCAGCCTGTCGTCGGGTGTGCTGCTCATGCTTCGCCGCCGCGGAACGACCGTGCGCGACGAAGTTCGGTAGAGGCGTGGCCTACGGGGCACCCGCGAGAGCGAGCGTCCCAACCGCTGGTGCGGTCAAAGGAAGGCTTCCATGCGTGGCCTGACTGAGACCAGAGGGCTTCCGCATCGAGGGACACGGGTTGGACAATCGCCAACGGAGTCGGCGTTGTACCTCGGGCCCTCGATGCGGAGGTTTCTTCACACACCACGGCCCCGCTCATAGGCTCCCGTCTGGAAGGCAAGGACGAGGTCGCTGGAGTTGAAGTCGCCATCGCCGTTCCAGTCGCCACTGGCCCACCCCGAATTGCCTGGCACGGAATCCTCGTACTGGCCCACCGCAAAGACGGCAACGAGGTCCGCGGAATTGAACTCGCGATCCAAGTTGGCATCACCGGCCATGGTGCCCAGGACATGGGTGATCATTTCGTCCTTGTCCTTGTCATCCAGCCGTCCGTCTTCGTTCAGGTCATACTTCGCCGTGTAGGTCCCTGAGGCCACTTGCGCGAAGAGCAGGTCGATGTCGCGGGCATCGATGAC
>CAZUJM010000414.1:1798-3183 GCA_964620405.1 uncultured Pirellulaceae bacterium | reverse complement strand
TGTCGTTGCAGCTCCCACGTATGCTCCCATGCGCGACGTGTGTCTATTGCAGCAGGCTTGTAGCGAAGCACTGCCAACAGTGGAACACTCTCATCTGCAACAAGGTCGACGACCAGGCGAGTGGCATCAAAATCCTTGCGGTCGCGATACAATTCCGCGACGTGCATGAATTCCGAGTCACGAACAGCAATATCCGCGAGTTGCGCAGTCGAAATCAGTCGCGGCTCAATAAGGCTTCCGTTTGCAGTGGCATTTCCGCCGTCATTCATCCGGCCATCAAAGTCAAAATAGCTCTCCAGTCGGTCGAGCAGCCAGCTGGACAACGCCGAGTCCAATTGCCTCTCCCAAGGGACAACTTGCCAGCGTCGCTTATAGTTTGGTGTTTCTATCAGCCGCACATCTGCTGTTGATTCGAGCTGCTTGAGCCGCCGAGTGGTCACGTCTTGCATATCGGGGTGAACGTCGCCGGGACGATCCGCCCCTCGTGAGACATGCACGTCATAAAAAATGGAACGTTCGCCCGCCTCGATCTTCCTTCGGAGCATTTGCTCAACTGGGCGGTCCTGTGGGTGTAGTCCGTATTCCAACGCGGCTTCGGACGCTGCCGTATAGCCCAACAATCCAAAGAGGTCATAACATAGCCAGTCAAGTTCTTCCTGGAGAGCAACCATCCGTCTATGTGCGTCCGAAAAGCTTGTAGATGCATCCGACAATCGCTCGCGTAGTTGTTTAACACCGCCCTTAATTACGGAATCTGGCATCGCGTGAGGCAGATTCTTGCGGTCGATCCACTTGTAAATCGTGTCGCGTTTGACACCCAGGTAAGCGGCAATCTCGTCAACGGAAAGCCAGCGATCGCTGGAAACCTGACTCATCGAGTTTCCTCAAGAGCTTGTTTCGAAAATCGTGGAGGACAGCTCTGCCCCGCAGGGTGGGATTCTGTCCAATGAATCCTACCGAAAACTGCATGAAATCACCTGCGGGGGCAGGAAACCAGCAATTCTCAGCCAAGCTCTCCCGCGTTTACTGCCGGGCTGGCCGAGCGTCGGCGCGGTCGGGTGACCGATGGGCCTAGCCCCCAGCGTCCGGCGCGTGACTCTCGTGCGAACAGATTCCACCTGCCTTCTACCCGTGCTGTCGCGTTCATTAACGCGACAACGGCCCCATCGCGCCAGAAGGAAAATCAAACGATTCACTGAGGGCAATTGCATGTCGTCCGAGCCATCCCCCGAGCAATTGATCGAAGGAATCGCCGATGCGCGTGGCCCTCGATACGTGGTCAGCACACCGAAACCATTGAGCAGCACCGGACAAACTGAATCGTGCTTCTGACCAGTTGGTCAAGTCGTCGTGTCTCGCCTGGGTGCTCGCGAAGCCGCTCTGCT
>CAZUJM010000414.1:966-1788 GCA_964620405.1 uncultured Pirellulaceae bacterium | reverse complement strand
GTCATGTCAGGGGCGTAGCTACGCGTTGTCAGGGTATCACTTTGCCAATCGATAGATTCTTCGTGTAGCAGATTGGCCCTGCAAGCAGGGCCAGCGGCAACTAAGTTGTTGAACCAGTAGGGACTTCGAGCAAGAAATTGTCATCCCAGCCGCAGGCACGTCTCCGGCCGATGACGGTGTTCTTGCTTGGATGCTGCTTGAGCAGTGAGAGCAGGAAGCGACTCATCCAGGAGAAGTTCTCTCGGATCGCCGGTTCGCGGATACGGGATTCATCCTCTCGGAAGTTCATGTCGAGGCTCCAGTGGCAACTGTTTTCGATGCCCCAGTGTCCGCGGACAGCGCGAGCGAATTGCTTGACGCCAACCGGCAGGCTGCTGATGTAGTACCGTTTCTCGACGGTCTCTTTGCCATCGCGTGTCGACGCGGTGATCGCCACGCCGATGGAGCGAAACTTCTTCCAGGAACTGTCCCTTCGCAGCCCATCAGGCACCGGCAGGTGCGTGTAACAGCGAGTTTCTTTGCGGCCATGGGCGGTCTGCGTCATGGTAAGGTGCCGCGCCTCAACGCCTGCGAAGTCGTTGTCCACGAGTTCGTCGATGTACTGGATGACGTTGCGATGCAGTGTCCCCTGATTCCCCTTGAGAGTCAGCACATAGTCGCCACCTTGGTTCACGATCTGTGCCGCAATCTCCTTCTGTGTCCCCATCGCGTCGATGGTGATGATCGCACCCGAGATATCCACCAGCCGCAAAAGCTCAGGGGTCGCGTCAATTTCGTTCGACTTGTCGTCACAAGCAACCTGTCCCATGGAGAGCCCGTACT
>CAZUJM010000414.1:0-956 GCA_964620405.1 uncultured Pirellulaceae bacterium | reverse complement strand
GTTCTCACTGACCCAGATGCTCACGGAATGAAGCGCGCCGAGCCCGTTCTTGCGGTCATGACTTCGACGAGCGGTCTTTCCATCCACTGCGTACACGGGCTTATCGATTTGCGTCGTCTCAGCGGCTTTGTCTCGCAGCGTCTCCAGCCATGTTGTAAAGCAGGCCTGGAACGCGTCCGGTCGAAGCAACGAAAGAACCCGTCGAAACACATCTTTCCGAGGAACTCCGTTGGGCAGATCCAGCAACTTTCGCAGGAACTCTTCTTTGTATTCCGCCCACTGTGCAATCGTCGTCGGACCGCTCGCTCCTGCTAGGACTGCCATCAACGCGATCACAACCACGCTGACAAACGGATGCTTCTGATTGATCGTGCTCCTCGGATCTTCCAGTTCATCGAAGTAACCAACGACCTCATCCAGCGCGATTCGTACCGTGGCCATGGTGCAGCTCCCTGCGTCAAGGGGATTGAATATCTGGACGCAGGATAATGCTCAATCAACTCCGGCGCAAGTTACCCTATCCTGCCAAGCTGACACAGAGTGCGCGCTGGCCCTGGTTTTAAACTACGGTCGACAACGGTGGCCGTAGTCGTCCATCTTAGTGCTCAACTTCGTATTGCGCGCCTCTCGGACTGCAGTCCCGCGATCCGTAAGGGATCGCGGAATTCGAGACTCACGGTCGAGCTACGCCGCGGAAATCATTCGACGGCGAATCCGATGTACACCCAGGAATGCTGAGCCGTGACTTCGCCTCCCGCATTTCGAGCGATCCGAGCGACTCATCATGTGTGTGGCAATGCGCCATCGACATGACGTTCTCGACCACCGACCAGCGAGGCTTCCAGCGTGACAGGAGTCCAATAATGTCCATCACCATGCTGCGACCTACCTTATTCCACAGAACGGATCCCTCCGCGAAGCTGTCATTCATGCATCTTGAGAAGGCAGGAGCGCGG
>CAZUJM010000413.1:0-3183 GCA_964620405.1 uncultured Pirellulaceae bacterium | reverse complement strand
CTCCAAGCCATGGTTCAGTATTGTAGCCAGCACTCGCCGAGTGCTGGTCGATCGCCCACGCGATCGCCTGGCTGCTGAAGAGTCACGCCAAGATGGATGCTTGCTCGGCTAATTCGTTCGGCACACGGCGTGTGCCGACTACTCCAAGCCATGGTTCAGTATTGTAGCCAGCACTCGCCGAGTGCTGGTCGATCGCGCAGGGGATCGCCTGACTGCTGAAGAGCCGCGCCGGGACGTGCTCTTGCTCGCTAAACACGTTCGGCACACGGCGTGTGCCGACTGCGGGTCCACCTTCTCAGCCAATCGTCGCACAACGACGCAGCGAGGCGAACCCGCCCAGCAGGTAGACGATGTAGATCATCCACGTCCCTGGTTCTGGCACGGGATGCACGCCGTAGTTGCCGCCGGCTAAGGGGGTGTAGCCAGGGGAAAAGGTACCAACAATCCACCGATCGTGCGGGACCACGAAAGGCAGACCAAGGTCGTTCGGTTCCGTAGCCAAGAACCGGTTATTGGAGTTCAAGAAGGTGGTGCTGCCGTATCCCAGCATAGGTCCATCAAGGAAGATGTCGCGGCGACCTCCGTACTTCGTGAAGATGGTCACCCCGAGAGGCGTGGGGTCCGTGATCAGGTCCGCCATGGTCCACGTCTCCCCGGAAATGGTGGCGGAGAAGTAAAAGTTCGTCAGAGTCGAGATCAGATAAGTGCCGTCCGCCAGGTTATCATCGAAGCTGATCACCCCTGTACCTTGGAAAGGTGGCGCCAACGACTGATTGAAAGTGGTATCAAACTTCAGGTTGAAAACCATGCTCGCCGAGACACGGTCGGCCAGCATCAGGAGCGAGGTGAGGGTCAAAAGCACGGGCAGAAATCGCATGGCAGATCTCCAAGTGGTTCATCGCGGGATTTCGAATACGAACTGCGAGAAGGAGGACGACTCCCGCACGCGCCGGGCACGGCTGCATGGCCGAGCGAATACCGAACCGCTTGAGCGGCACTCGAGTTCCCGGTACGACTGACTCGACACACGCCCGGTGCCGACGAACCGCTCGCGCCGAGGATTCAGCTCTGCTTGCCCGCTCCCCACGTACGATGCGCTCGGCGGCGCGACCGCTTCGCAGCGGATCGCCCCGGAACTGGCCGCGTCCTCCAAGGAAAGCATGGTTGGGACGCAGGGGCTTCAGTATAGTGAGGATGGGTAGACGGGCAGCATAATTTAGACGCGAAAACGGCGATTATTCCTGAAATGGCGGGGCCTGGCGAATTGCAGGCGGCTCATCGCACCTGAAGTGCTTCAGATACTGAACAGACAGAACGTCTGCGGGACCCCGGCTCTGGGGAGATCTTGAGTTCGCCGGGCGGCGATTGATCAGGCCGCTTCCATCCGTTCGAAGGCCCGGAAGCCGGCGCGGAGCGGCAGGACGGTCGCGGCGATCGTGACGGCAGTGGAGATCGCCAGCCCCAGGTAGAACGACCGCGGATCCGCCGCCGGCAGCAGCGGCGTCTGGGCCAGGTCGTGCCGCGCCAGCAGGAAATAGGCGGGGATCGCGGGCGGGATCACCACCGCCATCACCAGCAGCGCGCTGAGGATGAGGGTCAGCGTGCCTCCGAAACCGGCGGCAATGCGAGCCGGTGACGTCTCGCGCAGGTTCGGCCAGCGGGCACCCAGCCCCACCGACAGTCCCGACAAGCCCACCGACAACTCCAAGCACACCCACTGGTGTACCAGCGCCATCGACGGTGTCCGGGCCACCAGTTGCAGTGCGACGTCGCTGAGGAATACCAGCAGGCAGCAGGGCAGGCTGGTAATGAGCACGGCGAACAGGAACTTGGCCCAAAGGATCTGAGTGCGGGAAATCGGCGCCGTGCCGAGGATCCAGAAACGCTGGCCTTCGACGCTGATGAGCGGAAAGACGAAACGAGTCGTGAAGGTCGACAGGATCAGGCCGACCACCGCGAGGTTCATGAAGCCGATGGCTGTCATCCAGCCCAGCAACTGGCTTCCGTAATCGAAGCGTCGCACATAGACAAAGTAGAAGGCCAGCAGTCCGAAGAAGAGCAGGAACTGCGACCACTGCAGCGGATCGCGTCGAAAGAGGCGGATATCCTTGACCAGCACCAGTCGCATGGAAGGTGGCAGTGGACGCAGGCAGGTTTCCACCAGGCGATCCAGCCAAGCGAAGCTCCAGGGAAGCTCCAGTCGCGGACCGGACGCCAGCTGGCCGTAGCTGCGGCGCAGCACGGTGGCGCCGAGCCAGCCGACCAGTCGCCAGCCGACGAGCGCGTTGGAGACGAGAACGCAGGTCAGTCCCAGCGCCTGGCGCAGGCCGGCCGCGCCCCCGTGCGCCGCTTCCAGCAGTCCGGTGCTCAGCCACCAACTGGGCAGCAGCCGCTGTTCGGCCACATGCAGCCGCGACAAGGCCGACTGCAGCCACTGCGGGGAGAGCATCTGGTGTCGCGAGGTGGACATCAGGGACCAGAAGAACCACACGACCAGTCCGCCCAGCCCGGCCACGAGCGCGGCGAGCAGCGTGGAGCGGACCTTCGGAGCCGCCGTCACCAGCGCCAGGCAGACACCCGCACCCACTGCCGATGCCACTCCAGAGAACGCCACCAGCAGCGGCGGCAGGAAGAGGTAGTACGAAGGGGGGGCCTTGGTGACGACCCCATAGGCCACCAGCAGCGGACTGCCCAGCAGCAGGAATCCCCAGCAGGCCAGCAGCGCTGTCTCCCCGAGTTTCTGCAGCGCAATCCGCTCTGCGCGCGCCGGCAGCGTCAGCAGCAGTCCAACTTCCGGCGACCGGTACACCGAGGCATAGTAAAGGATCCCGGACGAGATGCTGAGCATCAGCAGCAGGGAGAGGAAGAAGACGTTGTAGACGGCGTGGATCGTGCGCGCGAGGGTCGGCCCATGGCTGATCGCCGCCTGCAGCAGGCCGAAGCCTTCGAAGAACAGCACGTACATGACCAGCCAGAATGTGATGGTCAGCAGCACCACCAGCAGCAGCCGGACGCGCGCCTCCCGCAGCAGCTGCTGTAGCGTCGCGACCAGGATGCGCAGCCGCATACGCCGACACAGGCTGCCTTCGCGCGACCAGGAGGGCAGGGGCCTGGGCTCCGAGGTTGCTTCCAGCGACCAGCGAGACGGCGCGTCGCTCATGACGTCATGTCCAAGAACAGCTT
>CAZUJM010000412.1:0-3184 GCA_964620405.1 uncultured Pirellulaceae bacterium | reverse complement strand
ATCGCGCGGAGCCGGGCATCATTTGCAAAGCACTTCATCGAGGTTCATCATCAGGGAACAGATCCCGGTGAACGCCGCATGTTCGACCGGGTCAAGCGACGAATCGCGGGGCCATTCGCCCACGGCCAGGAACTGCTCCGCCCCTTGCGGGTCGGCGGCGAACTGCTGTTTCAGCAGCAGGAGCCGCGCCAGCAGGACCTCCTGTTCGGCGTCGCTCGGTCGTCGTCCCGACAGTCGACGAAAAGCCAGGGCAATCCGGCTTCCGTCCGTCGTCTTGCTTTGCATCACCTGCCGGGCCAGCACGCGCGCGGCCTCGAGGTACGTCGGATCGTTCAGCACCGTCAACGCATGCAGCGGAGTGTTGGTGATCGGCACGCGGACCGTGCAGGTCTGTCGCTTGCCCGCGTCGAAGAACAGGGTCGGTCCGACGATGCGTCGCCAGAACGTATAGATGCTTCGTCGGTAGAGGTCGCTTCCATGACTCTGCGTGTACTGTTTGTTGCCGAACGTCGCGTCAGGCCACACCTCGGCCGGTTGGTACGGACTCACAGGCGGGCCGCCCAAACGCTCGCTCAGCAGTCCGCTGGCGGCCAGGGCCTGGTCGCGAAGCATCCAGGAAGGCATGCGCATCCGCGGGCCTCGCGACAGCCAGCGGTTGTCGGAGTCGTCGTTTCCATCGCCGAAAGCCGCGCGTCGAGCCGACTGCTGGTAGGTCGCGCTCTCGACCACCAGTCGATGCAGCCGCCGAATGTTCCATCCGTGGGCCACGAGGTCGTGGGCGAGCCAGTCTAGTAGTTCGGGGTGCGTGGGGCGTTCCCCCTGCATCCCGAAGTCTTCCGTGGTGCGGACCAGGCCGTTGCCGAAGAAAGCCTGCCAGTGACGATTGACGGTCACTCGAGCGGTCAGCGGGTTCCGTGGATCAAGCAGCCAGTGGGCCAGGGCCAAACGATCGGCGGGGCCCTCGGCGGACATCGGTGCGAAAACGGCCGGCGTGCCGGCGTCCACCAGCTCTCCAGTCTTGTTGTAAAGCCCCTTCTCCAGCATCGGCGTCGGCCGTCGCTCGGGCCGGTCTTCCATCACCATCACCCGCGGCAGGCTGTTTTCCAAGGCGTTCGCCTGCGCTCGCTGCTCGCGGTAGGACTTGATGCCGGCCGCATATTCGGGATCGCGCGATTCGGCGGCGGTCGCCAGCAACTGCAGCCGCTCGTCACTGCGCTCGTGAACTGGTTGCTCCAACGCCTCACGCAGCGGCATCTGGCGGCTCGCATCCGGCTCCAGCTTCGCGAGGTCGTCGCCGAACGTGCGTTCCTGCCGCTGGAGGACTTTTACCATTTCCTCCAGCACGCCGCGACGCGATGCCAGGTCGCGTTGCTGCGCGGGCGAGGCAACGGCCAGGGTCGGCGGCGTCTGGGGGTTGCCGCCGCCACCGTCGACGGGCGTCTGGTTGAAGAAAGCGAACAGCTGGAAGTACTCGCGACGGGAGATGGGATCGAACTTGTGATCGTGGCAGCGGCAGCACTGCAGGGTCAGTCCGAGCCACACTGTGCCCATGGTTTCCATCTGGTCGAACACATACTCGACGCGGTTCTCCTCCGGGATCCGCCCACCCTCGCCGTTGATCATGTGGTTGCGGCAGAAGCCGGTGGCCAGCCGCTGTTCCAGAGTCGGGTTGGGCAGTCGATCGCCGGCGAGCTGCCAGAGCGTGAACTGGTCGAAGGACAGATCGTCATTCAGCACTCCGATGACCCAGTCGCGCCACGGCCACATCGTGCGGTCGTTGTCGCCCTGGAATCCGTTGCTGTCGGCATAGCGAGCCGCATCCAGCCAGTCCCACGCCATCCGCTCCCCATAGCGAGGCGACGCCAGCAGTCGCGCGACCACGCGCTCGTAAGCGTCGGGCGACTCGTCGGCGAGAAACGCGTCCAGTTCCTCGATCGTAGGCGGCAGTCCCGTGAGATCCAGGGTCACACGCCGCAAAAGCTGCTCCCGATTCGCCCGCGGCGCAGGACGGAGGCCCTGCGCTGCCAATCGCTCCGCCACAAACAGGTCAATAGGATTGCGCGGCGCATGATCGGGAAAGCGGTCCGTTGGCACGCGAGGCACCGGGGGCGCGGCCAGCGGCTGGAACGACCAGTGATCCTGCCATGTTGCTCCCTCGGCAATCCACTGGCGAAGCGTCGCGATCTGCGCCTCCGAAAGGGCATGCTTGGACTCCGGCGGCGGCATCCGTTCGGACGGATCCTCGCTCGTGATGCGCTGAATCAGCAGACTGGCTTGCGGATCGCCGGGGACAACTACCGCCGGTGAACGGTCAGCCGCGTAGACCGCGTCGCGCTGGTCCAGCCGCAGGTCGCCCTGCCGCGATCCCTCGTCGGGGCCATGGCAGTGGTAGCAATGGTCGCTGAGGATCGGTCGCACCTCACGGGTGAAATCGACGTCGGCAACGGCGGCGCC
Source organism: uncultured Pirellulaceae bacterium (assembly GCA_964620405.1). GTDB lineage: Bacteria > Planctomycetota > Planctomycetia > Pirellulales > Pirellulaceae > CAZUJM01. The sequence goes on along the minus strand of CAZUJM010000412.1, from coordinate 730 downwards.
TCGACCAACTCCAAGCCACCCCAGGAGACTTAGTCCGAGCAAGACGCTCAAGCGTCGCGAGTCGATCGGCCTTGCGGACTGCATCGTTCGTTCCCCTTAACGTCCCCATCCAAGGAATCCTGGCTAGGAAACGGACGCTGCGCACCAGCGAACGGATCCACCTGCGGCACTGGGCCAGAGGCCATTTTAATCGCCGCCCGAGCCCGGCGGGACTGGTAAAGTGTCCTTTCGTCCTCCGGCAAATAACGTGTGATCTTGTGGCCTGCCGCTTCGTTGGCACCGAAAAAGGCCGAACCCTGCCTCCGCCGTGGCGTTGATTTCGGGCGATCGCGTGTGGATCCTGGGCGGGCAACCCGCGCCGGGAGTCGACGGCTGAAAACGATTTGCCGGAGGGAACACGCGGCCCTAGCATTCGCCAAGATGCCCCGGCATTCGCCCGATCGGATGGACGAACGGAAGTCGGATGGGACAAGAAGTTCCATTCGCGCTTTCAACGGGCCAACTTCCAGCAACTCGTGTTGGTGAACATGGCGTTGTTTCTCTCTCTCCTGATTGCATGGTAAGAAAGCGAATCGAACATGAAGAGGTGGATTAGGGGAAGTGTGGTACGTCGGGTTCTGGGAACTGCCATGTTGCTGGCTGTCTGGGGGCTGAGCACCAGTGTCTCGGCTGCCGAACACGGTGGTGGCGGACACGGTGGTGGCGGACACGGTGGTGGCGGACACGGTGG
>CAZUJM010000411.1:0-3193 GCA_964620405.1 uncultured Pirellulaceae bacterium | reverse complement strand
CTGCGGTCCTCGGCAACGACGGTCGGGCGCAGCAGGCGGAACGCTTCGTTCAAGGGGTGCGGGGCGTTCTGCATGTCCGGCCAGGATTTCTGGTCCAGCGTGGTGTCGTTCCAGCTGATCACGATGTCCCAGGCGGGAAGGACCGCCATGCCTCGCTTGCCGTGGCGATGGCCCAGGCAGGCGTAGGTTTCCGCGGGCGCATCAGGCCAGAGCCGCGTTTGGCTCGCCCGCAGCCCATTGACCCACCAGAGCCAGCTGTAGCTGCCGAAATGGTCCGTCTGGTCGTCGGGAAGGGTGGTCGAGCCCAGCGTGCGTTGGCCTGCCAGCATCTCGGCCGGTTCGGCCTGGGTGCGAGGCAGGTTGGCGGGCAGTGGCGAGTGGGTGACGAAGTGGGCCAGTTCGGGTTCGACGATGGTCTGCCCCCTCCAGATGCCTCCGCGCATGTACAGCAGTCCGAAACGACAGAAGTCGCGGGGGGAGATGCGCAGCCGTCCGGCGCGGTCGCTGTCGCCCCACGCCAGCAGCGATGGGCGATCCTCGCACTCCAGCCGCGCTGTCAGCAAGGGTGACAACAGTCGGTCATCAATGTCCGCCATCGGAACGCCGTAGACTTTGGTGAAGAGCGTGTCGCAGAAGAGGGCCATCTGGAAGTCGTTGTAGTCGAACGCCGTGCCGGGCGCTTCCTGCACTCCGTAACACGAGGTCTGGGTCGCGCAGTGCCGGAACGTGATCCTGCCGTCCTTGTGGTCCAGTAGCTCGTTGAGCGTCAGGAGTTCGGGGCGATAGAGGGCGACGGGCGTGTCGAAGTCGGGCAGCCGGCTGGACTGGACGGCTTCGACCAGGAAATGGGTGAACCAGGGTTTGACCGCGGAGGCGACGTCGGCGGTGCGGCGGGCGTCGCCCCAGGTGAAGACCTCGTAGCCATCGCGAGTCACCATGCCGCGTCCACCCAGGTACTGGGCCAACTGGTCCAGTCGCGTTGGATCCAGCCCCGCCTCCTGCGGGGTTCTCTTCCGCCACTCCCGACCGGGAAATTCGATCTCCTCGGGAAGAAGCAGCGGCTCGCTGGCCTTCGTGTGGCGGTTGACAGGCCAACTCGCTTTGCGTTCGACGAGTAGCGAGCGGAGCAGCGCGGCGAGCCGGCTCAGCGTGTCCGGCTGCGCTCCGGCGAGGTTCTTGGTCTCGCCGAGGTCGTCCTTCAGGTTGTAGAGTTCCCAGCGATGCGTTTCGTAGAAGTAGATCGCCTTCCACGGCCCCTGGCGAAGGGAACTGTGCGGCTGATAGCCTCCTTCGGGATCCTCGCCGCATTGGTGTGGAAAATGGAACACCAGTGGTTCAGCACGCGTCTCACTTCCCTGCGACTGCGGGTCGCTGAGAAGCGGTGTCAGGTCGACGCCGTCGATTGGCGAGGCGTCCGGCGGCCTGCTGGTGACTCCGGCCATGTGCAGCAAGGTCGGATAGAGATCCTCGACGATCATCGGTACGGAGCAGGACTGGTCAGCGGCGATCGGCAAGGCTCGCTGCAGGGGTGAGTTCTCATTGCGTTTCGCCCAGGCCACCACCAGCGGCACTCGGGTACCGCCTTCGTAGGCCGACCCCTTGCCCTCCCGCAGCGGCAGGGAATGCGTGTTGCGGCCGGTGCCCAAGGGAGTGGTGTCGCGCTTGTCACGAGAGAGCGCGCCGTTGTCGGACAGGAAAACGAGAACCGTGTTCTCGGCTACCTGCAGTTCCTCGAGTTTCTCTAGTAATTGCCCGAGCGAACTGTCGACGCCGCGCACCATCGAAGCGTAATTGGCCTCGATTTCGGGAATCGGTATGTCGGTGCCCTGGTACTTCTGGCCCTGGTAATCGCCGAGGAATCGAGCGTGTGGCTGGATGGGGGCGTGAACGGCGTAGTGGCTGAACTGGAGGTAGAAAGGCTGGCCGGTCGCGACGGCTTCCGTCACGGCACGACACGCCTCCAGGGTCAGGGCGTCGGTCAGATGGGTTGCCGTGCCGTGATAGGCCTCCAGTCCGGGCACGTCAAGAAGGTGGGAGCGTGGGTTGCTGTAGTTGTCTTCTCCCTGGTAGCTGCCCGGTTGTGCTACCGCGTGACTGCCGATAGCGACGTCGAATCCGACCGCCTGCGGCAGGGACCCGGGCATTCCGACCGCGCCGACATGCGTCTTGCCGATGTGGATGGTCCGATAGCCCCCTTGGTCGTGGAGCAACCGCGGCAGCGTATAACGCAACTCGAGCAGCCCCGCGCGACCCCAGTCGCGAGGCTCCTTCAGCCTGGAAGGCTTCCCGCTCGGATTCTGATCGACGAGCGACAGAATGTCGGTCGTGCCATGGCGGGCCGCGTTCTGTCCGGTCAACAGCGAGATGCGGGTGGGCGAGCAGACGCAGCAGGAGTGGGCATCGGTGAAACGCACGCCTTGGCGGGCCAGCTGGGCCAGGACCGGCGTCTGGAAGTGGCGATTAAACGCCGTGACCTCCCCGCTGAACGGCACCGAAGTGCCCTGCCAGCCGAGATCGTCCACGAGAAAGACTATCAGGTTCGGCCGCGCCGCATCGCGTGAGTCGCGTGCAGCGGGATCCGCGGCCTTCGCTTCGCCCAGGCAGAACCCTGCCAAGACCCATAGGAAGCACGCCAACGCCGCATGTCGCGTCAGAATATCGAGCACGCCCCGACCCTCATGCTTTTCCAACTTAAACCCCGCCGGCACCGCAAGCCCTCCCACGACCTTGCTTCAATGTACGTTGCATTCCGCAGCGACCTGCCTGAAGCCTTGGATCGAGCACCGACAGGGCCTCGCCGGGCAGCTGGAACGACCGACCCGCAGATTCCTCCCAGGACCATGTCCCGAAGGTGGAATGCCCCAGGGGTTCAGGCTACCAGAGAGCTGGCCGGGGACGCAACAACGAGGCCGCTGGCGTGTTGCGGGACGACCGTTGTCCGGGATGGCGGGCATCTGGTAGTCTGAAGTCGAAGTGCGGTGTTGGGATGGGCGCCGCGGATGGTTACTTTCGTCGCCGCGGAAGCGCGGGTGTTTTTGGGGAAGAGCACATGATGATTCGCATGACAGATGCAGTTCGCCGAATTGCCTGCGGGTATCTCTGCGGCGTGTTGGTTCTCGGGATGGTGTCCCTGGTCGCTGCCCAGGAGAATGGCGTGGCTGCTCCGGCGAAGGAACCGGTCGTTCGACAGTCA
>CAZUJM010000410.1:0-3210 GCA_964620405.1 uncultured Pirellulaceae bacterium | reverse complement strand
TGCGTGACGCAGGGAGTCACAAGGTCGTTGTCGCCATCGCGCGACGATCGGTCTACACGCGCGGTTCCGCGATCGCTCGCAGCACCTGCGGGATGAAGCGACGCATGGAGCGGGCACGGTGGCTGAGCACCGACTTGAGCGCGCCGCGGAGGTCTCCGAACGTCAGATGGTATTCCGGGATCTCGAACAGCGGGTCATAGCCGAAGCCACCCGTTCCCGAAGGTTCTCGGCGGATACGGCCGCGACAGATGCCAGAACTCTCGGCCCGCACGACTCCCTGGGGATCCGACAACACCGCGTAGCAGACGTAGTGCGCCCCGCGTCGTTCGTCAGGCACCCCCTCCAGCCGCTCCAGCAGCAGCCGGTTGTTTCGTTCATCGGTGGCGCCTTCTCCGGAGAATCGCGCGGAGTAGATGCCGGGTGCGCCGTCGAGTGCGTCGACGCACAAGCCGCTGTCTTCGCCCACGACCCAGAGCCCCAGGTGCCGCGCCTGCTGGGTCGCCTTGAGCCGCGCGTTGGCGGCAAATGAATCGCCGTCCTCCACCACTTCCAGCGCCTGGGGAAACTCCGCCAGCGACCGTACCTCCATCGCATGCGGCGCGAACAGTTCCTGCATCTCCAGCAGCTTCTTGCGGTTGTGAGTTCCCAGGACAATCATGCCAATACCCCCAGGGACCGAAACAGATTCCAGATCCTGAACGTGCGGCGCGCGGCACCGGACTGTTCGCGGACTGTTCGCCAATCGACTGCGGTTTCCGCACGCGTCTTGGCTTGCTTCCCGAATCGCCGTGCGCGGCGCATCACGCCGAAGTCGTATCGCGGCAGATCCCAGGATGCCCGTCCACTCGCGACTTGCGTTGTAAGCGCGGCATCTGGGAAACGCAAGGCACGCGAAGGCGTCCTTCGTCGATTCCCGAGGGATCGCTCCCGCACGCGATGGCGGAGCAGTGTGCGCGGCCCTCGATCGAAAACGCCTGCACCCCAATCGGCAACGCCTGCAAAACGAGCAAACTCATCCCACCCGCGCTGGCCGCCTGGGCCGTCGCAGTCCGCGCAACGAAAAAGGCTCCCGCGAGTCGGGAGCCTTTCCAGGAAGCGTTGGCGGCTTCCAGCTGCGAGAAACGTGTCGCTCGTCGCCGGCGATCAACGCGGGGCGTAGTCGGTGGCAACCGATCGCTTGGGAACCTCCACGGGCCACGGCTGGACATCGAAGGCGATGCCATCAAGCGTGCGCGGCTGGAGTCCCGCGACGCTCTGGCCCTGCGAACCGGGCAGCGGCTGCTGCGTCGGTGAGAACCGCTGGATGGCGGCGACAATGGCCGGATTCATCTCCTGCTTGCCATCCGCGCGAGGCCGGCCGACCCACTCGTAAGTGCCCACGGTCACGAAGCTCTCATGCCGGTCGTGGAACTCGTAAGCCTCCACGCCCTTCTTTCGCAGCGCCTCGGTCAACTTGTGGGCGTTGAGCGCCGCTTGGCCCAAGGTGCTCTTCATCGACTTCTCGAAGTTCTCGATCTCGGCCACTTCGCGTTGGTCGATCACGACGTTGCCGCGGAAGGTCGCGACACGAACGGTATACGGTCCCGGGCAGTTCAGCAGACTGTGCTCCACGCCCTCGTTCATCCCCACAACGAATGTGTCGACGCCCTTGGGCGCGAAAAACTCACGCGGGATCATCGGATTAGGCGTGGCGAAGGCGGCGCCGAGCGGCCCCTTCTTCTGCTTCGTCGCATCGCCGTTGATCCGTTTATTCAGCTCCCGCAGTCCGGCGAAGCGGCGCGTCGTCTTCTCGCCACTCTTCGCGAAACATTCCGGCCGATAGTATTTCACCTTCTGCAGCGCGTCCTTCAGGTCGGGATCATCGACGGAATCGAAGTCGCCGACCAGCACCGCGAACTCGTCGAAGACGCCCGCTTTGTCGTAACGCATCTTCTTGGGCGTCAGGTCCGGGTTGACTCCGATGCCTTGGACCGATTCCGTGAAGTTGAACCGCTGGCTGTGGACATAAGTCGAAACCTTCAGCCGTTCCTGCAGTTCATTGGCCAGCTGGGTCGCTTCGGCCTGCGCGCCTTCGCCTGCAAAGGAAGCCGCAAACACCAGCCAGGGGCCGGAGTCGTCGGTCAGCGTGTGGCCCGTCTTCTCGGCCTGTCCGCTGGAACGGAAGCTGACCCACTGCCACGGCGACTTGGACCAACCAGGAACTGCCCACAGCAGCACTCCAAGCAAGGCACCGGAAACCATGCAGCGATAGGAAAGGTTCGACATCCGTTCGACTCCTGCACTACGATCTGCTCTTCGTTGTTCTGCTTCCTACGTCGTCCTGCCTCGAACGTCGTACGCTCCGCGTGGCCCGGATTCCGGGACTTGCGTCACCTGCACCCGCCCTGGGCCTCGAGCGGCCCGGGGTCCTGAGCGGCCCGGGGTCCTGAGCGGCCCGGGGTTCTGAGCGGGCGGGAGTCTACTGGATCGCGGTGGGGCCTTCTAGGTCAGTTCTTGGCCCGCCCGGCCGTCGCGCGCAGGGTTCGTCGAGTCTGGATTCGGGCGGCCCGAAAGGGACAGAACGCGGAGAAGAGAGCCCGGAGAGCGCACAGCCCGACTTGAAGCGGGAACGCGGGCGGGCACACGGGCGGGCGCGGGCCACGAAAAAACCCCTGGCATCCCTACAACGGAAGCCAGGGGTTCGAGTTTCCAGATCTCGCACACCCGCCCTCAGAAGGCGGGCATCGAGTTAGTTGCAGCCGCAGGTGGGCTCGGCCGCACCGCAAGAGGCTTCCGCCGGGGCGCCGCAAGAAGCTTCGGCGCCGCAAGAGGCTTCGCAGCTCGAAGCGCACAGGCGGCTCTTGTGAGCCTTCAGACGATTCAGAAGGCCACGCAGGTGGTGCTTGCGGCACTTGGGAGCCGAAGCGCAGGAATCGCAGGCAGCAGCCGCGCCGCAGGCCGGCTCGGAGGCCGCACCGCAAGCCGGCTCAGCAGCCGCACCGCAAGCGGGCTCGGCCGGCGCGCCGCAAGCGGGCTCAGCGGCGCCGCAAGAGGCTTCGCAGGCGTTGCACGCCGCATGGGCGGCCATCTTCGCCTTCAGGTGGTTGTGCAGGCGAGAGAGCAGGCCCGGACGGCACGAGCCGCACGAGGGGCCGACATCGCAGCCGCAATCCTCAACGACCACAGCCGGCGCGCCGCAGGTCGGCTCGCAGCTGCTACATCCATCGTGAC
>CAZUJM010000409.1:1984-3228 GCA_964620405.1 uncultured Pirellulaceae bacterium | reverse complement strand
AGTTCACTTCGGACCGCAACGCTGATGGCGTTCCGGAAGTCCGTTCGACGGACCGCTACGACGAACGGGGCAACTACCTATCCAGTGTCTACACGCAAGATACCGACGCGGACGGGGTCGTTGACCTCACCTCCTCCACCACGCAGGAGTACAACGACAACGGACTGGTTCGCTCAATCCTCTTCGCGACGGACAATAACGGCGACGGTCTCGCGGACTTGAGATCCTCCCAGACCTACGCCTACGACGATGCGGGCATCGCGGTTTCGCTCACCACCGAGGTCGACTCGAACGGAGATGGGATTCCGGACGAGACCTATGTGACCGACATGAACGGTTCGGCGGCAGGCTCCTCCATCGGCCCCGCCACAGGCGCCGAAACTGGGGAATTCGATATCTCCTCATCGGATATCCGAACCGAAGCGGGCCCAGGAGAAGGAGTGGTCGAGGAGATCGCGTACGATCTCAATCCGGTTCCCCCAGGAACCCTGGCAACGATAGAGGAGGGAACGGGTGACTCGACGGCGTCGGTCGCCGTGACCTATCGGGAAACACTTTACGCGTCAACGCTGGACGACTTGAATCGCCTGGTTTCCGAAACATACTCCGTGGACACGAACGGCGATCTGGCCTACGACGTGTCTTACCTGAACGAGTATGAGTACGACGGTACGCAGATTCGGGGCGTTCGCACGAGCGAGGATCGGGGCCTCGACGGCGTTGTCGATTCGAGGTCGACCACCACCTACGCATTCAACGACTTGGGGGCGATGGTCGCCTACAACCTCGCCGTCGATTCCAACGCCGACGGCGTCATCGACCAGTCCTATGGCGAGACGCTGGACTACTCCGAGCAAGGACTGTTCCTCGGCAGCGTCTCCTCGGAAGATACCGACGGCGACGGCGTCCCCAATCTGATCCGCACCTCCGCCATCAAGTACAACGACAACGGCAGCATCGCGTCTGCGGTGGCCACGGTCGACAACGACGGCGATGGCATCGTGGACTACCGTTCGACGGATACGTATGCCTACGACAGCGAGGGAAATGCGTTGTCGTTCACCTCTGAGATCGATTCGAATGGTGACGGCACCGTTGACGAATCCTATGTGACCGACCTGGCGGCCTTCTATAGCTACTCGGACAACTCCCTGGCCTCCGATGCTTCGGGGGACCTTGCCACTCGGGAGACTGCCTCAGAGAGCGATCCTCCCTCGACCGACTCGGAAACTTCCGTGATGGGC
>CAZUJM010000409.1:0-1974 GCA_964620405.1 uncultured Pirellulaceae bacterium | reverse complement strand
CCGCCAACAGCGGCATGGCCGGCAATCAGGCCTTCCGCTTCATCGGCAGCGCCGCCTTTACCGGCGTGGCAGGACAATTGCATGCCCAGATTCTCAGTGGCGGCACGCTGATTTCGGGCGATGTGAACGGCGATCGGGCCTTCGACTCTTCCGACGTGGTGCTGCTGTTCCAAGATGGCAAGTATGGTGATGATGTCGACGATAACGCCGACTGGAATTCCGGCGATTGGAACGGCGATCGGGATTTCGACAGTGCCGACCTCGTGCTGGCAATGCAGCATGGGCACTACCGAAGCGACCCGCGTGATGGGCTTCTGACCCGGGAGAGCGAATCCCTGGCCGTTGATGCTCCGAGCGGCTTTGCGGGCGACGGTTCCCTGATCGACTGGAGCACGGCGGTCGACGGTTATTGGGCCGTAAACGAAGCCAGCGAAGACGAAGATCCGCAGGCCTGATCCCGCCCGGGCACGAAAGGCCCCCTGCGGCTGAGCCGGAGTGTCTAGATCGCTTCGGCCCTGATGACAGAGTCTCTGGAACGATGTTCGCGTCCCCGGCCTTGGCTCCCTGCTGCTCTCGTCGCGGCGGGTCGACCGCGGCTCCGCGAAGATCTCTGGAGGCAACGCCCCGAGGGACAAGCTACGGCTGCCCCGCATTCCGCTCAACTGCCGGAGCGAACGGCTTCACGCCGCTTGGCCTGGTAGATCGACGCTTCTATCAATCGCCCCTCGCTTCAGCTGGCAGCTGTCGCCTCGGTACGATCCTGCCCCGCTCACGCGTTGCGGCGAGCACGGGCAGCCAGAATTCTTGAGCGGATAAAAAAAGTCCCCGTATCGGCAACCCGCAGTCGCCTATTCCTTGGAGGCTGGCTTCGGGCATTTTCGCGTCTTTTCCAGCCGGCTCGGATCGCCGTCCCGACCATGAACTGGGCCGTTAAGGCCGACCGGCACCTTGGAAACAGGCTCAGGGATCGCAGCCTGGCCCGCGAATCTCCCGTTGCTCGTCCGACGCCGCCGATGCCATGAATGCAATGCCGTCTTGGCGGCAGCCGGGGCCTCCCGGGACCGGGGCAGCAGGGGCGAAACGTTGACAGACGTTTGAACACGGCAATAATGGGTGCTGGCATGGAAGGATCGGTCTTCTCACCGGGTTCCGTTTCCGATACACGCCGTCCTTCCGATCTTTCGCCGTCGACCCGGGACGTCCAGGTCTCTGCTGTTCGTGTCGCCGAGTCCCGATATCAACGAGCCGTTTTCCGACGAGGTCCTGTCATGCGCCGCTTCTGCCGATCGCAGTCTGCTCCCCGTGCCCGTAGCCGCCGAGGTTCGCGCTTCCTGGAGGCGCTGGAGACGCGGCATGCGTTGACGGCGGAGGGCTTGCCGGAGGTGGCCGTGGCGGCCGAAATGCCGGCGGCGGATGAGACTCCCCAGGCGTTTGTCGCGACGCAGGAGTTCATCACGACGCGTGAGGTGGGGGGCGAGGAGCCGACGCTGTACTTCAAGCCCGGCCTCGAGCCTCAGTTCTCCGTCGTGCAGGACGACCAGGGCCGGCCGATCTCCGAGACGCTCACCTGGGACTCCGATGGCGACGAACAGTACGACCTCACCCAGGTCACGGAATACGAATACGCGGGTTCGCAGATCAGCGTAGTGCGAGTCTCTGAGGATCGCGGCAACGATGGCGTGGTCGATTCCCGAACGACCACCAGCTATGCCTACAACGACGCGGGCCTGATGACGGCCGCGAAGACAACTATCGACTCCGACGCGGACGGCGTGGCAAACCAGTTATATGCGGAGCAGATCACGTACGACGCCCAAGGCAACTTCCAGGGCAGCGTTTCCACGGAGGATACCGACGGCGACGGCGTTCCCAACCTGATCCGCACCTCCGCGACCAAGTACAACGACAACGGCAGCATTGCGTCTGCGGTGGCCACGGTCGACAACGAGGGCGATGGCATCGTGGACTACCGTT
>CAZUJM010000408.1:0-3280 GCA_964620405.1 uncultured Pirellulaceae bacterium | reverse complement strand
CAAGGGCAAGCCCGATCGTCGCAAGAACCAGTCGCCCGCCGGCGCGACGCCGTCTGGCAAAACTCGGCCCGCCGGTGCCGCGCCGCCTTCCGACTTGGGACGCGGGAAGCGGGCGAAGCCTGGCGGAAAGCCCGCGCCGCAGACGCCCCAAGCCCGCAAGGGCAAACCCGGCCGTCGCAAGCCTGGCCAAGCCTGACCGACGCACGCCTTTCGTAGTCGGCACACGCCGTGTGCCGATTGCTTGATCCGCCGCGCACCGTGGATCGCGCACCCAAGCAACGCGCGATGCGGGGAACCTTCTCTCAACCCGGGCCGAAGTCGTCGGGCAAACGATCGACAGGCTGCCTCGATGGAGCGAGGGCAGGCCAACAGGTTTCGCAGATCGCCACGACCACGAACGCCCCGAGCGCCGCGAGGACGGATACGAGGTAAGGTGTGGGCCAGAGTTCTCCGTACTCGCCCCAAGCCCAGGTTGCCAGCCCGGCCATGCAGGCGGCGTAGGCACTCCACGGTCCACCCCAACGCGTGGCCAGTCCAAAGCAGGCGACGACCACCACGCCGGAACTGCCGAAGGCCGACGCATGCTCGACCAGCTCGTCCACGGTCTGGCTGTGCAGGGCGAGGCCGTAGGCGCAGAGGCCGAGGACCGCGACACCCCCGCGGGCGAGGTTCATCCGGGCTCGATCCGAGAGCTGGGGGAGCTGGTGGCCGATGAGGTTGTGGGCGATGAGCGCGGATGCTGCGAGCAACGCGGAGTCGACGGTGGAAAGGATCGCCGAGATCAACGTGCCGGCGAAGATCACGAAGAACGTCGAACCCAGGTGGGACTGCGCGACGAGCGGCATCAGTTGCTCCGGTTCGTCGAGGTTCGGATGCAGGTGGGGACCGATCAGTCCCACGCCGACGGGCACGAGGCCCATCAGCAGGTAGATCGACGCGCCGAGCAGGCAGGCGTTGCGCGCCGTCTCGGCGGTCCGGCAGGCCAGCACGCGGGAGATCAGTTCGACGGCAAAGACGGAGCCAAGGATCGGGATCGCCCACTCCTCGGCGATCAAATACCAAGGCTCCTCCGACCAGGGGACCAACGCCAGGCGTTCGGCGGAGAACGACTGCCACAGCACGGTTTCCGGCGTATGCCAGGCGATGGAACCGCCGATCAGCAGCAGCCCCGCGACCAGGGACAGGCCTTGCACGAGGTCGGTCCACGCGTCGGCCAGCAGGCCCCCGAAGGCCGTGTAGCCGATTACCAGGCAGGTTGCCGTCGTGATGGCCCACTCGACCTCCAAGTCCGTGATGGAGCTGAGTACCTGGCCGAAGGCGCGAATCTGGGCGGCGGCCCAGATTACGGACGGCGGTACCAGCAGGCAGACGACCAGTCGTTCCACGCCGGGTGAGTAACGTTCGCGAAACAGGTCGGCGAATGTCGTATACCCGCGTCTCCAAAGCGGCCGCGCAAAGAGTAGACCCATCAGTACGATGCACAGCACATAACCGAACGGGTCGGCGGAGCCGCCGGCGAGGCCGTCGGAGTAGATCGACCCGGCCGCTCCAATGATCGTCTCCGCGCCGAACCAGGTGGCGAAGACCGAAAACGAAGCCACCACCAGCCCCAACTGCCGACCGGCCACCAGATAGTCCGACTCGGTCTGCACCCTCCGCGAGACGAAGATCCCGATCGCGAACTGGACGAGGATGTACGCGGAGACGCCCACGAGGATCCAGTTCATGGTCGCCTTCGCCGGAAAGAGGATTGCACGGTTCGAGACGGCCTTGTGGCAGGGAGACAGGGGGGAGCAGGGGGGAGCAGGGCCGGCGGAACTGTCCGGCGGCGGCGGAGCCTCTCGGAACGCGGACGCCTTGCGCGAATCGGCGGTTGGCGGTTACGCGTTCGCGTCGGGCCGCTAAAATTCTACCTTCGGGGCGCGGTCCCGACATGGGGATAGTCCATCGAATGGACTGGGAAAGGACCGGATGAAGCAATCGCTGAAGCCGCTGGAAGCGGAAGCCCATTTTGGCCAGCTGGCCGCGTGGCTGGAACTGGAGTCGATCGCCGAGCGGCAGCGACTGACGCAGCGTCGTCAACGGATGGCTTCGGCGAACGCCGAAGCGAGCGGCGAGACGATCGTTGACCTGGTGATCGAGGACCATCAGTCGGGCGTGGGCGGCCTGTTCTTGATTACACTCGTCAAGCGTCGGCGCGACCAGCTGCTGCCGTGGAACCGCCTGCGCGTCGGCTCCCCTGTCATGCTCTCGGCCCAGGACGAGGACGGGGAGGACAGCTGGACGGGCGTGATCAGCGAACGCTCGAGCCGTTCGATCCAGGTGGCGGTCGAGGAGTGGCCGGATGGGAATCTGTGGCGCATCGACTTGACACCGGACGAGCAGACGCGGCGGCGGCAGCTGGCGGCGATGGGCACGGTGCTGCAGGCCCGCGGACGGCTGGGGGAGATGCGGCGCCTGCTGCTGCACCAGCGAAATCCGGTCTTTCGAGTCGAGCGGCCGCTGGAACTGCCCGAGACCCTGAACGAATCGCAGCAGGAGGCGATTCGCTTCGCGTATTCCGCCGAGGACGTGGCGATCATCCACGGGCCTCCGGGGACGGGCAAGACGACGACCGTGGTGGAACTGATCAAGCAGATCGTGGAGCGGGGCGAGCAGGTGCTGGCGTGTGCTCCCAGCAACACGGCGGTGGACAACCTGCTGGAGCGGCTGGTGGCGCGCGGCGTGCGCGCCGTGCGGCTCGGCCACCCCGCCCGCGTCTCCGCCGCGCTGCGCGATCATTCGCTGGACGCCCTGGTCGCGGGCCATCCCAACCTGCGTGTGGTGCGGGACCTGATGCGCGAGGCCGAGAACCTGGTGCGGAAGTCGTCGAAGTATACGCGTGCCAAGCCGCCTCGCGGCGCGCGGCAGCAGGCACGCAACGAAGCTCGCGCGCTGCGGCTGGAGGCGCGGGAACTGGAGAGCCAGGCGGTGCGGCATATCCTCGACCGCGCCGAGGTCGTGTGCGCCACCACCACGCTGGATGATGAACTGCTCGGCTCGCGTTCCTTCGACTGGGTGGTGATCGACGAGGCATGCCAGAGCACGGAGCCGGGAAGCTGGGTACCGATCGTCCGCGCGCAGCGTCTGGTGCTGGCCGGCGACCACTGCCAGCTGCCGCCCACGATTCTTTCCGAGCAGGCGGCCCGCGAAGGGTTCGCGCGCAGCCTGCTGCAGCGACTGGTCGAAGCCCACGGATCGACCATCACCCGCCGGCTGGATGTCCAGTATCGCATGCACG
>CAZUJM010000407.1:0-3312 GCA_964620405.1 uncultured Pirellulaceae bacterium | reverse complement strand
CGCCATGGCCACGTGCACAGCATGCGCACCAGCGGCGGATTCACTCGGTAGAGGTCCAGGCGTCCCGTCTGCCAATGGTAGAGGCCGGCCGCGAACTGGGCCGCCTCATTCGCATTCGGCGAAGTAACCCAGGCGACACGCGTGACCAGCAGCGCATGGGCCAGCAGCACGATCCCCACCGCACCGTAGACGCCCGCGCCCTCGCGCCGCATCACGACGGCCTCCGCCTTGCCTTCCAGCCCCCGGGCTTCCAACGTCCTGTCCTCCAGCCCCAGGCGACCACCGACTGCGCAACGAGTCCACAGGCGCCGACGACAATCCAAGGGCGTTCTTCCCCCGCGCCTCGTTGCGCCGCGGAGGCCCCACCTTCCGCCATGATCGCCGCGCCGTTCCACATCTCCAGCAGTTGCCGGACCGGCATCGGCTTCGCCTGCAGGTCCGAAGGGTCCCACACCCGCACCACCCCACCGTCCGCCGCGATCGCCTCCAGCACCAAACAGTGGTGCCCCTCATTCACGACCACGACGCAGGGCAGCGTCAACTGCCGCAACTGCTCCACTCTCCGCTCGCCCACGAACAGCACCCCCCGCGCCGTGGGATTCGCTTCCCGACACCAGTCCACTACCTGCCGCAGCGGCACGCCCTCGTCGGTCAACCGCGCCCGCGCCTCGTCCCAGAACCCGGGTTTCAGGCGCAGGCCCCAGCCCTGGATCACGCGCGCCGCCGACAGCGGGCCGCACATGCGCACGAATTCTCGATGCCGTTGAATCGTCTGTTCCAACAGTTTCCAGTCCGCCGCCTGCCCCGCGTCCGTCGTCAACGGTCGTTCCGCGAGCGGCGCCTCGGCATGTCCGATTCTTCCTGAGGCAAGCGACATTCCCACCACCGCCAGTCCCAGCCCGACGGTCGCCAACCGCGCTCGCGATTCGCGTCGACGCCAAACGAACCAGCCCTGCGCGAAGCCGTCCTCGCGTCTTCCTCGCGCCCACGTCGCCTCGATCGCTCGCATCAACGCACACACACCCAGTAGATGACAAGGCATAGCAGTCCCATTCCATTGAGCAGCAGAATCAGGTTTCGCCAGAAGGGACTCGATCCCTCGGGCTTGTCCGAAGCCAGCACTTGGTTCAACATCTCCAGCTGTGGCTGGTCTTCCAGCGTGAAGACGGTCGACGGCACGCCGGGCCGACTGTCCCGCACCCGCGTCCCGAATGGCACCTGCAGCGAGAAGGTGTAGTCCGGCAGGGCCGCGTTCCAGTGCGTCACCTCACGCACCAGATACTCCTGGACCCGCTGTCCGCGCGGTAACTTGGTCACCAACCGCGAGCGAAACGGAAAGTAGGTGTCGTCACCGACCGGTCGAAAGTCGTCCGACGTCCATTGCAACAGCGACTTGCCGGACGCGGTCAGGTATTCCATCCTCACGAGCGCGAAGCCCAAACCCGGGGCGACCGCGATTCGCAACCAGCCCTTCTTTTCCTGGGCCAACCCAAGCGGCAGGACCACGAATCCACTGTCAAAATCCATGCGATCGACCGGACAGCGCAGCACCTCGCAGTCGACCCCGCCAATCCGCTCGGCACCCACCCGCTCCAGGACGCTCCGCTGCCGTTCCAGAAACTCCAACTGACACTGCCAGGGCATCGCGCCCAGTCGCCACACGCGACAAGACTCCTCCTGGGCCATCCACTCACGCAGCGGCACGGGAGCCTCGACCAACAGCGTGCGTGACGGTTCCCCCGTCATCCGGTCGAGAACGCTCGTGAGCGTCACCGAGGCCTGCTGCCTGGTCATGCGGAAGTTCTCGGCTCCCTGGTGCCTCAGGACCCAGTCCTCGCCCTGCACCGACAGGACCAGGGATTGCAGTGACCGATTCGCGTCACTGGCCCCGGATGACGAGGACGAGCCTGCAGGCTGCGATTCGTCCCCGCTCGTGCTGTCCCGATACTCGAAGTCCACGCACGCACTGTAAAGCCCTGTTCCACGCGTAATCAGGCCATCAAGGCAGTCG
Source organism: uncultured Pirellulaceae bacterium (assembly GCA_964620405.1). Taxonomy (GTDB): domain Bacteria; phylum Planctomycetota; class Planctomycetia; order Pirellulales; family Pirellulaceae; genus CAZUJM01. Next base: position 1,301 of record CAZUJM010000407.1, on the reverse strand, counting down.
CCAGCCTCCATCGCCCCCGTCTTTTGTGCCAACAGCAGCCATAACGCGCAGAATAAGGCCTCGCCCCACGACCATCCCCAACGGCCGCGAACGCCCACCCCGACAGTACGCCAATTGCCAACCACCGTCCCCATCCCTTGCTCCTTCATTCATTTGCCGATTCACGAACGTCCTTCCGGGACGCGCAGGACCTACGCATCACCGCCCAACGGAACCAAGAACGCCTCGCGACGCGCCGACAACTGCCAACGTCACTCGCAGACGCTGTACTTGTGTTCGCAGATCGAGGAGTCCACCGGGTCGCAGACAAGCACCTGGACGACCGGCGCTTCGGGAAGCGTGTACGGCATCAACTGGATCTTGCACTGCCATTGGTCGACGGGACACCCTTCCGTCGTGACAAAGCCAAGCGGTTTGCAACGGTTCTGCGGCACCATCCGCACGTTGAATTCGCACTTTTCCTCCATGCTGGCCATGTCACACGTCGCCGAAGAGCACTCCATGATCTGGATTGGGCCCAGAGTGCAGAACACATTCTGACGAATCGACGTGCACCCTGGCTGGCCGAAGTTGTACGGCGCACACCCCTTCCGACGTCCCGGCAGGCAGCACCGCCGGTATACAGTGCCCACCGAACGTTCCAGATGCTCCGGCCCCAACGCTTGCACGCGAGCCGCCGCATCCCAGGCAAAAACCAACTCCAACGATGCCCACGCCAACATCACCACCACCAGCCGCCTCGGCCATTTCATTTTCGCGATTCGTGCCATCGAACCCTCCTTGTGTTGTCATCCACAACGCGTCCCACCGCGGGACGCTTGCTGATCCACCTGGGTTGTGCGTGTATCCGCCCGTCAATGTCGGTGCGATACATCCCAACACACGCTCTGGGCCCACCAACTTGCAAGCCACATGCTTTGCGTACGTCGGCAGGAGTTCTTCAATTCGATTCCGCAGCCGCCTGCAGCGTCGCCGGTAGCTCCAGCTCTGCACCGTCCTCCAGCTGCACCACGAGCCTTCCCTCACGGTGCCAATCGAAATCCCCTTCCTCTTCCCTGCCGCCGTGAGACAGATCATCGGCATTCGATGCGTCTGCTGCATCCGGCCAAGGAATGACGACGTCACATCGCAAGGCCACATCGCCAAGCGGGCTGGTTGCGGCCCGCCCTGCTCCCCAAGTCGACTCAATGCCAACCACACGGATGCCTTCTCGCACGCGATCGCCCGTGATCACGACCTTGCCGTGCCACTCGTTCGGCTGCCTCTGCGACTGCCTCAGCACAAGGCGACGGGGCGATGCA
>CAZUJM010000406.1:0-3332 GCA_964620405.1 uncultured Pirellulaceae bacterium | reverse complement strand
TCTCGAAGGCGAACCGGGGGATCTTGGTGACGACGTAGTCGATCGTCGGCTCGAAACAGGCCTTGGTCTTGCGTGTGATATCGTTCGCCAGTTCATGCAACCGGTAGCCGACCGCCAGCTTGGCGGCGATCTTGGCGATGGGGAATCCCGTGGCCTTCGACGCCAGCGCGCTGGAACGACTGACGCGCGGATTCATCTCGATCACGATCATGCGGCCGTTGCGTGGGTCGATCGCGAACTGGATGTTCGAACCGCCGGTCTCGACGCCGATCTCGCGGATCACCGCGAGGCTCGCGTCGCGCATCCGCTGGTACTCCTTGTCCGTCAGCGTCTGGGCCGGCGCGACGGTGATGGAGTCGCCCGTGTGGACGCCCATGGGGTCGAAGTTCTCGATGGAGCAGATGATCACGACATTGTCATCCATGTCGCGCATCACCTCCATCTCATACTCTTTCCAGCCGATGATCGACTCCTCAACCAGCACTTCGCGGATCGGCGACTGGTCGAGGCCGCGCTGCACGAGCAGGTCGAACTCCTGGCGGTTGTAGGCGATGGCCGAGCCGGATCCGCCGAGCGTGAAGCTGGGGCGCACGACCGCGGGCAGGCCGACCTCCTTGAGCACCTCGCGCGCTTCCTCCAGCGTGTGCACCGTCCGGCCCCGACAGCACTCCAAGCCGATCTTCTCCATGGCCGTCTTGAACTGGTCCCGCTCCTCCGCCTTCGCGATCACGCGCGCGTTGGCGCCGATCATCTGCACGCCGAATTTCTCCAGCACGCCGTGGCGGTCGAGGTCCATCGCCAGGTTCAAGCCCGTCTGGCCGCCCAAGGTCGGCAGCAGCGCGTCCGGACGCTCCTTCTCGATCACCTTGGCCGCGATCTCCCACGTCAACGGCTCGATGTACGTCCTGTCCGCCGTGGCCGGATCGGTCATGATGGTGGCCGGGTTGGAGTTGATGAGGATCACCTCATACCCCTCCTCCCGCAAGGCCTTGCACGCCTGCGTTCCCGAGTAGTCAAACTCACAGGCCTGGCCGATCACAATCGGTCCCGACCCAATCAGCATGATGCGGTGAATGTCGTCGCGACGTGGCACGTCGGGTACTTCCTTCCCGGTCTGGAATGAACGTCTTGGGGCGGGAATAAAGGGGTCAGGTCTCATTTCCGCCCAGAGATGCGAAACGAGACCTGACCCCTTTTCCCCGCCGGAACCTCTGGGCTCCGGGTAAAATCTCTCGAACTTAACATGACCATTTACAGGGCGGCAAGAGGCCCCCGAGTGGCGTCGCGGCGGATTCCTGCGCGATGATTGGGCAGCGGGTTGCCTTCCTCCGCGCAACACGGAGGACTTCGCCTAGCGATATGCAACACTTGGGACGCCCGCGGTCCGGTCGCCTCCCGCGATCGCTCGCAGGCAGAACACGCGGGATCGCCGTGCCCACTTCCTGGGCAGGCCTCCGCCGAGTGCGTTGACACCACGACCTAAGCCGTTTACCGTTCAGGTTTTGAGACAAGTTCGTCCATCCACTTTGGCGAGAGGTTTCCACGCACCGTGTCTAGTCCTTCGCGTAGCGGCGTCTTCCAGCAGTCGGCGGATCGACGCGTGGAAGCATTCACCGAGAGCATCAGCTTCGACCACCGGCTCTATGCCCACGACATTCGAGGCTCCATCGCCCATGCGCAGATGCTGGCCAAGGTCGGCATCCTGACGGACGACGAGTGCCGGCAGATCGAGACGACGCTGGAGGCCATCCGCGGCGAGATGGACCGGGGCGAGCTTCCCTTGCGGCAGGAGCTGGAAGATGTGCACATGCACATCGAGCAGGCGTTGATCGACCGCCTGGGGGACGTGGGCCGCAAACTGCACACGGGCCGCAGTCGCAACGACCAGGTCGCCACCGACCTGCGGCTCTGGGCCCGCGACGCGATCGACCGCGTCGACCGCCTGCTCGCCGAACTGCAGCGGGCCTTCGTGGACCGCTCGCCGGGCGACCTGCATGTGGTCATGCCCGCCTACACGCACCTGCAGCGGGCCCAGCCCGTGCTGGCCCCCCACTACTGGCTGGCCTACTGCGAAAAATACCAGCGCGACCGCGGGCGACTCCGCGACTGCCGCGCGCGGCTCAACGTCTGCAGCCTGGGAGCGGCCGCGCTGGCTGGGACGTCGCTGCCGATCGATCGGCACGATGTCGCCCAACGCCTGGGGTTCGCCGACGTCGCCGCCAACAGCCTGGACGTCTCCAGCGATCGCGACTTCGTGCTCGAACTGGCCTACACCCTGACCAATATCGCGCTGCATCTGAGCGGCTGGGCCGAGGAATGGATCCTCTGGTCGACCGCCGAATTCCGCTTCATCCACCTGCCCCAGGCCTTCTGCACCGGCTCGTCGATCATGCCGCAGAAGATCAACCCGGACGTGCTGGAGCTGATCCGGGGCAAGACGGCGCGGGTCGTGGGCAACCTGCAGTCGCTGCTGGTCCTCGTGAAGGGCCTGCCGCTGGCTTACAACCGCGACCTGCAAGAAGACAAGATCTCCCTGTTCAGTTCCGTTGACATCGTCACGTCGTGCCTCGAACTCGCTGCGCCCCTGGTGGCCGGCACACGACTGAACGAGGCCGAGATCGCTCGAGGACTCGAACGCGGCTACCTGGACGCCACTTCGCTGATGGAGTTCATGATTCGCCGCGGCGTGCCTCAGCGGACCGCACACCATCTGGTGGGAAAACTCGTGGGGATCGCCCTCGAGCGGCAGGTTCCGCTCGCCGATCTTGAACCCCAGGTTTTCCAAGAAGCTCACGCCGTCCTGGACGACGGCGTCTACTCAGTACTCGGCGCAACACGGGCCATCGAAGCTTTTCAAAGTTACGGATCGACTGCTCCGACGGAGGTTGCCCGCCAGCTCGAGCGCTGGCAGCAACAACTGGCTCAAGACCCGGCTTTGGAACCCCAAGATGACTAACTCAAATCGCCGTTCCCTTCGTCTCTTTACCCAGGCCTCCAAGGACTCCGGGCGTCGCGGTCTGCTGCGCGCTGCCCTGCTGTCCGGGGGCCTTTGGATGCCCAGTCTGCTGGCGACCGGCCTGCTGATCCCGGCGGCGATGCCCGTTCCGGCGATCGCGCAGGATCCGTTCGAAGACGTGGAGGACGCGCCGGACAAGGCACCTCCCCGTGCGGAGGACCCGTTTGCGGAACCGGCCGGGGAACCGGCTGCGGAGTCAGATACCGACAAACCGGCTGGCAGTGCCGACGCGGCCGCGAGCGATGCCGATGCCGATGCAGCGCCGGCCACCACGCCGGCTACCGACTCCATGGAGCGGGGTGCGAACCGGGGGGGA
>CAZUJM010000405.1:0-3364 GCA_964620405.1 uncultured Pirellulaceae bacterium | reverse complement strand
CCGCTCTTTCCAGCAAGTCGCTTTCTTGATGAAAATCGGACAGTGGGCCCGCACGAATTCCCGGCAGTAGGCACCTTCCCAACATTTCGCCATCAGGGACATGCGAATCGGACGGTCCGCCTTGTGGGCGTCCTTGCCATACTGCATATCCTCGGCCTCGACGGTGCGGCGACGCAATGTCAGGAGCATTTTCGACGCCAGGTCGCGCAGTACCAGAATGCCTCCCACGACACCCGGCAGTATCGACGCGGGCCCCATCTTACTCAGGGCGACCAGGATTCCACGGTTCGGTTGACCGGCATCCACCAACAACGGGTAGGCCATCGGCAGACCGATGCCTATCAGCAATGCCGCCACTAAGACGACATAGCCCGCCGTTTCCTCGTACCAGAAATTGAGGACTACGCAGAGGGACGCAACCCCCAAGGCGATCAGCAGACCTGTGCCCGCGAGATCGATGTTGGAGAGCATTTGACGCTGTCGCGCCGCTTCCCAACTGCCGAAGTCGTTGAGACCGAAAAACAATCCGAACAAGAGATAGAGAATCGACGCGCCCGCGACCACGAACCCAAGGCTCATGACAGCGGATGTGAAGGAGAGTATGCTTTGCGGAAGCACCAACTCCTCAGGCGACCGGCTGGAACGGCTCATCGTACCTATCCCTCCGCGAAATCGACCGGCGCCGAACTACTTGACACGCTCCAGATACGTGTCGGTCCGTGTGTCAACCTTGACCCGGTCGCCGATATTGATGAAAAACGGAACCCGAATCACCGCTCCCGTTTCGAGAGTCGCAGGTTTGGATCCCCCCGATGCCGTATCGCCACGGACGCCCGGATCCGTCTCGGTCACCTCAAGTTCCATGAAGTCGGGGACCGAAACCTGAACGATGTCGTCCTTGTAGGTGACCACCTGGACATCGGTGTTTTCCTTGAGATACTTTTCCCGTTCGGCGAACATCGACTGCCCCACCGCAACCTGCTCGAAGGTCTCCATGTCCATCAGCGTGTATTCGCCGTCCTGTTCATAGAGAAACTGCATTGTCTTGCGCTCGAGGCGCGCCTGCTCGATTTTTTCCCCGGCGTTCCATGTCCGGTCGATCGTTGCCCCGGTGCGTAGGTTGCGCATCTTGGAACGGACAAACGCGCCCCCCTTGCCGGGTTTGACATGCTGGAACTCGATGATCGTAAAGATATCGTTGTTGAAGAGAATCGAGAGGCCGTTGCGGAAATCGCCGGTATCCATAGCGCTTGATTATAGCACAACGACGGTAGACAACGTCGGGCTGCCGGTATGAAAAAGCCCCTCCGGCATACGCCGGAGGGGCCAGTTGTCCTTTCGGGACGCTTCGGAATTAGAAGCGAACCGAGTAGGTGGAGGTAACGATGCTACCCTTGCCGGCGCCCGGAATGCCCTCGTGATCCACCGTCTGGTAACCCAGGCGGAAGGTCGAGTTGGCACCCATGACCTTCGAGAAGCCGAAGGTCAGGAAGCGCTGGGTCACACCCGTGCTCAGGTCGGTCTTGTCCGCGGTGACACTGAACTCGGACACCGGCGAGAGGCGGTAGTTGACCGCCGTCGCGACGTTCGAGATGGTGCCGGCGCCCACGACCTGGTCGTAGTCACGTCCGGTCACGGAAGCCGCCAGGCGGCTGCCGAGGTTAAGGTTGAACGTTCCGTACGCACCCTTGATGTTGGTCGGGTTCTGGATGGTGCCGAGGCGATCCCAGTTGCCCGGAGCCTGGAAGTTGGACTCGACACGGCGGTAACCGCCGGCCAGGGACCAGCTGCCGGACCCGATCTTGGTGCCGACTTCGTAGGCAGCGTTGTTCAGGCTGGACGCAGCAAGCTTGGAATCCGACTGGGCATACTCACCCGAGAGCGGGAGGCCGAGCAGGCGGCGCGAGCCGGAGTAGGACTCGAGCGCGACCGTGTCCGCTCCACCGTTGACGCCCACCGAGAGGTAGTTGGCGCCAGCGGCGATCCCGAGGATGTTGAAGCTCGCGCTCGCACCCGCGGTCCGGTTGAACGTGCCGAGACCGGTGACCAAGCCGGCGGTCAGCGCATTGTTGTCATGGCGGGCAGCCACGGTCGAGAACGACACCGGGCCCACCTTGAAGCTCGCGGTCACACCGTCGACCGGGATGGCGCCGTTCGACTTCACGTTGGTGAAGTACGAATCAACCGTCACGCCGTGGAAGGTGTAAGGGGTGAGCTTGAAGGGAATGCGGCCGACAGCCACCGAGGTGGTGCCGATGACCGGCAGGGACGTCCCGAACGAGACGTTGGCCTTGTAGACGGTGGTGCCGAACGGCTGGCCGCCCAGAGCGCCGCCGCGGTTGCCGGACCCGAGGGAAGCAACCGAGCCGAGGTAGCCCAGGTAGTTACCAAAGTTCAACGAGATATCGACCGTGGCATTCTCCGACGGATTGGCGAAGATGTTCAGGTCGAAGTCGTTGAGCAACTGCGCGGTGTCGGTCGCCTGAGCGCCCGCCGCGGAGAAGTAACCGTCCTTGTCCACAACCGACGTGGCTGCACTGTCGGAGTAGACGCTGCGGGCGTAGGCGTTGAATGAGCCGGAGATCTTGACCTGCTTCTTCCAAGCGTCCTCGATCGCGGCGATGCGCTTTTCGTGGTTGTCAAGGGACTTCTTCACCTTGTCGACATCGACGCCCAGGGTGGTGAGTTCGGTCTGGAACTCAGCCGCCATCCGGCGCAGCATGTCGATGTCGGACTGCTTGGCGAGGCCGGCCAACGCCGACTTGTCCGCCTTGCCGTCGAGGTCCGACTTCTTGGCATAGGCGCCGAGCATGTCCTGAACGTCCGACTTGGAGACTCCCGGAGCGGCAGGCTTGGGGAATTCGGGCAGCGGAGCCTTGACGAAGCGCTCGTCCATCAGGCGGATAAAACGCCGAAGTTCGCTGGTGTCTTTTTGCGCCGCTGCCTGCGTCATTTTGTCGCGTAAGCGATTCAGCTCTTGGATGCGACTTTCTATATCGCCGACAGTCCCTAACGTTAATTCCTGAGTTAAAAACTGAATAAATTCCAACACCGCGCGATTGAGTTCGAGTTGGCTCGACTTGGCCATCGGGATCAGGATTTCTTGCGTTAACAAGCGCTGAGCATCGCGAAAACACTGCTCACTGCTTTGGGCTGGCGCGTGTCGTTGGATCAGCTGTTCGACGTCTTGGATACTAAAAGTGTGCTGTAAACTGCGCGCCGACAGATGCTCAAGCACGGGCCAGAATTCATCAAGGCTGCGGATAATTTTTCGAGCGCTTATCATGTAGATTCTTATAACTGAAGTTGAATACGACCAATTTCCAGTATCAACAGACGAACTGCGGTGCTAGAATGCCGCCCC
>CAZUJM010000404.1:0-3364 GCA_964620405.1 uncultured Pirellulaceae bacterium | reverse complement strand
CCACAACTCCTACGGCTTCACGATGTGGATGGCCGGCGGCGGCATCAAGGGCGGCACCCAGGTCGGCAAGACCGACGAACTGGGCAACCATGCCATCGAAAACCGCTTCGCCGTCAAGAACCTGCACGCCACCATCCTCCACCAGCTGGGCCTCGACCCCAATCGGCTCAGCTACTTCTACAACGGCCTCGACCAGAAGCTGGTCGGCGTCGAGGGGGCGGAGCCGATCCGGCAGCTGATCTCGTGAGGCGTGGCCGTTGGAGGGAGACGCCGATCAGGGTACAGGAGTAGGGTTTCGACGATCCCCTCCATGGCCCTCCGTGCGATCCCCGTTTCCCCCGTGGTGAAATCCCCGCGGTATTTGTGACGAAACGTGGTTCGGCGGCAGGGTTCCTTTTTTTACCACGAAGAGCAAGGAGGGCCACGGAGAGAGCAGGGAAGCGATCTTACGCGGGGCGGGAAGCGGCGTTAAGCTGTGGGCCTGACGGCGGGGGTTGATTCCTCCGCGCACCGCCCCTGCACTTCGGGAACCCTCGACATGGATACGTCGCACTCGGCCCGTCCCTCGCTCGACCTTTCCAACCAGCGGACGTTGCTTGGCCACCCAGTGGGGCTGTTCACGCTGTTCTTCGCCGAGATGTGGGAGCGATTCTCCTACTACGGCATGCGGGCGCTGCTGCTCTTCTACATGCTGAAGGGCTTCCTGGCGTACCCTGACAAGGAAGCGTACGCCGTCTATGGAGCGTACACGGCGCTGGTCTACATGACGCCGTTCTTCGGCGGGCTGCTGGCCGATCGCGTGTTGGGCGCGCGGCGCGCGGTGGTGTTCGGCGGGTTGCTGATGGCGGCCGGGCACCTGGCGATGACGGGTGAGAGCAGCGGATACTTCTTTACCGGACTGGCGCTGCTGATCGTCGGCAACGGCTTCTTCAAGCCCAATATCTCGACGATGGTCGGTACGCTCTATCCGCACGGCAGTCCCCGCCGCGACGCGGGCTTCACGATTTTCTACATGGGCGTGAACCTCGGCGCCGCGATGTCTCCGCTGCTGTGCGGATACATCGGGGAGAAGTATGGCTTCGACAAAGGCTTCGGCCTCGCCACGATCGGCATGCTCATCGGACTCGCCGTATTCGTCGCGCCGAACATCGTGTCGCAGGTGCTGATCGGCTGCGGCGCGATCGCGGCGGCGTACGGGCTGTTCCTCCATCATCCCGACCATCCCGCTCCGACGGCGGTGAACGTCTTCGTCGGCTGCGCACTGCTGGTGGCGGCCACCTTGTCCTGCTTCGCCCTGGCCCGAGGCGGGCTGCCGGCTGGCGTGGGAGAGCCTCCCGACCGGAAGCGGCTGAAGGAGCCGGCCCTGGGCGGGCTCTCCACCGAGTGGTGCGTCTACCTGGGGACGCTGCTGCTAGTGCCGATCTTCGTGCTGCTGGTGTCGGGTTTCGCGCCGCTGCGAGCGGACAACCGGGGCGTGGTGCTGATCCCGGAGTCGGTCGTGCATGGCCTGAAGTCCAACCCGAGCGGCGTGGCGCAGGTGGCGGCGACCGTGCTGGAAGAGGTCAGTCGGCCCGCCGGCCTTGTCCTGTTCACCTCCGGCATCCTGGCCCTCGTGTTCCTCCTGCGCGAGACCACCAAGCTGGCCCAGGTGGCGCGGGAACGCATGTATGTGGTGTTGATCCTGACCTTTTTCTCCATGCTGTTCTGGGCCTTCTTCGAGCAGGCGGGCAGCAGCATCAACAACTTCACCGATCGCAACGTGGACCGCGTGAGTGAATCGCGGCGGATCACGGAGGCCGAGGTGGGAACGACCATCCGGCTGCAACCGACGCAGGAGCAGCTCGGCTACACGCAGGGCGGGATGATGACACTCGACCGCCTCGACAGCCTCCGCGCCAAACCGGCCGGCGGCGGCGAGGGCGCGGCGACGCCGAACCAGGAGATCGACTGGCAGGTGACGCAGGAACATGTGGGCATGGGCGTGGCCGAACAGAACGCCGAGATTCCGGCCAGCACGTTCCAGTCGGCGAACCCGATCTACATCCTGCTGCTCGGCCTGCCCTTCGCGGCGATGTGGGGCTGGCTGCACACGCGCGGCCTGGAACCGAGCACGCCGCTGAAGTTCACGCTCGGCCTGCTGCAGGTCGGCTTGGGCTTCGCGGCCCTCTGGTACGGCACGACGCAAGCCGATTCACGCGGCATGGTCGGAATCCTCTGGCTGCTGGTCGGCTACCTGCTGCACACGACGGGCGAGCTGTGCCTTTCGCCGGTCGGACTGTCGATGATCTCCCGGCTGTCGCCCGGTTTCCTGGTGAGCACAACGATGGGCATGTGGTTCCTAGCCACGGCGTTCTCGCAGTTCTTGGCGGCAATCATCGCCCAGTTCACGGGAGTGCAGGGAGCCGAAACCAGCCAGACGATTCCGCCACCGATCGAGACGGTGCATGTCTACGGCCAGGTCTTCCTGCAGATCGCCATCGCGGCCGGCATCTCGTCGGCGATCTGCCTGGCACTGGTGCCGAAGCTGAAACGCTGGATGCACGCGGAGGCGCCTTAAAAGGCTCCGGGCGGCTCGATTGAGAGCCGACTTTGTTTCTACCACGGAGGTTTTAACCACGGAGGACACAGAGGACACGGAGAACCTTCGTGCTCTCTGTGCTCTTCGTGGTTACCCAACGTTTTCGGTTACCGCCCAGTTCACTTGCCAGCCCGCAATGAAAAAAGGGCCGCGCCCCTCGCGGAACGCGACCCCCTCTCTTGGATACTGCAAACCGGACACCCAGCGACTAGCTGCGGCGGCGAGCCTTCAGCAGGCCCAGACCCATCAGGGTGGCCAGCACGAAGGAGCTCGGTTCCGGCACGGCCTGGGCTGTGATCGCCAGGTTGTCGACCGCCCACCACCAGTTGTTGCCACCCTTGGTGTTGCCGAAGCGGACAATCATCTCGGGAGCGCCAACCCCAACACCGGCGGGATTGTTGACATCGATGCTGACCCGCGTGTTGATCGTCTCGCCATCGGTCAGCGCCGCCGAGTCGTACTTGAAGACGTTGGTGAAGGTCGGGTTCGGTTCGAAGCAGCCGCCGCAGACAAACGCGACGTCCACGGTGCCGGTCTGGTTACCTTCGACACGGAAGCTCGAATCGAACGAGATGTTGACCGAGTTGGCCTTGTGGCCCGCCATGCTCACGGGGCGCGTCTTCAGGAAGACGTTGAACTGGTCGGGATCGACGTTCGTGCCGTCGTCGTATTCGTCACCGTCCGCGACGGCGACCGTGTTCTGGCCGGCGGCGAACGAGGAGCGATTCTGGTCGCCCGCGGTGCGGACCCACCAGTCCTTGTACACGAACGTCCAGCCCTGAAACT
>CAZUJM010000403.1:0-3370 GCA_964620405.1 uncultured Pirellulaceae bacterium | reverse complement strand
CCTTCCTGACCCTTCGCGACGTTCCCGGCCCGACGGGCTTGGGCAGCCACTGGGAAATGTTCCGGCGTCGCCTGCACCTGGGTGATTTCCTGAGCGAGTTGAGTCAGCGTCATGGCGATGTCGCGCGATTTCCCAGCCTGGGACAGCCCGGGATCCTGCTTTCGCACCCGGACGACATCCACGAAGTGCTGGCCGTCAAGGGACAATATTTCGGCCTGTTCGGTCAATCACTGCTGGGGCGATTGATACCGTGGGGAGTCCTGGCGACCGAGGGAGTGGTGCACGATGAGAATCGGTCCATGATGCTGCTCGCCCTGCGCAAGATACTCTCAAGACGCATCCCTGAACTGACCCTGCAGCGCTGCCAGCAACACCTCGAAACGCTCCCCGAGGACCAGACGCTCGATGTGTACGAACTGACTCGGCAGATCACGCTGAGCATCGCCGCGTCGCTGCTGTTCCCTCGCGACCTGCAGGATACGCTCGCGGACAAGATCGACCACGGGAGTTTCTTGAGGCTGGTATCGAGTCGCACCGCTTACCTGCTAGGACTGCCGAAGCCGGTGCGCGTGGCCTACCTGATGGCGAGCCTACCGAGTACAGTCCGCACGGTGATCACCAGGGGGAAGATCAAGAAGCAGTTGCTGGAAGCCATCGCGGAAGTGCGCGGGCGATCCACGACGGGTCCCCATGCCGACGCCCTCTCGCTGCTTCTCGACGGGACCGAGGTGGGCGGAAGCATGCCTGACGAGTTCCTCGCGGACAACATGATGTCACTGCTGCTGGCCGCCTATGAGACGACGGCCAATGCGCTCGCCTGGGCCATCTGGGAGTCGATTCAACGCGAAGACCTCCAGCAACATCTGGCCCACGAGGGCAGCGGCCTGTCCGACGACCCGCGGGCGAACGAGTCGTGGATCAACTCCGCCCACTGGACCGACGCGGTGGTTCAAGAAGCCTTGCGCATGTACCCGTCCGTCTGGCTCCTGCCACGCCAGGCACTGGCGCCGTTCCGGCTGCGGAACTACCTGTTTCCGACGGGGACGACGTTCTCGGTGAGCCAGTGGGTTACCCACCGTGACGCTCGCTGGTTCCCCGATCCGCATCGTTTCCGACCGGAACGATGGATGGAGGAACGCGAGGCGGCCACGTCGGGCGAGCTGGGCGGCAAGGAGGCCCCGGCGGAGCGGCCCCAGTTCGCGTATTTCCCTTTTGGCGGCGGAAAACGATTCTGCATCGGCAAGGCCATTTTTGAATATGAAGCCAGCATCCTGGTGGGCTCGTTCTTCCGGCGGTGGCGCGCCGAACCGGTCGAAGGTTGCCAGCCACGTCCGCTGTTCCTTGTCACCATGCAGCCCGATCGACCGATGCGGGTGCGATTGCGACGGCGGTAGACGCGCGGCCTGATGTAAATTCACGCCGGCGCGAGGCTGCGTTCCATCGCCGTGTACTCGCGAAAGGCTTCCTGCACCTGCGGTTCGGTGAGGCCGAAGTCGGCGAGCGTGTAGTGATGCTGGCCGTGGCGTCCTTGCGGGTTGCTCGCCAGCCATCCCTTCATCGCCGTTTCCGCCGCGGCGGTCAGCGGCATTCCAGCTCGGTCGTAGATCGCGCGGATGGTGCCCAGCGGATCCTTGATCAATGACTTGTAGTGGACCGAAACGACCCGGTCCGCGAGTTCCGCTCCCGCTCGGACGCTCTGCGCCGACTGGGCGGCCAGCACTTGCAGGGCCTTCTGGCCGATCTCCCGCGGATCCCAGGCGTCCGACCCCAGGGAGATCAGGGCCGCGGCAAGGCTGCACATCGACGGCACAAGTTCGCTCGCGTCGCGATAGGTCTGGATAAAAATGGCGTTGGGGACCAGCCGGGAAAGGGTACCCAGCCGCGGCGCGTGCAGCGGACACTTCAGGACCCAGTGCCGCCCGCGCATGTCGCCCTCCAGCGTGCGCAACGTCGCCAGGTAGTGTTTGTAGACCTCGACCCAATCCGCCTCGGTCCGTTCCTGGAGCCAATCGGCATAGCTGGGACAATACCACTGCGTGCTCAGGCTGTACGAAACCAAGGTGTTCGACAGCAGGAAGTAACACTCCTCCGGCCCCAACGGCTCGACCTCATGGATCCCGCGGACGTAGGGCGCGTTCTGGTACAGCCACCGAGTGGCCGCGACGGCCACGCGTTGACGCGTCGCCGCCGACCGCGGTGCGCCAAAGCGTGTCGGCGTGCGCACCGGATAGTAGGCCTCCCAAAACAGCAACGGTCGCGCTGACGGGTCGGCTGCCAGCATTCGCTGCAGCAGCGTGGTGCCCGTACGGGGCATGCCTACCAGGTAAAGCGGCGGCTTTTCAGGCCACGCATCCGGTCGTGCCGCCGGCCGCGCGCCGCCCCACACCTGCTCCAGACTGAGCCGATTCACCAGGCAGCGGCGCACAAAGAAACTCGTCAGGTAGCGGCCAACGGAGTTCAACTGCCCTTCGCGGCGGAGCGACTCGAGGAAGACATCCAGCGGCTCGCGAAACGACGTGTCGAGAAACTCAGATGCTCCGGCGATCCGCAACGACTGGCGCTCCAGCCCATCACGATCCAGCTGCGTACCGGGATCGAGTCGCTCGAGGAGGCCAAGCAGCCCGCGATGGAGCCGATAGCGGAGATTGCGAGGAAAAGGCTGAGCCAGCGTCATCGAACGTCTCCGGGTTCAGGAGGCGTCAGTTTAACAGGACTCGGCAGCTACGCGGTCCAACGTGCGGCCCGAGCGACCGGTCTGCGTCAGGAATCGAAAAAAAAAACGGGCCCCGAGTTGCCTCGGAAGCCCGTCTTTCTTGCGTTGACGTGGAGGAGAGGATCGCAGGCGTCTCCGCCTGGCCTCAAGACTATTTCTGGATCCCGGAGCCGACGGCCGCGTCCTCATCTTTCGGCGTCGCCGAGTCGGTCGAGACATCGGCCGTGTTGGTGGGGTTGCTCTCGCCAGCCTCCGCGATGGCTTCCCCCTGGACCTCGGCCGTCACCAGGCAGGTGCCCGAGGCGCTGCCGCCCATGTCGGTCTGGATCAGCACTTCCGCTGCGACCTTGCCCGGCTCGCTGCCCGCCGTGAACGTGATGGGGACGAGGTGGAGTTCCTTGGAGTCGCCATTGGAGCGGAACTGGAAGCCGTCGTGCTCGCATTCGACGCCCGTGACGTGGAAGGGTGCCTTGCCGCGGACGACCAGGTTGCGGGTCACGACCTGACCGGGACGCAGCACGCCCAGGGAGAGCGTGGCCGGGCTGACGGTCAGCGGGGAGACGATGTTTCCTTCGACGCGAACCGGGATATTCTGCGACTGGGCGTCGTTCGTGACCAGGATCATCTGGTCGCTGAAGGAGCCGGAAGGAGCGTCCG
>CAZUJM010000402.1:2341-3441 GCA_964620405.1 uncultured Pirellulaceae bacterium | reverse complement strand
CTTACGTATACGCCACCATCGGGCCCATACTTCAGGGTGACCCCCATGAACCAGGGATCACGCCAAGCCACGACGTCGGGCGCGTGGGAGGCGACGTAACCCGAGCCGACGCGGCGCAGCGTATCGTTGTTGATGCGACGGCCGTGGACGTTGTTCATGAAGACCGTGTTGCGATAGTGGTCGGGCCAGTTGTCGCCCAGGTAGACCATCGTTCCGCAGTGCGCGTGGCCGCCGCCAATCGCGTCCTCCTCGGGAGTCCCCAGGCCCTTCCAGACGTTCTTGTCGCCAACGTAGTGCAGATGGTCGGCGATCGTGTCGATTCGCTCGTACGCATGTTCGCTGGACGTGCGTTTGCGCCAGGGTTCGTAATGAGCGCCTTGGATGATGTGGAACAGGTGGGGGTTCACGCAGTTGCTGACGAACGCTTCGCCGTAGTCGTCCCAGTCGATTCCCCAGGGGTTGGTGGTGCCATCGGCGAACGCTTCCCAGACGTGACGCGTCGGATGGTAGCGGTAGACTCCGCCATCAAATCGCTTTCGCTCCGCCTCCGCCGTGCCCGGCTTGCCAATCATCGACCAGTTGGTCCGGCCGTGCGTCCCATAGAGCCAGCCGTCCGGGCCCCAGGCGAGTGCATTGGCAAGGTTGTGGGAATTGGCATGGTTGCCGAAGCCATCGAGCAGCGTCTGGGGCGGGCCATCGGGTCGGTCATTGCCGTCGCGGTCGGGGATAAAATAGAAGTAGGGAGGCGACACCACCCACACTCCGCCAAAGCCCACTTCGATTCCCGTGACGTAGTTGAGCTGTTCGTAGAACACCTTCCGTTCGTCGAATCGTCCGTCTCCATCGTGGTCTGCGAAGATAAGAATGCGATCGCCCGGCTTCGTTCCATGGTGCGGATAGTTGTACGCCTCGGCCACCCACAGACGGCCCCGATCGTCGATGCAGAAACCGATCGGTTGACGCACATCGGGTTCGGCGGCGAACACCTGGGCGCGGAAACCCTCCGGGAGCCGCAGGGTGCGGACGGCCTCCTCGGGGCTCAGCGGCGCGGGTGCCTCCTGGGCGGCATAGGGCACGTTGGTCTGCGCGGGGAGCCGACT
>CAZUJM010000402.1:755-2331 GCA_964620405.1 uncultured Pirellulaceae bacterium | reverse complement strand
ACCAGCAGCATCCGCAGGAGAGCTTCGGGAACGCGAGGCCCCGGCGGCGCGAAACGCCCTGCTGGGGCGACCCGGGTGTCCAAGGATGCCGGGGACACCGGGAGACGGAACCAGCGGGTGCATCCGTTCACGATCATGATCGCAGGGATTCCGAAGTCGATCGGTCGGGTCATTCGTGCACGGGAAGAGCGGGCAGGGGCCATTGGGGCGAGAACAGTCGAAAGAGAATCATTCGGTCGGGCCCGTCGCGGCGGACGCCATGGAGGCACGCCGCTGGAACTCGCGGCGCGTCCCCAGATTCCCGCCCTCAGATTATTGTGGACGAAACCCACCGGCTTGCAAGAGAAGCGACCTTCGATCCACGATGGACGCGGCACGCGGGCTCTGCGGGAATCGGACCGGCGAAGGCCCACGCGGTTAGAAGATGGAAGGAATCGGCTCGTAGCTGAGCGCCGAACTGATCTCCCGCGGAAGCTCCGGGACCAGTCGCAGGCGGCTGACGTCAAAAGACGAATGCATCAGGGTGCCGATCAGGTGCTGCATGGTGACGGGATCGCTGGCGGGCCGGGAGGCCTCGCGGTCGGATTGGCCCAGCACCTGTCCTCGGCGGACTCCTCCGCCGAACAGCAGCAGCGGGGCCAAGTCTCCCCAGTGGTCCCGTCCGCCCGTGGCATTGATGCGCGGCGTGCGGCCCATCTCGCCGCAAACGACCAGCAGGATCTTGTCATCCAGGCCCCGCGCGCGGCAGTCCTCGATGAAGGCGGACACGGCATGGTCCAGCGGCCAGCCCATGTACCGCATTCCCTCCTCCATCGTCGCGTTGTTGACGTCGGCGTGCATGTCCCACACGAAATTCGTCGTCACCGTAACGAATCCGCAGCCTCGCTCACAAAGCCGGCGCGCCAGCAGAAGTAGTTTCCCCAGCGACTTCGCGTTGTCGACGTAGTTGTTGTAGTTCTTCCACTTGGGATCGATCTGCTCCGGTCGGACCAGGGGAGCCGTATCGTATCGCTCCACCACACGCGGGTCCTCGGACTGCAGTTGGAACGCTTCCGCCGCTTTGCCGAGCAGCGTGTCTAGGGCCTGGTCACGGAGCGAGTCGAGTCGTCCGGCCGCGCGATCCCGATCGCGTCGAATGCCGTCGATCTGTTGCAGTAGGTTGCGGCGGTCGTCCAGTCGCTGCATGGGCAAGCGCATCTGCAGGTCGTCCTGGAACCCGCCGCCCGCCCCCACCACCAACGGCGCGCAGCCGCTGCCCAAACGGCCGGTGGCGCGAAAATCGCCGAAGGACAACTGCTCAGGCTGAGTGGAAGTGTCTACGGCGCGCGGGTACAGCTGGATGTTGCGAGGCACGCCTGTCACGGGATGATTCGATCCGGCAACGCGAGCGTACATTGAACCCAGGCTGGCGTTGAAGGAATCGCGACTGACGACCGGTTTGATGTCATGATTCCCGTCGCCCGTCGTGAAGCTGCGGACGATCGTCATCTGGTCGGCCAGCGCTGCCAGCCTCGGAAAGGTACCGCCGAAGGTGATGCCCGGCGAGGCGGCTGATCAGGAGACACCTCCGGAGGAA
>CAZUJM010000402.1:0-745 GCA_964620405.1 uncultured Pirellulaceae bacterium | reverse complement strand
ATGTTGGACGGGGCCTGCATCTTCGGGTCGAAGGTTTCGATCTGGCTGGGGCCGCCGTGCAGGAAGAGGAAGACGATGCTGCGATCCTTGACCCAGGCGGGGTCTCCCACCGCCGCCGCACACGACCGCCAAGAGGCGTCCAGCGAAAGCCCGCCGAGCGCAAGCCCGCCGACGCGCAGAAACTCGCGGCGTCCCCATCGGGTGGATTGCGTGAAACTCAGCATGGTGCCTCGCGGAATCAATACCGGGCAGCGGACTGGCCACAGCCCAGGCGGTGGTACTCTTCACCCGTGAGTTTGGTCTCGGGACCGAGCGGGATCAAGAGACCCGTTTCGGGTTCGTCGTTGAAACTAGGGAATCGAGGGGCGACGGTGAAGTCTGGGAAAGGTCGCCGGCTCGCCCCCAGGGACCGCTCCGTTGGAAAGCTCCGAGGATTCAGCCGCGGTTGCCGCACCGTCGGAAACTCCTCCCGATAAGGTAAGCGTACGGCGATCACGCAGCCGAGCAGGCATGTCCCCACGCCGGACCTTTCCCTCGACGCCTTAGTCACGAGGAGATCGCGTCGTTCGGCGTGTCTCCCCTTCGCTTTTGTGGAACATCGGCCTGCGGGGATTCGACCCTGGTTTCGACCGCGCTGACGGGGAACAGGGGACGGGGGACAGGGGGCTCCGCGACTCGTCGGGACCTGCGTTACAATGGCGGACACCCGCTCCGGCTGACCGCGGCCATCGCCCGTGTGTCGGAT
>CAZUJM010000401.1:0-3463 GCA_964620405.1 uncultured Pirellulaceae bacterium | reverse complement strand
CCTCGTCGCCCACCGACCCGCCCGTGTCCACTCCCAACCCAGGGGGAGGAGCTACCTCCGAAAACGGCAACTCCGTCGGCTCCTCCAGGGGCTCCAACCGCGAGCCTTCCCCGAGCACGCCATTCAGCAGCCGCAGCATCTGGGCGAGGTCCGGGTGGTCGCGCGAGAACACATCCTCGTCGGCGTCGCCCGCCAGCAACGACGCTTCGTAAGCCTCCGCCAACTCCGACAGTTCCGACTGGAACTCCGCCTCCGACTCGGCGTCCAGTTCCATCTCCCGGTTCCCGCTGGAGGCGTCGCTCGCCGATGCGGCTGGACTGGCGATCGCGGCGGGATCCGATGAGGACGAAGATTCGTCACGCGGTGACGCGTCGGGTGTGGATGGAGCCGTCGACGCAAGCCGATCGGGGCGACGGCCGGCGACCGTCTCCGGCGTGCGGTTACTGTCGTCCATGGAGCGCAGGTCCTACCTCCCGACGCAGGATCTCAATCGCCTCCAGCCAGTATCGCCGGCAGGAGGTGATCGAGATGTTCGCCGCCGTCGCGATCTGCTCGAACGTCCAACCGTCGAGATAACGCCGTTGCACGATCTCGCGATGCAGCTTCGGCAGGTTCTCGATGCCGCGCAGCATCCGCGAAGCCACCTCTTCGGCCATCATGTTCCGACTGGGCGTGTCCATGGTGCCGCCGAAGCCCAGGCCGAACAGCGAATGCGAAGCCTCCTCGCCGCCCGTCGACTTCGGCTTCAAATAGTGCCGCACATGATCCAGGATCTTATTGCGAGCGATTCGACGCAGCCACGCATGGTATTCCGCCGACGTCTTGCCATGGAAGGCTTCACTGTGATTGGAGGCCGCGAAGAGGACATCCTGCAGGACGTCCGACGCGCCCACGAAGCGACGCAGTTGCTGGGGCAGGTTCGAGTCGATGAAGGCCCGCAGGAAGTCCGCGTAGTGATTCGGGTCGCTGTCGAGAGGAGGTATGCCATCCTCGTGGGAATGGGCGGTCAAGTCTTGGTCCGCGTCGGATTCGGAACTGCCTGCGGAGCTCTGGGCTGAATTCTGGGCGGTGTCGCGGCCCACGGCTCGCTTCGCGTCCCGGTCTTCTGGTTTGTCAGCCATCGTGGTGCTCTCCCAATGCGCAGCCGAACGCGGAACTTGAGGCGTCCCCGCCCCGCATGCCGCCCCGCATGCCGCCTCCGCACATGGACCCGATGTCACGGAAAGCAGGCGCGTGTCTTCCTGAACAGGAGGACTCAGCGTCAGCTACCAGTTTAGGTACCGCCGATTAGGGCGTCAAACATCGTGCGGCCTTCCCCGATCCCGTCCGAGAAGGAGGGGTAAAAGAAAGGGGATGGTCCGCGGAGTGGGAAAATAGAAACGGGGCCGGGTCTCATTTTCGTCACAAAAATGAGCCCCGGCCCCGTTTGGTCGTTCAGGCCATCGCGATCGACGCGTGTCCCGCTGGAGAGATCACCGGGCGAGGCAGACACTTGGGAGGCGTGTCCTGCACCGGGCGACCGATGGGATGACGAGCGACCAAGCAGGCACGAGGTCGTCCGCAGAGGCGACGGTCGGGCACTCGCGACGGGCGGGCAAGGTGGTGTCTCATGGTGTAGGCCTTTCAAGCGTCGAGGTGTTGGTCGCGAGGAGTGGCTTCTTCTATCACCACCGATGTTCAGCTGCTTCAGAGGGAAGCCGCCACTGGCGAGAGTGCCTCGGCGGTGTCTCGGAGCGAGGACCAGTTGTCCGCAGCCTGCGGCACAACGACAGGAACCGCGCGGCGAACCGCCGCTTCGGCCGCCGCAGCCGCCGCATGGCGACGTTCGGCCTCCAGGATCACCCCGTTCATCGCGGAGAGCATGTCCGCCAGACGGAAGGGACGCTGCAGGTAGGCCCAGGAGCCACGCGTCTCGGAGCACTCGGCTTGCTGGAACGGGCCCAGCACTTCGACCACCGGGATGTTCTGCAGCAGCGGATCCTCACGCAGCACCGCCAGGATTCCGTCCACGCCGCCCCACTGCAGCCCGTAGCTCACCATGATTACATCCGGATTGAAGTCGCGGAGCACCTCCAGACATTCCACGCCGCTGGTCGCGAACGCCACTTCATGGCCTCGGTTGTGGAAGAAGGTCTCGAGGATTTCCAGAAACTTCACATCGCGGTCAACGATCAAGGCTCGCATGGGATTCATTCCTCCAGTGGGCAACGTCTTGGCCGGTTGCTCTTCTCGAACGGTCCAGATTCCGATGACTCCCGCGTCGCTCGCTCGCCGTCAGGCTTTTCTCAGCTTTCCCAGAGTCGCTGAGCGTGCCCGCCGGAACTCGCAGGTGGTTCCCGGCAGTGGGTTCCACCTTCGCTTCAGGACCTTCGCGAGCGTCCATCGCAGCAGTCGCACAAATAGACGAACGACCTTGCGTAAAAAACCACCGCAACTCGAAGAAATTTTCTGAAGTCCGGCGGAGGGCCGAAAACCGCGGGAAATGGCCGTTGCCTGTGGTAACCCGAAGGCGAATCCTGCTTTTGCGACGGGAGTTGCGTCGGAATTCCGCAGGTCGATCAGCGGCCGCGGAGGGCGTCGAGCGGCCGGAGTCGGGCGATGCGATAAGTCGAGAAGAGGGCGCCGGCCAGCACCATGATTCCGGCCAGCGCCGACCCTTGGAGGACCGCCTGCCAGGGCCATTCGCCTTGCACGAGCCCGGAGGTGGGGGGCCAGCGGGAAAGAAGGGAGAGCGTCGCCAGTCCCGTCACCGATCCCAGGACGGCGCCGCCCAGCGCCAGCAGCAGCGATTCGGCGGTGATCAGCCTGACCACCCGCGACGCCCGCCAGCCCAGCGCGCGGAGTGCACCGATCTCGCCGCTCCGTTCCGCGATCGTCATCGCCACGGTGTTGAATGCGCCAAGGGCCCCGATCGAGGCGGCGATCAGCGACACCACCCACGACATCGCTCGCGTCACCTTCATCTGGTTCAGCTCGCTCACGAACTCCGCGCACGGCGTCGCTGCGATCTCCGGGTCCAGGGCTTCGATGCGTTGCCGCAGCGTGGCGATGCGGGCCGCGTCGCCGGGCGGGTTGGCTTGGACGACGAAGCCGGTGGCTTGGCCGGGGCGGTCCATCTGTTTCTGCAGTTCGTCCATCAGCAGGAAGACTGCGCCGTTCTCGTAGACGCTGAAGCTCTCGAAGATACCGACGACCTCGAACGGTTGGGCGTACAGTTCCACGGTGTCGCCGGGCCGTTTCTGGAGGTTCGCGGCGAGGATCTTGCCGAGCAGGACGCGGTGGCCGTCGCCCGGCCGCAGCTTGCGGCCTTCCAGCAGACGCACCCGCTCCAGCACCGGGCTGTCCGGCTCCCAGCCGTTGGCGATGACCATGAACAGTCCCTGCTCCTCGAAGGCCACCATGTCCATCAGGCCGCTGATCACCTGGCTGGTTTCGGGAAAGGCGCGGATCTGTTCGGCGAGTC
>CAZUJM010000400.1:0-3511 GCA_964620405.1 uncultured Pirellulaceae bacterium | reverse complement strand
AAATGGAGACTGCGTATTGACTTGGTCGGAGCCGGGCGAAGTCACTCGGTGGCGCGTCAATTGGGTGAATGGACAGCATCGCGCGGAGACGCTGGCCACGTCGGCGACCGGCCGCACGACTGCCGAAATCTCGGCTGACGGCCAGACCCTCGTCACGCTTCGCGATCGGCAGTTGCTCTTTTGGGACGGAAAGACGGGCGAGTTTCGCGGCGCCGTTGACACGCCGGCCACGCTTCGCGAGGCGCAGTTCCTGCCGTTGCCGCTGGAGGCCACGAACCGCCTGATGACCTGCGATACAAGGGGCAGGCTGCGACTGCTGGCCGGCCATTCACCGACTCGTACCGCGACGACGTACCCGGGGGGCACGCAACGCGGCCTCGCCGTGCTCCCGGGCAACGCACAGTCCGATCAGCTGGCTTCCGTGGGAGACACCGATTCCATCCTGCTGCAGACGACAGCCCAGCCATCGCCTACGACGTCGTCGACATCGCTGGAGTCGCTACAGCGCGTCTGGCTCGGTCGGGAGGCGGTGGCGCTGTCGGGAGGACAAGGACGCGTCGCGCGGCTGGCCGTGGCCTTCCGCGATGGCGAGGTGGCGCTGCATGAGAACGATGGCGAGGGAGCGTCCGGCTGGCGAGTGACGCAACGTTGGCAGTTACCGCAACCTTGTCGATGTTTGGCGATGCCGCGCGACGGAAGCTGCCTGCTGTCGCTGCTGGCCGACGGCTCGGTGCGTGCCTGGAACCTGCCGGACGACGCGCCCCCGCAGGAGTCCACGCTGCCCGAGATGCCCGCATCCCACTGCTCGGCCCTGGCCTTGCAGCCCGATGGCCGGAAATGCCTGCTGGGTTCCGACCGCGGCGAACTGCTGCTGTGGCAGCGCGAGGGCAACGGGTGGGTGCAGGCCGCGACACGCTCCGCAGCCCACGAAGGTCCGGTGCTGGATGTCGGCGCCTTCGTCGGTGACCTCTGGGTGTCACTCGGCGCCGACCAGCGTCTGGTCCTGCACGATGGCCCGCTCTCCCAGGTCGTCGTCGAGGCGGCCCAGCGCGGCGCGACGCGGCTGGCGACACATCCGACGGAGCCGGAAGTCGCCGTGGCCAGCGGCCGCGGACTGCAACGCTGGCAGTTCGCCCGCGGCCAGTTCCGCCGTCTGGGACAGGCGATGACGGAGCACACCGGTCCGGTGGTCGACCTGCTCTACGGCCACACGCAGCCGCTGCTTTTTTCCACCTCCGAGGATCGCTCGATCAAAACCTGGAACCTGGGCGAGACCGTGCAGGAGGGGACGGCCGGCGGACGCCGCGCGAAGGACTCGGCCACCAAGCCCGGTGCGGATCCGACCGATGTGATTCCGCCGGAAGTGAAGGCCATGTTCGAATCGCAGCGTGCGAAACGCCCCGCCCCGCCCGCTCGTCGGCCGACCGACGCGAAAACCTCCCCGTAGTCTGTGCGGCAGCCGCCCCACTTCCGGACGGGAGTTACCGGCGACGGAGGGCGAGCAGCAGCAGGCCGACGGAGGCGAGGCCCAGGCCGGTGGGTTCGGGGACCGCTGCGGCTTCCATCGCGTCGTGGGCCAGTTGATCGGCGGTTGCGATCGAGCGAGGTGGTCGCGCGGGCGGCGACGCGGCCTCGTAGCAGCCTTCCTGGAACGCGACCAGCAGGTCGGAACTGTCGAAGCGGCAGTCGCCGTTCCAATCTCCCTGCATCCACGTCGCGTCCGCGTTGTTCTCGTAGAGGCCCGACTGGAACAACTGCACCAGGTCGCCGCTGTCGAAGACGCCGTCCAGGTTCGCGTCCCCGATGCAGGTGCCCTTGCTGCACTTGATCCAGCTCAGGACATCATTGAAATTGACGGCGAGGTCGAAGTTCACGTCATACTGGTTCTTCGCGGGACCGTTCTTGATCGCGCTGGTCAGGATGCTCAAATCCTCGGCGTCCATGTTTCCATCACCGTTCAGGTCGCCCGGTCGGCACAGGATCATGGAGAGGCCGTTGATGGGCGCCGAGCCCTCCGTCTCGATCACCATCTCGCCCGAAAGCGTTGTCATGAAGACGACCGTGTTGCCGTCGAAACCGGTCGTGTACTGCCCGTTGAACAGTCCCGTGTCGATATGCTTCTGCCGCTCATTCCCCAGGCTGTAGACGCCCTGTGCGCCGGGCTGGCCTGCGTAGGTGTACAGCACCACACGGCCCTGGACCGGCTCGTTGCGCACCGGCAGGAACGACGCAAGGTTATTGAGCGTAATCTTGGCGGGCGCCGCGAGGTAACCGGCCATCAGCTGGCGGTCGCCGCCCTCGGGCACCTTCAGGCCTTCGCTGCGCCCGAATCCGGACGACAGGTATTCGATCGTCGCCGCCGTCTGCGTCGGCTTGCCGTACGAGTCGACCAGCAGCGACTGCGGATTCTGGTTCTGCGGCGTCGTCAAGGTGTTCCAGACGCGTGATCCATAGGCGCCGGCCGGTTCGCGGATTGGAATCTGGCTGGGCGAGAAGTTGATGTCGACGGAGAAGCCGAAGGGCGCGGCCTGGGCTGGTGTCGCGGCGAGGCTGGCGAGCACCGCAAGGCTGCGGAGCCATGTCGCCGCGCGAGGAGAAAGAGTGCGGGGAGCGGTCGTCGGGTTTGAGGATCGCAACATGATGGGGCTACTCCTGCTCTATCGCTTCGTGAGCCAGATGGAGGTACGCTGCATGCGCTCGCGGAGCCCTTGCTTCGCGCGGCGCAGCAGTCCGCGAACGGCATCGGGCGAGCGATTCATGGCTTCGCCCGCCTCTTCGAGGCTTTTATGCTGGAAGAACCGCAGCATGACCGCTTCGCGCTGTTCGTCGGGCAGGGACGCGATGGCGACCTGCATCGCGCGGATCGCCTCGCCGCCCGCCACGATACGACTGGGCGAGCGGCCGTCCTCGTCTTCCAACGCACCCATCAGATCGGCCATCGTCGACTGGAACGCGTCCTGCACCTGGTCCACGCGGTGCATGTCGCCCCCCCGTTTGCGGCGGCGCTGGTGCTTGATGGCGTCGATAATCCGGCTTTCGGCAATCGTCTTCAGCCAGGCCGCGAAAGAATGGTCGGACTGCGGCTGGAAACGACCGATCTGCTGGAACGCTCGGAAAAACGTCTCCTGCAGGATGTCTTCCGCGCTGATCAGGTTCTGCAGCGGTCCCATCAGTTTGGGCCGGATATGTTCGGCCAGCACGTCGCAGTGGGCCAGCAGCAGCTCCTCCAACGCCTCGCGGTTGCCTGCGATGGCGGAGGCCACCAGTTCGCGCTGTCGCTCGACTTCCATCGGAACCTCTCTCGCTGGATGGGGGGGCAATCCTGAGTCTAACTATCGCCCAGGGCAATTGCGAATCGCTGACGCACCTTTCAACGACGACTAGCCGTCGACCGGGCGTAAAAAAATGGAGCGCGGCCGTCCTCGGCCGCATCAAGGCGTGTGTCTGGGGGCCATGGTCCGACCTGTTTGGCACGTCCGTGCGGGCGGGACGACCGCGCTCCATATCCGAG
>CAZUJM010000399.1:1386-3537 GCA_964620405.1 uncultured Pirellulaceae bacterium | reverse complement strand
GGCTCGTTTTCTGAAAGGCCTGATGCATGCCGGGTAAGATCCTGTTTAAGGACGCCGCGGCCACCGAGACGCTCGACACGATGTACGCCTACTACCGCCTGCCCGAGGACGGTTACCAGGTCGTCGTAGCCGGCCCGCAGGCGCGGCTCTACCACATGGTGCTGCACGAGATCCCGCCGAATCCCGATGTGGCCTGGGACATCACCCAGGAACGCCCCGGGTATCACTTGCGGGCCGAAGTCGCCTTCGCCGACCTGCGTGCCGACGACTATGTGGGCATGTTCATCTCGGGCGGCCGCGCGCCCGAGTACATTCGTTACGACGAACATCTCCGCCGCGTCACGCGCGAGATCGCCGCAGCCGGCAAGCCGATCGCCTGCCTTTGCCACGGTATCGAGATCCTCACCGCGGCCGACTGCATCCGCGGCAAACGCGTGGCCACCGTGCCCAAGTGCGCGATGGATGCCGAACAGGGTGGCGCCACCTACGTTCCCGATCCTGTCGTCGTCGATGGACAGCTGGTCACCGGTCGCGGCTACCAAGACAACACCGAACTGCTGCGGCAGTTCCTGCACCTGCTGGCGAAATCCAGCCCGCTTCGATGAGCGGCTCCGGCACGGACCCACAGTCGTCCGCCGCGCCGGTGATGCTGTCGCGTGCCGCGCGGAGCGCCGTGCTGGCGGCGACCTTCCTGGGCTGGATGGGAGCCGGCATGGAGATGTCGCTGCTCGTTCCCGCCACGCGTCCCGCGATCCAGGAGTTCCTCGCGGCCGGGCCGTCGAGCCTGCCGGCCGACATGGCCTCCCGTCAACTGGCCACCAGCGCCGACCAGTGGCTCTCCTGGTTCATCGCCGCGTTCCTCCTGGGCGCCGCCGTCGGTGGGCTGCTGTTCGGCTGGCTTGGAGACCGCATCGGTCGCACGCGTGCCATGGGCTGGAGCATCGTCTGCTACTCGCTCATCACGGGCCTCAGCTACCTTGTGACAACTCCCGGTCAGTTGCTGGTCCTGCGGTTCCTCGCCTGCCTCGGCATCGGCGGCATGTGGCCCTGCGGTGTCGCGCTGCTCATGGAGTCGGTGCCTGGCTTGTCGCGAGCGTTCCTGGCGGGCTGGATCGGGACTTCGGCGAACGTCGGATTCGTGGTGCTGGGAGTCCTCATGCTATGGTTCCCCATCACGCGCGAGTCTTGGCGTTGGGTGTTCCTGCTGGGTACGACGCCCGTCGCGCTGGGAGTGCTCGTGCTCGCGGCGCTGCCTGAGTCACCGCAATGGCTGGCCGATGTGCGCACGCGCAACCGAAGGACCACCGACGAGTCGGTCTTTCGACCGCCCCACCTGCGTCGCACCCTGCTGGGCATCCTGCTCGGCACCGTCCCGCTGTTGGGCGGCTGGGCATCGGGGCAGCGTCTGGTCCCCTGGGCGGCCCAGGTGGCCGAAACGGCCGGCCGGACCGACCTCGTCGCGCAGGTGCAGATCGTCTTCGCGTCCGGTGCCGTCGCCGGCTCGCTGCTCGGCGGATGGTTCGCCAGTTGGCTTGGCTGCCGCTGGAGCTATCTGACCATCAGCCTCGGCTCGCTGCTGCTGAGCCTCACCATTTTTCTCGGCAACGATCCGCTGCAACCCACCTTCCTGCCGCTGGCATTCGCGTTGGGCCTCGTGAGCACATCCTTCTTCGGCTGGCTGCCGTACTACCTGCCGATGCTGTTTCCGGTGTCGGTGCGTGCGGCGGGAACCGGTGTAGCCTTCAACTTCGGCCGCATCTTCTCCGCGTTGGCCCTCGTCTCCAGCACGGGGCTGAGTGCTTGGTTCGCAGGCGATGTCGGCCGGATGGGCGCCGCCACCAGCGTGGTCTACGCGGTCGGCATCATCGCCGCATGGTGGATTCCGGAGCCGGATGAGCGGAAATAGTCCCAGGTAGTCGGCACACGCCGTGTGCCGAGCCTTCTTCTGCACCCATCCCGAAGCGAAGCGAAGCAGAAGTCCGCGCTTGAGTTCCAAAGACGGGGTCGCGCTCGGTGCGCCGCGAAACGCCGCTCAGTTCGGCACACGGAGTGTGCCGACTACGAAAGACAAGAGCCACCCAGGGATCGTCGCTCCTGTAGTCGGCACACGCCGTGTGCCGAGCCTTCTTCTGCACCCATCCCGAAGCGAAG
>CAZUJM010000399.1:0-1286 GCA_964620405.1 uncultured Pirellulaceae bacterium | reverse complement strand
TGCGCCGCGAAACGCCGCTCAGTTCGGCACACGGAGTGTGCCGACTACGAAAGACTGACCGCTAAATCACGTCGACCGTCTCATCCGCGGCCTTGTCCGTCACTTCCGCGAGTGCCGCGAAGTACCAATCAACACCCAGGTTGCCGGTCAACGAATCGACCGAAGTCCCGTCCGACAAGACGGTCGTGCCACTGGTCAGCGCCGGAACCCCGGTGCCCGCTCGCAGGTCGGCGATCCGCTGAGCGTACGTCAACGTCGACGTCCACTTCGCCAAGACGGCCGCCAGGCTCGCCGCGATGGCATCGTAACTGGTGGTGCCGGCGATGAGGAGATCTTCTTCATCACCGCCCGTCAGCGTGTCCACTCCGGTGCCGCCCACGATCAGGTCGCGTGCTCCAAGCCCGCTTAGAATGTCGTTCCCGCCGAGGCCCACCAGGATATTGGCCAGCGTGTTCCCGGTGATCGTATCGGCTTGCTGGGTACCAATCACGTTTTCAATGGCCGTGGCGGATCCCAGGTTTACCGTCAGGTTCGTGTTGACGGCCTGCGCCGTGGCGAGGCCCAAGTTGACGGTGACGCTCCGCACGAGCGTCGCTGAGAAGTCCAGCCAATCCAGTCCGCCGGTGTCGCTCAGCGTTTCCGTCTGCGATGCCGCGGGCACCGCATCGCTGGCGTTCAGGCGGTAGGTATCGTCTCCCACCGAACCAGATAGCAGGTCGCTGCCGGCACCGCCATCGAGCGTATCGTTGCCGTTGCCTCCATTGAGGCTATCGTTGCCCGCTTCACCGACCAGCAGGTCGTTCCCATCGAGCCCACTGAGCGAATCAACTCCATCACCACCGTAAATCGTGTCATCACCCGCGTTGCCCGTCAGCGTATTGTTCGCTGTGTTGCCGGTGATCGTATCGTTCAGCGATCCGCCCTGCGCGTTGTCGATGGCCGTCGCCGAGGCCAGCGTCAGCGACAGGTTGGCGTTCACGGCCTGCGACGTCACCACGCCCAGGTTCAGCGTCACGGCCAAGGTCGTCGTCGCCGACAGGTCGATGGAGTCCACTCCGGCGCTGTCGGTAATCGAATCACTCCCCAGCGGGCTATCCGCATCGAAGACATACGAATCGTTACCCGAACTGCCGCTGAGCACATCGTTGCCGCCACGTCCCTCCAGCACGTTCACCACCGCGTTGCCGGTCAGTGTGTCGGCGGCATTCGAGCCCAAGACGTTTTCAAGTGTCGTGCCGTTCGGAAGCGTCAGCCGCAGGTTCGAATTCAGCGTCTGCTGCGAGTTA
>CAZUJM010000398.1:411-3579 GCA_964620405.1 uncultured Pirellulaceae bacterium | reverse complement strand
TTCGAGGCGAAACAGCAGCGGCTTGATTCCCAAGGGATCGCGGGCGAGCAGGACGCGCCGCTTCCGCCAGTCGACTACCGCGAATGCGAACATGCCCCGGAAACGCGTCACGCAGTCGTCGCCCCACTCCTCGTACGCGTGGACGATCACCTCGGAGTCGGACGAGGAGCGGAACAGGTGGCCGCGCGACTCCAGCGTGTCGCGAAGTGAGCGGAAGTTGTAGATCTCGCCGTTGTAGGTCAGCCAGACGGTTCCATCCTCGTTGGCCATGGGCTGCGCGCCGCCGGCGAGGTCCAGGATCGACAGTCGGCGATGGCCCAGGGCGACTCCTTCGCGCGACCAGATCCCCTGTCCGTCGGGCCCACGGTGGGCCTGGGCGTCCATCATGGCCGACAGCCGACCCGGCTCGGGCGTTCGCCCCAGGAAATCCACGATACCACCAATCGCGCACATGGCAGGCTTCATCCTTGAGGCCTGGAGAGCTCCCGGTCCGCGCGCCTTCGCGCGTTCCGACTCCCTCCCACAGCAGGCAGCGTGGCGAATGGGGACGGATGCGTCAAGATCGAAGGCGAAGTCCGGCGCCGCCGCTAGGACACGTCACGCGGGCCACTTCCCGGCGGCCATTTCAGGCTGCCTCGACCGGTCGGCGGGCAAGCGCCGGCTGCGACCAACGCTGGATGGTCGTTCGCTCCGGCTCCGAGAGTGTCAAGGACAGCCCTTGCTCGCAGCGAGCCGCCCGCCCCTGTCTGTGCAGATAGTCCACATTCGCGCCATCTCGCCAACGCTGGGGCGTCGTCTGGCCGGGGGGATGCCAGAGATGGTAGGTCCGCGTGGCTCCCAACACCGATCGGATGCGCACGCCCGCCTGTCGCAGTCGCAGTCGCAGGTCGTCGTCCTCGCATCCCCAGCCGCGGAAGTTCTCGTCATACCCGTTGATGCGCTGGTAGTCCTCGCGAAAAATCCCCACGTTCCCGCCGTACAACTTGGGCTTGGTGGGGTGTCGCAGGAACGAATAGACGAGCGCCTTTCGGTGCATCCGGCGGAGTTTGCGGAGTTCAGCGGGCGGGGCCAGGTCCAGGTAGCGCCCCGCCTGGATGTCGGCCACCGTCAGCGTCTGCGTGGCTTCGCGATCGAGGCAGGCACAGTAGCCGGCCCAGACGCACCCTCGTTGTCGCAGGCGCCAGTGCTGCCACAAGTGGTCCGGCGGAACCAGGCAGTCCCCGTCGAGGAACAGCAGGTATTCCGCGGCACTGGCCGCCACCCCTTCGTTGCGACAGCGGGCCAACTGGAATCCGTCGTGCGGGTGCGTCGTCCAGCAAACCGGAAACGACACCTGCCTGGCGAACGCCTCGACCACGGCCTGGGTCTCGTCGCGCGATCCGTCATCCGTGACGATCACCTCGAAGCGTCCCTGCATCTGCTGCTGGCATGCTATCGACGCCAGCACGCGTTCGAGGTGCCAGGGACGCTCGTAACTCGAAACGAGGACCGCAATGTCCGGAACCATCTCGCACCTCCGTGCAGGCGAACCTTCAGGCGTTTCGCCGCGAGTAACCGACGAACGAACGGGCGTCGTGAGCCCGATCATTCCCGTGACCAGCGATAGTCACTCCCTTGCCATGACCAGAACCTGGGCCTGGGCAGGGGGAATAGACCATTCGTGCCGGCCTGTCAACCCACGCCTAGTTCCTGGTAGGCCCGCGACCTGCCAGGATCCTCACGTCACCGGTTCTCGGGCGCCAACGGCAGTCGCACCCAGAAGGTGCTGCCCTTGCCCGGCTCGCTCTGCACGCCCACGTTGCCGCCAAAGAACTGGGCCAGGTGCTTCACGATGGAAAGCCCCAGGCCGGTGCCTCCCAGTTCCCGCGAGCGTGCCTTGTCCACGCGATAGAATCGTTCGAAGAGCCGCGTAAAATGCTCGGGCTCGACACCGATGCCCGTATCCACCACTTCCAGCAGGCAGGCGTCTGCATCCTTGCGCCAGCGGACCGTCACGCGGCCGCCAGCGGGAGTGTACTTGATGGCGTTGCTGACGAGGTTCTCCAGGATCTGGCGTACGCCTTCATCGTCCGCCAGCACGCCCACCGGTTCCGGAGGCGGAGCGGACTCCAGGTCGATCGACCGCGCTTCGGCAATGCGTCGATTCTCGCCCAGGCACAGGCTGACCACCTGCGCGACATCCACCACTTCAATCTCGAACGCCTGCTGACCCGACTCGATCCGCGCCAGGCTGAGCAGGTCGAGAATCAATTGGTGGAGGCGATCGGCCTGGTCCTCGATGCGCTGCACGAAGTGGACGTTGTTTTCCTGATCGTGAATGGCTCCCGCGAGCAACGTTTCGGCATACGCCTTGATCGCACTCAAGGGCGTCTTCAACTCGTGCGACACGTTGGCCACGAACTCCTGCCGCAACGACTCCAGTCGACGCAGGCGGGTGATGTCGTAGAACACCAGGACCACGCCCGGGCAGGGCTGTCCGGGCAGGGGCGCGGCGTGGACGGCGAGCGTGCCCGGCGCCGGTCCACGCAGATTGATCTCCGAATTCACTACATCTCGCGTCTTGATGGCCTGTTGGACCGAATGATGGATCGCCTCGTCGCGGGCCACGGCCGTCAGCGGACGGCCCTGGGACTGCTCGCTGCGGAAGCCGAACAGCGTCGCCGCCGATTCGTTGGCGAAGAGGATATTCGATCTTCGATCGACGGCGATCACGCCTTCCACCATCCCGCCCAGCACAGCCGCCAGCTGGTCGCCTCGTTGGCGCAACTGGTCGATGTAGGTCGCCAAGTCGTCGTTCATCCGGTTGAAGGCCTTGGCCAGCATGCCGATCTCGTCGCGATCGTCGATCTCCAGGCGTGCCCGCAGATTGCCGGCCGATGTTGACTCCACCGCCCTCGTCAACTCCAGCAGCGGATCGATGATGCGCGAGAGCAAGTAGAAGGTGATGGCCAGCGCCAACAGGGTCACGACGGCGGAAAACAGGGCCACCATGCCTCGGCCGCGAGTCACATGCTGCAGGATTTCCGAGACCGGCAGCGAGGATCGCGCCACGGCCAGCGGGCCGTCCGTGCCGTCCACCCGCACGGCGTAGAAGAGCAGTTGGTAGTTCAGCGACGAACTGAATCGCTCGGAGAGCCCCCAGCCCGACTGCAGCGCCGCGACGATCTC
>CAZUJM010000398.1:0-401 GCA_964620405.1 uncultured Pirellulaceae bacterium | reverse complement strand
GTTTCCTTGCCGAGATGCTGCACGAGTGCCTGCAGCTGGTCGGCGGATTCAAGAGCGACCTCGCGTCGCGCGAGTTGCCCGACCGACACGGCGGCCACGCGCAGGCGATCGACCAGCTGCGTGCGGAGCTCATGCTCCTCGGAACGCGCCACGAGGAAGCCGAAGAGGATCGCGGCCAGCACGATCAGGGCCGCAAACGCGGAGAACACACGCCAGAAGATCGTCGATGTCCACATGGGGGCCCGTCCCGGGGATACGTCTCGCCCAGCGAATCGCTCGCCCGGGCCGTTCACGGCGCCCGCATTCTAGCGGTCCCCCGTTTCGCGAGGAACCGGAATCCGCCGGCTCCGCGGCCGGCGCTGCTCCAACGAAAAAAGGCGGCCACTTCCCCCCGGGAGGGG
>CAZUJM010000397.1:0-3600 GCA_964620405.1 uncultured Pirellulaceae bacterium | reverse complement strand
GGGCGGCGGCGCCGCTTGGCTGCTGGTTCGCTTCATCGGACGCCGCGCTTTCGCTCGGCTGCCGGACCAGCATCTGGCCCTGCTGCTGGAGCGTCATTTTCCCCAACTGGACGACGCGCTGCTGACCGTCGTCGATAACTCCGATCCGCGAACGCTCGCCGCGGATGCCGAATCGCCCGACGTTTACGACGCCTTGCTGGCGCGGACGCGCGACGTGGCCACGGAACGCATCCAGGACCTGGCACCCGGCCAGCTGCTCACCTGGCGTCGCCTCGGCAGGATCGGACTGCTGGCGTCCCTGCTGGTCGGATCGATCGCCGCTTTCGCCTCGCTCCGTCCCGCCGACGCCCAACTGTGGCACTCGCGCCTGCTGCTCCGCAGCGACCAGCCCTGGCCTCGACGCGCGTTCCTCGAAGTCCTCGACTTTCCGAACGGCCTGCGGAAGGTCGCTGAAGGATCGAACCTCGTGGTGCGCGTACGCGCGGACGCTCGGCGAACCACGCCACCGCCGGAGGTCTGCGCCATCGACTACGTCCTGTCGTCCGGGGCGAATGGCCGCGTCAACATGGTCCGCGAAGGCGAGCCGCGGGACGGCTTCCAATACTATCGCTACGAGGGCCAGCCATTCCAAGGCATGCTTGAGGACGTCCAGTTCGATGTCCTGGGCCTGGACGCGCGCGTCGAAGACTTCCAGGTCCGCGTCGTTCCCAGTCCGGCGATCGCGGACGTGCAACTGGACTGCGTCTTCCCCACGTACACCCAGCTGCCGCCGCGACGACAGCCCTGGCGGCCCGGCACCAGTCTTCCCGCCGGAGCCCGCGTGCGAATGATCGTTCAGTCCACCAAACCCCTGCGCGAAGCGACCGTCTTTGATCCGCTCTCGGGAGATCGACGCACCATCGCCGTGACTCCCCACGCCCCAACGCCCCCGGCAACCCCGTCGCCGAACGCCGGCGGGACAAACGCGGCCCCCAACCCGAATACGAACGCCGCGGCGGCCTCGTCCTTCGAACTCGAACTCCCCGTGCTCCAACAACCGGTGAACCTCGAAATCGAACTGCTCGACCAAGACGACGTTCCCAGTCAACAACCCTACCGCGTGTCGCTCCAAGTCACCGAAGACACGCCGCCCATGATCGAAGCTCGACTGCAAGGCATCGGCTCTGCCATCACGCCGGACGCGCTGATCGCTGTCACGGGCGAAGTGAAGGACGACTATGGCGTCGCGCGCACCTGGTTCCAAGTCCAGCGCTCGCGTGGAGATGCGGAAAGCTCCTCTACCGAACTGCCGGTCGACCTGCCTCGCAATGGACAACTGCGGACGGAGTGGGACCTGCGGCAGGCGCGGGCCGCGTCCGACAAGCCTTTCGAACTGCTTCCCGGCGACAAGATGGTGCTGGGACTGCGGGCGGTCGACGAATGCGACTTGGCGGACAAGCCGCAGGAAGGCCGCGGCGACGAGTGGCCGCTGGAGGTCGTGACGGCTGACGAACTGCTGGCCCTGCTGGAAGCGCGCGAACTGGGGCAGAAACGTCGATTCGAACAGATCCTCGCCGAACTCACCGAGACGCGTGATTCACTCGCCCGGTTGCAGGCCACCTTGGCAGGCCAGCCGGAATCGGACTCCGACTCGGATGCTGGACGGGACCAGGAGCCAGCTGCCGAAAACAGTGACGCCGAAAACAGCGAAGGCAACGCGGACTCGGTCCTGCGACTGCTCCGCGTGCAGCGCGCCCAGCAGCAGGGTTTGAAGTCGCAGCAGGAGGTTGCGGGAGTCGCCGCGGCCTTCGCCGACATTCGGGCGGAACTGATCAACAACCGCGTGGACACCCCCGAACGCCGCGACCGACTGCAGCGCGACATCATCGAACCGCTTGATGCCCTCGTGACCGCTCGCTTCGATGACTGGCTCAAGGGACTGGCTACGCTGGAACAACAGGTCGGCCAGCCGCAGGCGGCGAGCCTTTGCGGCCAGTCCGTCCAGCAGACCAATGACCTCTTGCTGGCACTTCAGCAGATCCTCGACAAGATGCTCGAACTGGAGACTTACAACGAGCTGGTCGATCTGGTGCGGAGCATCGTCGAGGAGCAGAACCAGCTGCTCGAGAAGACGAAGGAAGAACGAAAACGGCAGGCTCGATCGCTGCTGGAGGACTAAGCGTCACCAACCCAAGGTCGCTCCGGTACCGCGGGTTCCGGGGCGTTCAACATACAATCCAACCGGAAGGTGGGTTAAAATGCGGAGGCCGGCGGCGGATGATCGAGCGTGGCTCCGAGAAGCCCTCACGGGCGTCCGCCACGCCAACGTTCCCCGGGCTGCCGCCCGGCCGATGGAGGACCCGATGATCCGCCCCTGTCACCCGACCACACCAGTCCACCCCGCCACCCCAACCTGCCGCAGCCAGGGCGTTTCGGCTTCGCGGTTCCGTCGAGCCGCTTTTCTGGCGTTCGTCGTCTGCCTGCTCACGTCACTCGTTGTCATCGGGCCCCTGTCGGCTCAGTCGGAACCGGCGCCAGCTAGTCCTCCCCCGGCACCCGCGAACGAATCGCCTCTCGGCGACAAGGACCGACCGGCCGGCGAAACAAATCCGCCCGCGGAGGTGGACCGTTCCCAGGTTCTTTCCAGCCAGCAAGGCGAGATCGCGGAGAAATATCGTCGCCTGGAGATGCTGATGCTGCGCATGGCGGAGTTTGACGCGAACTCCAACCCACGCCGTGCCGCGTTGCTCAAGCAGGCTCTGACACGCAGCAAGGAAAACCACATCGCCCTCGACATGCAGCAGCTGGTCGAGCTGCTGGGCAAGGAGGAGCTGCAGCAGGCCGTCGACCAGCAGTCCAGCGTCAACCAAAGCCTGCGTCAGATCCTTGACCTGCTTCAAAGCGAAAACCGGGCTGACCGCCTGAAGAGCGAGCAGCAGCGGGTGCGCGGCTACATCCAGCAACTGGAACGAATCCTCCGCCAGCAGAAGAGCCTCCAGGGCCGCACGGAGGGGGGCGACGATCCGGCCAAACTGGCAACGGAGCAGGCGAATCTCGGCGACCGCACCGAAGCCTTGTCGAAGGACATTGAAAAGAACGAACAAGGCTCCGCCGCCCCCAACTCCGGCCAGCCCGCTTCTCCATCGCCCACCGACCAGCCCAGCCAGGAGGCTCCGCCGAAAGACTCGCCGCAGGACGATGCGGAATCTTCGGACAAGGCTGAGCAGCCGAAGGACGACCAGCCCACGGAGGAATCGCCTGCCGCCGATTCAGGCGAGACGGCTCCGGGCACCGGCGCGCCGCAGCCCGGAGAGCGCGTCCGCGCCACGAAGAAAGACGGCACCACGGTCGAAGGACGTCTCGAAAACGCGAACGATGAACGCATCGAAGTCAAAGACGACCAAGGCGAAGTAAAGGCGATTCCGCGCAGCGAATTGGAGAAGCTAGAAAAACTCGAGCCACCTGCTCCCAACGAAAGCAAGCCGGCAGACAATTCGTCGGAACAGAACGAATCCGGTGACCAACAGGGCCAGCAACAAGGCCAACAGCAAGGCCAGCAACAAGGTCAGCAACAAGGCCAGCAACAAGGCCAGCAACAAGGCCAGCAACAAGGCCAGCAAC
>CAZUJM010000396.1:2530-3604 GCA_964620405.1 uncultured Pirellulaceae bacterium | reverse complement strand
ATCCGCTGGAGATGGAGGGCACCTATCCGCTGCCCGAGGCGCAGTTGGATCGGTTCTTCTGCAAACTGCTGGTGCCGTTCCCAACGACGGCCGAACTGGAAACGATCCTCGATCGCACGACCGAGAGCCAGACGCCGCGGGTTTCGGCATGCCTCGATACGGAACGCCTGCTGGCCATGTCGCGACTGGCGCGGCAGATCCCGATTGCCGCCGATATCCGCCGCTATGGCATCGAACTGGTGCTGGCCACGCATCCCGACCAGGCGCAGGCCACGGAACAGGTGCGCCGCTATGTACGTTATGGTTCCAGTCCCCGCGGTGCCCAGGCCTTGATCCTCGCGGCCAAAATCTTGGCGATCCTCGATGGGCGTTACCATGTTTCTCGCGAAGACCTGCGTGAGGCCGCGCTGCCCGTCCTGCGGCATCGCATCATCCTGAACTTTGAAGGCCAGGCCGACCAGGTCCAGCCCGACACGATCCTGACGGACATCCTGGCATGATCCCGCCGGGAGATGGGGCGGTCCTCCCGTCCTGCCTGGCGTGGGAAACGGTTCAACGCGAGAGACGCCACGCCATGAGACCAGAACCCATCTCGCTGCTTGACAGTCGTTTCCTGCGGAGGCTTGAGTTCCTCTCGCTGCGCGCCCGCCGCGTGCATCCCGGGCCGTTGCCGGCGCTGCGGCCGACGCCTCTGCGAGGGCATGGCCTCGAATTTGCCGACCACCAGCCGTACACGCCGGGCGACGACCTGCGATACCTCGACTGGAACGTGTACGCGCGGCAGGGCCAGATGCGGCTCAAGCGTTTCCATGAGGAGCGCGACCTGCGCGTCGACCTGCTGCTGGACGCCAGTCGCAGCATGGGGCTGGGGCAGCCATCGAAGTTCTCCTGCGCGCGCCAGGTCGTCGCGGCGTTGGCGTACATCGCGCTGGCCGGACTCGATCGGCTGGCCGTCACCGCCTTTGCGGATTCCGTGGTCGCCCGCCACCCGGTGATTCGCGGCAAGAACCAGATCCTGGGGCTGCTGCGGTTCCTCGAGTCCCGCGAATATCGCCCGCTGGGCACGACCACGCC
>CAZUJM010000396.1:0-2520 GCA_964620405.1 uncultured Pirellulaceae bacterium | reverse complement strand
AGCCCGCTCGATCATCCAGCGGACGGAACCAAGTGGCGTGGCGATCGTGGTGAGTGATTTCCTGGATCCGGCAGGATACGAGCGCGCGTTGGACCTGCTCCGATACCGGCGTTTCGATGTCTATCTGCTGCAGGTGCTGGAGCCCGGCGAACTGCGGCCGGATTGGCTGGGGGACATGGAACTGCTGGACGTGGAGACGGGCCAGCTGCGTCCGCTGGTCGTGCGCGAACGGACGCAGCGGCAGTACTGCGACTCGATGCGCGAATTCGTGCAGGGCCTGCGGGGGTATGCGCGACGTCATGGCATGGGGTTCATCAGTTCGACCACGGAACAGCCGTTCGACGAGCTGGTGCTTCACATGATGCGCCAGTCGGACTGGCTCACGGGAGGCTGAGCGATGGACTGGAGGATGCCTGCGGGTTTCTGGTGGCTGCTGGCGGCGATTCCGCTGGTCGCGCTCTTCCTGCTCAAGACGCGTCCACGCCAGCGCCCCGTGTCGACGCTTCGCTTCTGGGACCAGGTGCTTCCCGAAGGCCCGGCCTCGCGCTGGCTGCACCGCTGGCGGGATCGAGGCATGCTGCTCCTGAACCTGCTGCTGCTCCTGCTGCTGGTGGCGGCGCTCGCCGAACCGGTCCTGCGTACGCCTCGCGACACGAGCACACTTGCGTCGCAGACGCCGGGCGGCTCCAGCGAACCGGCGACCGATTGGGTGGTCGTGGTCGACAATTCGGCCAGCCTGCAGGCCTCGTCGGGAGCGATCACGCGTTGGCAGCTGCTGCTGCGGGAGTTTTTCGCGAGCGTCGCCGGGGCCTCGTCGGTGTCCATCCTGGCCACGACCGGCGGACCACCTGTTGTCCTGCCATGGACGGAATCACGTCGCGAAGTCGAACGAACGGTCACGCAACTCCGCCCGACCGATGCGCCGGGACGCATGGACGAGACGCTGCGGCTGGCCCTCCAAATGGCTGCCGCGCGGCCGGCGGGGCGTGTACGCGTTTTCAGCGATGGATCCGGCCATGCCTCGACGTCCACTGAACTGCGCGATGCGTGCGACTGGACGACCGTGGGCCAGGCCTCGGACAACACGGCCATCACGCAGTTCCAGGTCCGTCGCAGTTTCGCCGATCCGCTTGCGTTTGAAGCGTGGGTGGAAGTGTCGCAGTTCGCCGACGAACGACTCGATGCCACGATCGAACTGCTGCGAGACGGCGAACTACTGGATGTGGTTCCCGTTTCGCTGGATGCGGGAGCGAGCTGGCGGAAGTCGTGGGAGCATCGTGCAAGCGAGGGAGGTGTCGTGTCCTGCCGTCTGGTGCGGGAAGGCCAACCGCTGCGCGACGCACTGGCAGTGGACAACGAGGCTCGCGCCCTTCTGGAACCGCGGGCCGCAGTACGCGTCGATCTCGTGACGCCCGGCAGCGTCTATCTGGAAAATGTCCTGCGGGCGATTCCCTGGGTGGAGCTGCAGGTTCATCGCCAGCTGCCGGCATCGCGGCCGGATCGCTCCGTGCTGGTGCTGCATCGCACGGTTCCCGAGTCGTTGCCGCCGGGCAAGAGTCTTTGCGTGGATGTGCGGGAATCGAATGCGGCGTGGCGATCCGGAGCGATCGTGGAGGACGCCGAGGTCGCTGCTGGCGATGACGACTCGCCCTGGCTGCGGCATGTGGATCTTCGTGACAGCCAGCTGGCAGGCGTGCGGGAACTTGAGTTCACGCTGCCCGCCTCGACGTTGCTGAGTACCCTGGGCGGTGCGCCGATCTACGCGCTGCTGCATCATGACCAGGGCACCACGCTGGTGCTGAACCTCGATCTGGAACAGGGGGACCTGGCGTGGCGCACCGCGTTCCCGTTGCTGGTGGCCGAGGCCTTGCGCGAACTGCAGGGGGAGGACAAGGCGTTCCAGGCCGCGACTCCCGCAGGGCAGATGGTCCGCGTGCCAATTGCCTTGGCCCCAACTCCCCGGGATCCACTCCCCCTCGACAGGGTGCAGGAGAAACCATCGCTCGATGCGCAGGAGACGCTCGTGTCGCCTTCCGGAAGTCGCAGGCCGCTTGCGCGGTCTGGGAACGATTGGCTGGGAGGCCCTTTGGAGGAAACGGGGGTCTGGCGACGGGAGCGGTCGAGCCAGACGCCGACCGGGGCGGATCGCGGGGACACGCAGCGAGGGACGCATTCGGCGTTCGCGGTGAACCTGGTATCGGCGAGCGAGAGCGACTTGCGACCGCCCAGTGCCCCGCAGGCCCCCGCGTTGGCCGGCGCCCTGGGCGGATTTCCGCTTTGGAAATGGCTGGTGCTCGCGGTGCTGGCGGTCTCCGGAATGGAATGGTTCCTGTACCAGCGGCGATACCTGGGAAGCTGATGGCGATCCACGCGGCGTGTACCGCGTGGGGCCCTTGCGAAGCGATGGAGAAAGCGAGATAGCGGCAAGCATGATGGGCTTGGAGTGGACAGGGCCGGAGTGGTGGATCGCGGGAGCCGTCGCGCTCGCGCCTCAGTCCCAGCCGAGGAGCTCCCGGACGG
>CAZUJM010000395.1:0-3640 GCA_964620405.1 uncultured Pirellulaceae bacterium | reverse complement strand
GATACTGAGCGTGAAGCGGCTCGATTTGATCGGCGCTAGGCATTTCTGGATCAGTTCATCTAACTCCTCCGACACGATCCGCACCATGGCCTGGTTCTTCAGGTCCTGCAGCGTCGTGATGTTCGGCGTCGGCTTCTGTCCACGGGCCTCGGCAAGCAGGGACACATAGTATCCGCTTGTCTGGTAACGGTAGGAGCGGCACAGGTTGAAGACCCGCGAGTTGCGCAGGTTGCTGTAGGCGGGGTCGGTCAGGTACGTTCCCGCGTCCACGACCTGCACGTTCTCGAAGGCGCTGGGCCAGTCCGAGACGCTGTCGGTTACGATCAGGATGGGCATGCAGACAACTCCTCGCGGGGCACTCTCGATGCAGGCTCAGGGTTGATTCCAGCGGGACTTGCGAGCGATTCCGGCTCCGCAACGCGGCATCGCCCGGCAGGCAGGTCAATCGACCAGGTCAAGTCGCTCGCGATCCGGCGTGACGCCCTCGCGCGGCTCGATGATCAGCAGATTGGCGTCGTAGGTCAGCACGCCCAGCAGGATCGAGCAGACGAGACGGCTGAAGCGAACTTCGTAGTAGTGGCCCTGGACGAACGGATTAGGCAGCAGCGGATCGGCGACCCGGACCGTGCGACGCTGCTGGTCGTAGCCGCAGAGCACGACGAAATGGCCCACCGGGTAGCCGCGCACGTCGTCCGGTTCGTTGTGCGGTCCGAACTCGCGATGGTTGCGGTACAGGTACGTTGAACTCAGTCCGGTGAGAATGGGGATCGACTTGCGGAGGTAGTAGCGAATCAGGCTGGCACTGAGGTCCCGCAGGACGATCTGGCCGCCGAGTTCGAGATATTCCTGGTACGCGCGGCTGGCGGCCTGCATTCGCGCCGAACTCTTGACCTGCGCCTGCTCCGCCAGTTTCCGGGCCAGTTCCTCCTGACCGGTCGTGGCGACATGGTTTTGTCGCTCCACCAACGTCGCGGCGGCCGACTCCAGTTCCCGATCGGCCGCGTCATGCAGATGGAACCAGGTCGGATCGAACACCTTCAGGTTGTAGGTGTAGATCTTCGCCTGGTAACCGCGGCGCAGTGCGTGGCACCCCAGGTAGACGGCCAGCGTGCCGCCCTGTTCCAGCATCGGGGCCTCTTCGATCACCTGCTCCAGCGGCAGCGTCTCGCCGTAGTAGCGATAGACCGCGTGGAGGCATGTGGGTCCGCAGGTGGAATCGTCGGGTTGCGGCAGGATTTCAAAGGGCAGCTGTCGGGGCATCGGAGCTGGCATCATCCGAGGGCGTCGAATCGAAACTCTTCCTGAGCCGCCCATTGTCCAGAAATCGCCCCGCGCGACCAGACGAATATTTGCAGCACCGCTAGCGTTCGCGGCGGTGCTTTGCGATAGGGTGGTTGCCTGCCATCAAGGCGCCGTGGCGGTTTCCCCCTTCCGAACGCGGAACAGACGCCGCCCCGTCACGGTCTGGCCATCGTGCAGCCGCGCGGTCACCTTCAGCAGGTGGCTGCCATCGGTGAGTCCCGAAATGTCCATGGGCTGCCGCCACAGGTGCTGCGAGATGCCCGGCTTGGGCAGGGCCGTCCAGAGTTCCGACTTCGGCGCACCAGCCGCCTTCAGTCGCTCCTGCAGTCGGTTCTCGGCATCGAACACCTCCTGGAATCCCGGATCGACCTCCTTCACCTGCTTCATGCGAACGGCCGGGCCATCGTCCACCTGGTAGGAGACTTCTGTCTTCTCCGAGCCGTTGAAAACATTGACCACCACGTCGGGATGGGCGGTCGTCGCCGGATTCACCTCCTCGGGCACTCGAATCTCCATCTGGTACGACTCGTCGCGTCCCGCCGCACGGAACTCCATCTGGTACTGATGCCCATCGAAACGGATCACCGTGTACCCGTTCGGGGCTCCATCAGGCATGATCGCGTGGGGGATGCGCCGCTCGTCGCGCAGCCCGGACCACCATCCGCCGCAGACCGTCACGTTGACCACGTGGTGGTGCGGCTCGGGCCCGTTCCAGCCGTCGGCCTTCTTGATGAAGCGATGCTGGTGCACATGCGCGTGCGCTGAAATCGACATGCAGAACGGCCGCTGTTCGATCAATCGAAACAGCTCGTGGCGATCCCGCACGTCCAGCAGGGGGATGTGCATCATCAGCACCACCAGCTGGTCGGCCGGGATCAGCGACAGGTCCTTGCGGATGAATTCCATCTGCCGCTCGCCGAGGCCGCCCTGGTAGCTGCCCTCGCCAGCCTCGTCCACCAGCCATTCGACGTCGTCCAGCACCAGGAAATGCACGGTGCCGTAGTCGAACGAATAGTACGACGGGCCATACACTCGCTCGAACGTCTCGTCACTGTGGCGGTCCGACTTGGCGTCGTAGTTCATGTCGTGGTTGCCGATGACGTTGTACCAGGGAATGCCCAGCACGGCGATCGTTCGCGCCAGCGGCTCGAAAAGATCCAGGTTGTCGAACGTGATGTCGCCCAGGGTCACGCCGAACGAAGCCTTGGTGCCAACCAAGTTCTCCACCACATCATGCGCGATGAAGTCGACCTCCTCCTGGTCGCGCGGCTGTGGATCACCAAACAGCAACGCTTCAAACTGCTCCGGCTCCTTCTGTTCATAGAGCGGAAAATCGACGGACGCCGGCAGTTCGCCAGTGGGAGTCACGCCGGCAAAGCTGCTCTTCGGCGAGCCTTCCGGCTTGTGGACGTAGTAGAACTTCGGCAACTGCTTGTCGTCGATCGGCGAACGAAAGCCGCGGGGCTTGATGACGAACAGGATGGAGTCCTTGGTGACCGGCAGTTCGTATTCGCCCTGCTCATTGGTGGCCACGATCTCACGCCCGTTCGATACCTTGATGCCCGGCAGGCGCTGCTCGCCTTCGTCCCGTTGGCGATTGCCGTTTGTGTCGTGGAACACGACGCCGCGCGCCAACTCGGTCGGTTCCTGCGGACCTGCGATCTGCTTCAGGATCGACTCGGCGACCTGGCCCGCCAGCACTCGGGAGCCTTCGTCGGTGAAGTGTACATTGGCCGGCTGTTGCAGTTCCGCCTGCCGCGTCTTGACGAACCCATGAAGGTCGTGGATCACGCGTTCCTCGCCCAGGATCCGACGCATGACCGCCTGGGCCACCCGGTTGTACTCCAGTTCCGCATCCGCCTTGCGCGTCGGCGTCCCGGCGGGAACCGGAGTGGTGGAGCACCAGATGAGCCGGGCTTTGGTACGACGGAGTCGCTGCACGACCTGCTGCAGCTGGTTGCCATACTGCTCGATCGGCACGTTGATCTTGCCCTTCGCGATCTCCGTGGGCTGGCCACGCTCGTCGACGTACTTCAGGTCGTGCAGCCCGAAGTTGAAATGAATCACGTCCCAGGGGCCGTCCCCCAGCCATGCGTCCAGACGTTCCAAGGCGCGCGACGTGGACTCGCAGTTCTCGTCCGGTCGGTGTACCTCCGCCTTGCCCGCCAGTATCTCCCGCACGTGCGGCGTGTAGCCCATGGAAATGGAATCGCCGAGGATCAGCCCTCGCGGCAGCCTCGGGTGGTCGGCGGCATCGGTCTCGTGGCCGAGGGACGCGGGAGCGCCTGCGAGGAGGGCGAGCAGCAGGATGCATGGGGGGATCAGGTGCAGGGGGCGA
>CAZUJM010000394.1:0-3662 GCA_964620405.1 uncultured Pirellulaceae bacterium | reverse complement strand
CGCGCCGACCTCGCCCAGTGGCTCGTTGCCCACGAGAATCCGC
Source organism: uncultured Pirellulaceae bacterium (assembly GCA_964620405.1). Lineage (GTDB taxonomy): Bacteria > Planctomycetota > Planctomycetia > Pirellulales > Pirellulaceae > CAZUJM01. The sequence continues at coordinate 3,619 of CAZUJM010000394.1, read as the reverse complement.
TCACCGCGCGCGTCACCGTGAATCGTTTCTGGCAGCAGGTCTTCGGCACCGGGCTCGTCAAGACGAGCTTCGACTTCGGCTCGCAGGGGACGCCTCCATCGCACCCCGAGCTGCTCGACTGGCTCGCCTGGCAGTTCCGCGCCTCCGGCTGGGACGTGAAGGCGCTGATGAAACAGATGCTGATGTCGGAAGCCTTCCGCCGCAGCTCGCAAAATACGCCGGCCATCCAGTTGGCCGACCCGGCCAATCTCCTGTACGCTCGTGGGCCGCGGGTGCGGTTGGATGCCGAACAGCTGCGCGACAATGTGCTGTACGTGAGCGGCCTGATGCGGACGAAGATCGGCGGTCGCGGCGTGAACCCGTACCAGCCGCCGAACATCTGGGAGCCGGTCGGCTACCAGGACAGCAACACGCGATTCTACCTGCAGGACCACGGCGAGGACCTCTATCGCCGCAGCTTGTATGTGTTCCTGAAGCGAACGGCGCCGCCGCCGTTCATGTCGAACTTCGACGCGCCGAACCGGGAACAGGTGTGCACGACCCGCGAACGCAGCAACACGCCTCTGCAAGCACTGCAGCTGATGAACGACGTGCAGCACTTCGAAGCCGCCCGGGCGCTCGCCGAGCGCGTGCTGGCCGAAGGCGGATCGACCGAGGAACGGCTGCAGCGACTCTACCGCATTGTCCTATCGCGACGACCGCAGTCCGAGGAGATGGAGCAGTTGCGAAAGGCGCTCGAAGCGCAGCACGCGTTGTACCAAGCCGAGCCGGCGTTGGCGGCGGAGGCCGTGCGTGTCGGTGAGTCGGCGCCGCGGCAGGTGGCCGATGAGGTCACCACGGCCGCCTGGACGCTGGTCGCCAACCTGGTCCTGAACCTCGACGAAACCGTCAACCGCAACTGATCCAACGCCGCGCGGCGCGGGGGCGGGCCTGACGGGTCCAGGCCTCGCATCCTCCACCAGAACCTACTACTCCTTGTCACGGAAACCGAGTCCTATGCATCCGATCCTTGAACAGGAACTGCTGACAACCCGGCGTCAGTTCTTCGGCTCGACCGGCCTGCGGCTGGGCGGACTGGCCATGGCCCTGATGGGTTCCGAGCTGCTGCAGGGCACGGCCTCGGCCAACGCCTCGGAGATGATCCATCCGCCACTGCCGGGCTTCCCGCATTTCGCGCCCAAAGCGAAGGCGATCATCTACCTGCACATGAACGGCGGCCCCGCGCAGATGGATACGTGGGACCACAAGCCGACGCTCAAGGAGTTCTTCGACAAGGACCTGCCGGACAGCGTGCGGATGGGGCAGCGCATTACGACGATGACCAGCGGCCAGTCGCGGTTGCCCGTCGCGCCGTCGAAGTTCAAGTTCGCGCAGCATGGCCAGTCAGGCATGTGGGTCAGCGAACTGCTGCCGCACACGGCGCGGTGCGTCGACGACCTCACGCTCGTCCGCTCCGTGCACACGAACGCGATCAACCACGATCCGGCCTGCACCTCCGTGATGACGGGCAGCGAAGTGCCCGGCAAGCCGAGCCTGGGCTCGTGGCTCTCCTACGGCCTGGGCAGCCAGAGCAACGACCTGCCAGGATTCGTCGTGCTCACGCCCAACTGGAAATCGGGCGCGGCGGCCCAGGCGCTCTTCACGCGTATGTGGGCCAGCGGTTTCCTGCCGAGCAAGTATACGGGCGTCGCGCTGCGGCACATGGGCGATCCGGTGCTGTACGTGCAAAACCCGCCCGGCGTTTCCGCCCGCAACCGTCGCGCCATGCTCGATTCGCTCGCGGAACTCAACCGCCGCACGTTCGACCAACTGGGCGATCCCGAAACGCAGACGCGCATGGCCCAGTATGAGATGGCGTTCCGCATGCAGACCAGCGTGCCGGAGCTGACGAACATCTCGCAGGAGACGCAGGAGACGCTCGACCTGTACGGCCCGGACGTGACGAAGCCCGGCACCTACGCCGCCAGCGCGCTACTCGCGCGACGTCTGGTCGAACGCGGCGTGCGTGTCGTGCAGATCCTGCATCGCGGCTGGGACCAGCACGGCAACCTGCCAACCGACCTCTCGCTGCAATGCCTCGACGTCGACCAACCCACGGCCGGCCTGCTCACCGACCTCAAGCGACGCGGCATGCTCGAAAACACGCTGGTCGTCTGGGGCGGCGAGTTCGGGCGCACCGTCTACAGCCAGGGCACGCTCACGCCCGACAACTATGGCCGCGACCACCATCCGCGCAACTTCTGCATGTGGCTGGCGGGCGGCGGCGCGAAGCCCGGGTTTGTCTACGGTGAGACCGATGAGTTCAGCTACAACATCACGCAGGATCCGGTGCACGTGAACGACCTGAACGCCACGATCCTGCAGTGCATGGGCATCGACCACGAGCGTTTCACGGTCAAGTTCCAGGGCCTCGACCAGCGTCTGACCGGCGTGGAAGGCCCCAAGGTGATCCCGGCACTGCTGGGCTGATCGACGAACGCGGCGGTGCGTCGTTCGTCAGTTGGCTCGCGGCGCCATCAGGTAGCCGATCAGCTGCGCCACTTCCGCGGGCTGCAGCACGTCCAGCAGCCCCTCCGGCATGAGCGACCTGCCGGAATCGGTCGATCGCTCGATCTCCGCCACCGGCAACACCAGTCGCTCGGCCGGCGTCTGCACCTCCCAGGTCTTGTCGTTGCGCCGGAGCACGACGCCGTTGAGCACCCGGCCATCGGCCAGTTCCAGCGTCGTCATGCGATAGTCCGGCAACAGCGACGCGCTAGGGTCGAGGATGTTCTCGAGCAAGTAGTCGAGATTGCCGCGCTGGGCGCCGGTGAGATCCGGGCCGATCTTTGCGCCTTCGCCGTAGAGCGTATGGCAGGTGGCACAGTGCTTCTTCCACAAGTCACGCCCGGCGGCGCGATCGGCCTGCCGCAGGGCGTCGCCGTCGAGCAATTGCTTCCACTCGGCGATCCGCGCGCGTTTTCCTTCGTCTAGCGGCCGCAGGTCGGGCCATAACTGGCGCAGGCGTTCCCGCAGGTGTTCGTCCGCGGCCTGCTGCATCTGGCGGATCTGAAAGACGCCCACGAGCGAACGGTCGATCGTGCCCTGCTCGATCGCCTCGACCAACATCGGCACGACTGCGGGGCGCGACGCGAGGGCTGCGACCAACGCTTCCCGCGCGGGCGGCCACAGCTGCCCATAGCGGTCCATCAACCTGCGTGGCGTTTCGGGGTGGTCGGAGCGGACCAGCCCCGCCACCGCCTCGGGCGCGGCCACCTGGTCACCAAGCAGGCCGAACAGCAGGTCGTCGAGTCCCTCGGCGCGGAGGTCCACGAGCGTGCGAATGGCGGTGCGGCGTGTTTCGGGATCCTGCTCGGGGGAGACCGCCATCCGCCGCAGTTCGTCCACGGCCCGCCCATCGCCGAAAACCACGGCCAGTTCGCGCAGCTCGCGTTGCACGCCCTCGTCTCCAACATCCCTCAACCGATCTCGTGCTGCTTCCCAGCCCGGAGGCGGCGCGGCCTTGCGCCACCCGCGCAGCGCGGCATTCATGCCCGCCAGAATTCCCACGTCCGACCGCGCGGCGGCCAGCTTCAGCAGCTCGCCGACTGCCTGCGGCCGATCCACCAGGTCGTGCGTC